>NZ_JBEPSG010000004.1:0-322215 GCF_040548715.1 Stenotrophomonas sp. 2694
ATTTTGTGCGTGGGGGGGGGGTGGGGGGCTTGCTGGGACTGGGGGCGCCCGTCGGCCCCCCCCCCCCCCCGGGGGGGGGGTG
Source organism: Stenotrophomonas sp. 2694 (assembly GCF_040548715.1). NCBI lineage: Bacteria > Pseudomonadati > Pseudomonadota > Gammaproteobacteria > Lysobacterales > Lysobacteraceae > Stenotrophomonas > Stenotrophomonas sp. 2694. Next base: position 83 of record NZ_JBEPSG010000004.1, read on the forward strand.
GCGGGGGGGCCCCCCCCCCCCCCCACCGCCCCGTCAAACCCACAGAACCCCAGAGCCGACGCTCCAGCAGTTGCGGTTGCAGTTGATGTTGCCGTTGCCTCTGCGGGCGCCGGGCTGCAAGCCCGGCACCCACCGGGAACCTCAACAGCAGCGACCACCGTTGCGCCCGCCATACCGCGCTTCCTGCCGCTCGCGGAAGAACGTCTTGTAGTCCATCGGCTCGCGGTCCGGATGCTTCTCCCGCACATGCCGCACATAGTTGTCGTAGTCGGGAATGCCGCAGCACAGCCGCGCCGTCTGCACCAGGCGTCGCCAGATCCGGCGATGCGCCTGGTACTGCCCCACCGGAACCAGTTGTGTACTCATTACAGGTCCACCATTTCATGCGGCTTCAGCGCCACGTACGGGGTCTCGCGGTCGCTGCGCTGCGGATTGCGGCGCGCCGCCACGATCGTCTTGATCGAATACACCAGCACCGACGCCACCACCAGCAGGAACAGCGCGGTCAGGCCGGTGTTTACATAGGCATTGACCACGATCTGCTGCATCTGCGCGACCGACTTCGCCGGTGCGGTGATGGTGCCGCTGGCCAACGCGTCCTGGAACTTGTGTGCCTGTGCCAGGAAGCCCTGCGCCGGATTGCTGTCGAAGATCTTGATGAAACCAGCATAGGTGGTGCAGATCAGCAGCCACACCGCAGGCACCGCGGTGACCCACGCGTAGCGGTCACGCTTCATCTTGAACAGCACCACCGTGCCCAGCATCAGCGCGATGCCCGCCAGCATCTGGTTGGAGATGCCGAACAACGGCCACAACGTCTGGATGCCGCCGAACGGATCGACCACGCCGGTGTACAGCAGGTAGCCCCACAGCGCCACGCAGCCGGCAGTGCCGATAATGTTGGCGGTCCACGACTCGGTCTTCTTCAGCGCCGGCACGAAATTGCCGAGCAGGTCCTGCAGCATGAAACGACCGGCACGTGTGCCCGCATCCACAGCGGTGAGGATGAACAGTGCTTCGAACAGGATGGCGAAGTGGTACCAGAACGCCATCATCGCGTCGCTGCTGCTGGGGATCGCCTCATGCAGGATCTGCGCGATGCCCACCGCCAGGGTGGGGGCACCACCGGCACGATGCAGGATGGTCGGTTCACCGATCGCTGCCGCCGTGGCCGTCAGCTGTTCGGGGGTGATGGTGAAGCCCCAGGTATTGGTGATGTAGTGCGCGGCCGACGCTGCATCGGCACCGATCACTGCCGCCGGGCTGTTCATCGCGAAGTAGATGCCCGGATCGATGATCGAGGCCGCCACCAGCGCCATCACGGCCACGAACGATTCCATCAGCATGCCGCCGTAGCCGATGTAGCGCATGTGCGCTTCATTGGCCAGCAGCTTGGGCGTAGTGCCCGAGGAGATCAGTGCATGGAAACCCGACACCGCGCCGCAGGCGATGGTGATGAACAGGAACGGGAACATGCCGCCTTTCCACACCGGGCCGTCGCCGCTGGCCGCGAACTGGGTCAGCGCCGGCATCTTCAGTTCCGGCATCACCACCAGGATGCCGATGGCCAGCGCGATGATCGTGCCGATCTTCAGGAAGGTCGACAGGTAGTCGCGCGGTGCCAGCAGCAGCCAGACCGGCAGCACCGAGGCGACGAAACCGTAGCCGATCAGCATCCAGGTGATCTGGGTGCCGGTGAAGGTGAACGCCGGGCCCCAGGTCGGGTCTGCCGCCACCTTGCCACCGAACCAGATCGCGGCGAGCAGCAGCACCAGGCCCACCACCGAGATCTCACCGATCTTGCCCGGCCGGATGTAGCGCATGTAGACGCCCATCAGGATCGCGATGGGCATCGTCGCGATCACCGTGAACATGCCCCACGGGCTTTCCGCCAGCGCCTTGACCACCACCATCGCCAGCACGGCCAGGATGATGATCATGATCAGGAAGGCACCGAACAACGCGATGGTGCCGGGCACCTGGCCCATTTCCTCGCGCACCAGGTCACCCAGTGAGCGGCCGTTGCGGCGGCTGGACAGGAACAGGACCATGAAGTCCTGCACCGCACCGGCCAGCACCACGCCGACCACCAGCCACAGCAGGCCGGGCAGGTAGCCCATCTGCGCGGCCAGCACCGGGCCGACCAGCGGGCCGGCACCGGCAATGGCGGCGAAGTGGTGGCCGAACAGCACGTGCTTGTTGGTCGGTACGTAGTCCAGGCCATCGTTGTTGATCACCGCCGGGGTGGCCCGGGTCGGATCGAGCTGCATCACCTTGTCGGCGATGAACAGGCTGTAGAAGCGGTAGGCAACCAGGTACAGCGATACCGCCGCGACCACGATCCACAACGCGTTGATGTGCTCACCGCGCCGCAGCGCCACCGTGCCCAGGCAGAACGCGCCGAGCAGGGCGAGGGCCGCCCAGCCTATTTTGGAAAAACCTTTCATGAGGTGCTCTCTCCCGGAAAGACAGGCAAAGAGTCCCGCGTGCCCCTGGCAGGGTCAATGTGCACGGGACCATTCGGCGGTAGTACTTTGGTCGTACATGGGTGTGGCAGGTGGCGATGTTCCTTCGCAGCCGACAACGCAGGCGGTGCCGGCGTGCGGACATGACGTGCGGCGAACACCAGGGATGGAACAATCGGTTGCGACGGCATCCATTGGCGTTGCGCGCTGCAGCGTCCATTTTTACCGGCATCCATCCAACAGGAGTCACCATGAGCCTTCCCGAGCCGGTCCGCGTCCTGCGTACCATCCGTGGCATGCCCACCTCCGACGGTGCCGGTGTTCGCCTGACCCGGGTCATCGGCGGCCCCTCGCTGCCCGACCTCGATCCGTTCCTGCTGCTCGACGAATTCGGCACCGATCGCGCCGAGGACTACATCGCCGGTTTCCCCGAGCATCCGCATCGTGGTTTCGAGACCGTCACCTACATGCTCGATGGCCGCATGCGGCATCGCGACAATCACGGCAACGAGGGCCTGCTGACCCCCGGCAGCGTGCAGTGGATGACGGCCGGCCGTGGCCTGGTGCATTCGGAGATGCCCGAGCAGGAAAGCGGGCAGATGCGCGGCTTCCAGCTGTGGGTGAACCTGCCGGCGCGCGACAAGATGACCGCGCCGAAGTACCAGGAATTCGCTCCCGGGAAGATCCCGGTGGTGCAGCCGGCCGAAGGCGTGCAGGTCAAGGTGATCGCCGGCACGGTCGAGGGCACGGTGGGGCCGATCGCGCAGCCAGCCACCGATCCGCTGTATCTGGACATTGCACTGGAGGCCGATCGTGCCTGGACCTACTCCCTGCCCGAAGGCCACAACGCGTTCGTCTATGTGTTCGAAGGCGGGTTGACGGTGGGCGAGCAGGATGCGGCGCGCGACGTGGCGCGGCAGGAACTGGCGGTGCTGGGCGGCGGCGAGCAGCTGCATCTGTCGGCAGGCAGCGACGGTGCGCGGTTGATCCTGGTGGCGGGTCGTCCGCTGCGCGAGCCGGTGATGCGCCATGGCCCGTTCGTGATGAACACCCGCGAGGAATTGATGCAGGCCTTCGTCGATTTCCAGGAAGGCAGGTTCTGAGGTCGCGCTGCGGGCCATGCCCACAGCACATTGGTAGCACCGGGCCACGCCCACAGCGCATCGGTAGCGCCGGGCCATGCCCACAGCACATTGGTAGCGCCGGGCCATGCCCGGCGGATGTCCAGAAGAGCCGACACGACAGAAAGCCGCCGGGCATGGCCCGGCGCTACCGATGGATCGGGTGGAAGTGCGGGAATGCTGCCAGGCAGTCATCCCCGCAGCGCCTCAGCGGCCGTCGGCCACGGCAGAGGGCGTCAGGTTCATGCCCTGCGCAAGCTGCTGCAGCGTGCCCAGTTCCTGGGAACTGTCGGGATACAGCGCGATCTGCGCGTAGCGGCCCTTGTCCAGCTTGACCACGCTGATGCGGCGCTCGGCATAGCCCGGCGGCTGCTGGCCGCCCAGGTCCGGCTGGTACCAGTACATCGATTCACCGGCAAAGCTGCCTTTTTCCTGGCGCAGCGAGCGGGTCAGTGGAATGCCCGGATCGCGCTGGCTGAGCATCAGGCTCAGTACTTCGCGCCCGTCACTGGTGGCCGCGCGGCAGACCAGGAAGCCGGACTGTGCCTGCTGCTGCCATTGCAGGCCGCTGCTGGCGGGCAACGAAGGACAGTCGACCGGGGCCTGCGCGCAGGCAGACGCCGCAACGAACAACAGGCTCGACAGAACAACAGGCGCGAACTTCATGCATCCCCCAAGGTGGCGTGTCGTTGGCACCGCCGGTGACACCGGCGGTCGAGGCATCCCATCCCCGGATGCCGTCCTGCCCGGCGAAAGCACGGGCGGATGACCAGACCTTAACGGAACGTGAGCGATCGCACAAATCGCGGTTACATCCGTAACCATTGCGGCCGAGGGTCGGCCGCAATGGCACGGTCATGGCTCAGCGGTCGTTGCCGATCCACTTGTAGATGATGCCGCCGATCGCACCGCCCAGCAGCGGGGCGACCCAGAACAGCCACAGCTGGCCGGTTGCGCCACTGCCGGCGAAGAAGGCCACCGCCGTGGAGCGGGCCGGGTTCACCGACGTATTGGTCACCGGAATGCTGATCAGGTGGATCAGGGTCAGGGCCAGGCCGATGGCCAGCGGCGCGAAGCCCGCCGGCGCCTTGCCATGGGTCGCGCCCATGATCACGATCAGGAACACCGCCGTGAGCACCACTTCGCACAGGAACGCGGCCGCCACGCTGTAGCCACCGGGTGACAGCGCACCATAGCCGTTGCTGGCGAACGCGCCGGCCTGGCTGCCATCAATGGCGAAGCCGCTGGCACCGGAGGCGATCTGCAGCAGGATGAAGCCGGCCAGCAGGCCGCCGGCCACCTGCGCGATGATGTAGGGCACCAGATCCCGGGTCGGGAAGCGGCCACCGGCCCACAGGCCCACGCTGACCGCTGGATTGAAGTGCGCACCGGAGATATGGCCGAACGCGTAGGCGCCGGTCACCACGGTCAGGCCGAAGGCCAGGGCCACGCCGAGGAAACCGATACCCAGCGGATTGCCGTCGCCACCGAACTTGGCGGCCAGCACCGCACTGCCACAGCCACCCAGGACCAGCCAGAACGTGCCGAGGAACTCGGCGGACAAGCGTTTACCCATGCTCATGTGTTGCACTCCTTTGACGGTCTAAAGTGTGATTTATGTCACATTTCAGTGATCAGCGGGTGACTGTAGCGTCAACGCCGGGTGCAGGGATACACCTTCGGATGTGTGCAACACGCGATGCTCAGTACTGGGGCAGGGGAATGAATTCCTTGTCGTCGCCGGGAATGGTGCCGAAACGTCCGGCTTCCCAGTCGTGCTTGGCCTGCTCGATACGTTCCTTCGAGCTGGAAACGAAGTTCCACCACAGATGGCGCGGGCCATCCAGCGGTTCGCCGCCGAACAGCATCGCCTTCACCGGCGTCTTCGCCCGCAGGCGGCCGCGCGCACCGGCTTCGGGAAGCACCAGGTGCTGGGCGGGAATGTCCACACCATCCAGCTGCGCTTCGCCTTCGAGGATGTACAGCGCACGTTCGCGGTGGCCATCATCGATGTCGATCTCTGCATCCGGGTCCAGGTCGATCGCCACGTTGAGCGTGTCGGCGAACACCTTGACCGGCGACTCCTCGCCATAGGCGCGTCCGGCAATGACGCGCAGCCAGGCGCCGTTGCGGCGCTGCTCGGGCAGGGTGGCGGCGGCATGGTGGTAGAAGGCCGGTTCGATTTCCTCATGCGACTTCGGCAACGCAACCCAGGTCTGCATGCCGTGGATCGGGTTGTCATGGTCGCGGTCCGGTTGCGGCGTGCGCTCGGAATGGGCGATGCCGCGGCCGGCGGTCATCCAGTTGACGTCGCCGGGACGGATCACCTGGTCCGAGCCCAGCGTATCGCGGTGGCCGATGGCACCGGACCAGAGGTAGGTGACGGTGGCCAGGCCGATATGCGGGTGCGGGCGCACGTCGATGGCGGTACCGGGGTGCATGAGTGCCGGGCCCATCTGGTCGACGAACACGAACGAACCGATGCTGCGGGCCTGCAGGGTGGGCACGGCGCGGCGCACTTCCAGGCCGCCGATGTCGTGCACGCGCGGGGCGATGATGGTGGTCATGCGGGCGTTCTCGCTGGCAGGGATCAAGGCGGTCAGCATCGCATGTGGTGGTGGCGGTGACATTCCCCGTCCGGGTAACAGGTTGTTCCAGCCAACGGCGCAGCCCCTCGTGGCTGTGGGTTGGTCGCTGAAGGCAAAAGCAGAAGCCGCGCTTGGCCGGGCGGGTGGGTGGCGCAGGACACGCCGTAAACCCGTCCATGGGGGCTCGATGGCGCCATCCATGGCGCCAACGGTCCTGCGCCACCCACCCGCCCGGCCTCTGACGGTTTCCGTGTGCTGTCCAGCCACGGAGAAGAAAAAAGAAAATCAAAATCAAACCCAAACGCCGGTCGCTTCGCTCGCATCCACGCATGGCGTGGACCAAGCGTGTCGACCAAGGTCGACACCTACCAGCTCCCGAAGGTCACCGACCGTCACCGGGAAACTGTCAGGGGTGGGGCGGTGTGGGTTGGCAGGACCGTTGGCGCCATGGATGGCGCCATCGAGCCCCCATGGATGGGTTTACGGCGTGTCCTGCCAACCCACACCGCCCCGCCCACCAAACAGAAAAGCCAGAGCCGGCTGTTGCTCCGGCTCTGACTCTGGCTTCGGCTGTTGCTGTTGCTGTTGCCTACGCGGGTGCCGGGCCGCAGGCCCGGCTGATCACATCAAACCACCGGTTCGCGCAGTACCGGGTTGTCCCAGCCCGGGCGCGGTGCGAAGCGATCACCGTGACGCTGCTGCAGCGCCTTCAGGCGCTCCACGATGGCATCGGCACCCACCGCACGGATGTGCTGGATCGGACCGCCGCGGAACGGTGCGAAGCCGGTACCGAAGATCACGCCCGCATCCAGCAGGTCCGCGTCGGCCACCACGCCTTCGTGCAGGCACGCCACCGCCTCGTTCAACAACGGCAGGATCAGGCGATCTTCCAGATCGGCAGGCGCCTGATAGTCGCGCGCCACGTCCGGCTTCTTGGCCCGGCCGTTCTCCCAGGTGTAGATGCCCTGGCCATCCTTCTTGCCGCGCTTGTCCGGTTCCACCGTCTGCAGCGCCGCCGGAATCTGCAGGCCCAGGAACGGGGCCAGTTCCTTGCCCACGCCAGCGGCCACGTCCAGGCCTACGGTGTCGATCAGTTCGATCGGGCCCATCGGCATGCCGAACTTCACCGCCGCCTTGTCGATCACCGCGCCCGGAATGCCTTCAGCGTATGCGGTGGCCGCTTCCAGCATGTACGGGAACAGCACGCGGTTGACCAGGAAACCGGGCGTGCCGGCCACCGGCACCGGGAACTTGCCCAGCGCCTTGCAGAAGGCTGCCAGGCGACGTTCGGTTTCGGCCGCCATGCCGTCGTGATGGATGATCTCCACCAGCGGCATCTGGGCCACCGGGTTGAAGTAATGCAGGCCGGCGAACTGCGCCGGGCGCTGGATGTGATCGCGCAGCTCCACCAGCGGAATCGACGAGGTGTTGGTGGTCAGCAACGCGTCGAGCTTCATCTTCGGCTCCAGCGTCTGGTACAGCGCACGCTTGGCTTCCGGGTTCTCGATGATCGCTTCGATGACCAGATCGGCCTGCGCCACGCCATTGCCTTCCAGGTCCGCACGCAGGCGCGCGGCGACGGCCGGGCGCTTGCTCTCGTCACGCACCTTCTTGGCGAACAGTGCCTGCGCACGTTCCATGGCCGGGTCGATGAAGCGCTGCTCGCGGTCCTGCAGGGTCACTTCAAAACCCTTGTAGGCGGCCCACGCAGCAATGTCACCGCCCATCACGCCAGCACCGACCACGTGCACGTGGCGGATGCCGGAATCGCCACCGCCCAGGCCCTTCAGGCGTTCGGTGAGGAAGAAGATGCGGATCAGGTTGCGCGCGGTCGGCGTGCTGGCCAGCTTCACTACGGCGCGTCGTTCGGCATCCAGGCGTGCCTGCACCGGCTTGCCGCCGCTGCGCTGCCAGGTGCTGATCAACGCATACGGCGCCGGGTACTGGTCCTTCTTCGCCTTGCGTGCGACCTGCTTGACCATCTGCGGGGCCAGCAGCTGGCGTGCCGGCCAGGTATTGGTCGCCCAGGCCAGCGCACGCTGCTTGAACGGGCGGGTGGTGCCGGACAGTGCCAGCGCCACGGCGGTATCGAGCACGACGGCCGGTGCCACCACCTTGTCGACCAGCCCGATGCCGCGTGCGGCCGAGGCCGACAGCGTGCGTCCGGTCAGCATCATGTCCATCGCCGCCGGTGCGCCGACCAGCTGCGGCAGGCGCGCGCTGCCACCCCAGCCCGGGAAGATGCCCAGTTGGGTTTCCGGCAGGCCGATGCGGGTGGAACTGTCATTGGATGCAACGCGATAACGGCAGGCCAGGGCCAGCTCGGTACCGCCGCCCAGGCAATGGCCATGGATGGCGGCCACGGTCGGGCAGGGCAGTTCTGCCAGCTTCTGGTAGGTCGACTGGCCGCGGCGGATGGCGTCGTTGACGGTGCCGCGGCGATCGAACTCCTGGAACTCCTTCAGGTCGGCACCGGCGATGAAGCCTGCCTTCTTGAGGGACTGGATCACCACGCCCTTCGGTGGGTCCATGGCGATGCGCTCCAGCAGGTCGCCCAGCTCCAGCAGCACATCCTGCGACATTGCGTTGACACTGCTGTCCTGACGATCCAGGGAGAGGACCACCACGCCATCGTCGCGGATCTCGGGGTGCCAGTGGCTGAAGCGGAGACCATCGAAGCTTGAGAGCATGGACGTTCCATCCGGTTGTGTATGGAGAAGGGGGCTATGATCCAGAGGTTGTTTCCCCCGCGTCAAATCCCAATAGCAGGGGTGTGGCGCCCCGGATCGCAGGCCTTGGACCGGAACGTTAACGGAACGGTGGTTAAAAGCTGGTGCGGCGCCAGGTGATCGGCGACTGAACTTTTCCCGGGATTGGCAGTCTCATTGCCCGACGTCGGTTGGGCTGACAGGAGTGCGGCCCCTCATGGCCGATGTTGATACACCTCAGGAGCTGGATCTGGAACTGGTCCGGCGCGTGCAGCACGGCGAGAGTGCCGCCTTCGATGTCCTGGTGCGCAAGTACCAGCATCGGGTCGTGGCCCTGGTCGGTCGCTACATCGCCGACTGGAGTGAATGTCAGGACGTGGCCCAGGACACTTTCATCCGTGCGTACCGTGCGATTGGAAGCTTCCGCGGCGACGCCCAGTTCTCAACCTGGTTGCATCGGATCGCCGTGAACACCGCCAAAAACCACCTGGCTTCGCACAATCGCCGCCCGCCGACCGATGACATCGACATCGGCGACGCCGAGCAGTTCGACAGCGGCACGCGCCTGCGCGACACCGATACGCCCGAGCGCGAGTTGATGCGCCAGGAACTGGAACAGACGGTGATGAAGGCCGTCAACGCGCTGCCGGAAGAACTCCGGTCGGCGATCACCCTGCGCGAGGTGGAAGGCCTGAGCTACGAGGAAATCGCGCAGAAGATGGGGTGCCCGATCGGCACCGTGCGTTCACGGATCTTCCGGGCGCGCGAGGCGATCGACACCGAACTCCGGCCGCTGCTGGACATCGGCAGTGCCACCCGCGAGAAGAGCCGTATATGACCCGCATTCCGAACAACGAATCGCACAACCACCAGTCTCCCGCCGGGCAACGCCTGGACGAACGCCATCGCCAGCAGTTGTCGGCGCTGGTCGACGGCGAGCTGGGGGCAGACGAGGCGCGCTTCCTGGTGCGCCGCATGGAACACGATCCGGAACTGGCTGGCTGCCAGGAACGCTGGCAGCTGCTGGGTGATGTCATGCGCGGCCAGGCGTCGCTGCTGGCACCGGCCGGTTTCAGCGCCGCCGTGGCTGCCGCCATCGCCGCCGAGCCCGCACCGCTGGCCGAGCCGAAGCGTCAGGCCCGCCGTAGTGGTTGGCGTGCATGGGGCGGCGGTGCGCTGGCCGCTTCGGTTGCCGCCGTAGCGCTGTTCGTCGGCCGCGAAAAACTGCAGGAGGCGCCGCCGGTGGATGTCTCCGCACCGCAGGTGATCGCCAGCCAGGCGCAGTTGCCGCCGGCATCGGAGCAACCGGCTGCCGTCACCGAGGCGTCGGTGGACACTGCTGCGATGGCCGTGGCCAGCGTGCCGGCGGTGGCCATGGCCGCCGCCAGCCGTCGCCAGGATGTGCGCCGCGCCAGCGCCACCCGCAGCCAGCAGGCCGCACGCGTGGCCCAGCGCGATGACGCACCGCTGCGCGCGGTTGCCAGCCAGGCGCCGCTGACCCCGACCATGCCCGCCGGTAGCGCGCGCAATCTGCCCTTTGGCGAGGTCGGCAATCTGCAGGCACGGCCGTGGCCGCGCTCCAGCCTGGCGCCCGCCGCCGGTGGTGCCCTCAATGCCAGTTTCCCGGCCCATGCCGGTGGCGCTGCGTTCTATCCGTTCGAGCCACGCCTGCAGGACGACCTGCCGGCGCCGCAGCGCCCGCGCGACTGAGCCGGGTAACGTCACACGCCCCGCCGCCAGCGGGGCGCTTCTTTCCCTTTCCATCCGACCCGGAGGTTGCCGTCCGATGACTCCCCGACTCCGCACACAGGCCATTGGCCTGTTCGCCCTGACCCTGCCGCTGGTGGCCTGCGCCCAACCGGCGGCGCCGACGACCGCCCCGCCGCAGGCCACCGCCGCTGCTGCGGCGCCGCGCGCACCGGCGCAACCGCTGGTCAGCGGTCTGCCTGACTTCACCAATCTGGTGGAACAGGTTGGCCCCGGCGTGGTCAACGTCGACACCACCATTGTCCGCAGCAACCGTCAGGCACGCGGCGGCATGGTCCCGGGTGATGACGAGATGCCCGAGTTCTTCCGCCGCTTCTTCGGCCCCGATTTCCCGATGCCGGGGCAGGGCCCCGGCGGCCAGGACGGCGGACCCAGCATCAAGGGTCGCGGCATGGGCTCGGGCTTCATCATTTCGCCTGACGGCTACGTGCTGACCAATTACCACGTGGTCGCCGACGCCAGCGAAGTGAAGGTAAAGCTCGGCGACAGCCGCGAGTTCACCGCGAAGGTGGTGGGTAGCGACCAGCAGTACGACGTGGCCCTTCTCAAGATCGACGGCAAGAACCTGCCGACCGTGCGCGTGGGTGATTCCAATACCCTCAAGCCCGGTCAGTGGGTTGTTGCGATCGGCTCGCCGTTCGGCCTCGACCACTCGGTTACCGCCGGCGTGGTCAGTGCGCTTGGGCGCAACACCGGTGGCCCAGACCAGCGCTATGTGCCGTTCATCCAGACCGACGTGGCGATCAACCAGGGCAATTCCGGCGGCCCGCTGCTCAACACCCGTGGTGAAGTGGTCGGCATCAACTCGCAGATCTTCTCGGCCTCCGGCGGCTACATGGGCATCAGCTTCGCGATCCCGATCGACCTGGCGATGAACGCGGTCGAGCAGATCAAGAAGAGCGGCAAGGTCACCCGTGGCCAGCTGGGTGCGGTGGTCGAGCCGATTGATTCATTGAAGGCGCAAGGCCTGGGCCTGCCCGACAGCCGCGGCGCGCTGGTCAACCAGATCGTGCCGGACAGCGCTGCGGCCAAGGCCGGGGTCAAGATCGGTGACGTGATCCGCACGGTGAACGGTGCGCCGGTCAACAGCTGGTCCGATCTGCCGCCGCTGATCGGTGCGATGGCACCGGGCAGCCGCGTCACCCTGGGCGTGATCCGCGATGGCAAGCCGCGTGACCTGAGCGCGACCCTGACCGCTCTGGCCGAGGACGCGCAGGGCAATGCCCGCAGCCCGTCCGCAGGCAATGACACGGCGGCTCCGCAGGCCGGCGCCAATGCCCTGCTGGGGTTGGACGTTGCCGACTTGACTGCGCCGCAGCGCAAGCAGCTGGGCCTGGAGGCGGGCGAAGGTGTCCGCATCACCGCCGTGAAGGGCGAGGGCGCCCGTGATGCCGGCCTGTCCGGGGGCATGGTGATCCTGCAGGTGGCCAGTACCCCGGTCGGCAGCGTTGAAGCCCTGAACCGCGCGCTGTCCGGCTACAAGAAGGGCGATGTGGTCATGCTGCTGGTCCGTACCGGCAGCGGCAACAGCGCCTTCGTCGCGGTCAAGGCCGGCCCGTAACAACCGATGGCCGCCTTCACGGCGGCCCTCGTGGTGTCCCCGAAGCCCCGCCCTGGCGGGGCTTCGGCCATTCCGGGGCCGTGTCGGCAGGCCAACCACGCGGTGGCCCTCCGGGCATGCGATAATCGACCGTTACCCTGACGACGCCGCGCGCCGCCGCCACCTCTCTATGTCCTCTGATTCGATGCGGAACATCCGCAACTTCTCCATCATCGCCCACGTCGACCACGGCAAGTCCACGCTGGCCGACCGCATCATCCAGCTCTGTGGCGGCCTCCAGGCCCGCGAGATGGAAGCGCAGGTGCTCGACTCCAACCCGATCGAGCGCGAACGTGGCATCACCATCAAGGCGCAGTCGGTGTCGCTGCCGTACGTGGCGAAGGACGGCCAGACCTACCACCTGAACTTCATCGACACCCCCGGCCACGTCGACTTCTCCTATGAAGTCAGCCGCTCGCTGGCCGCCTGCGAGGGCGCGCTGCTGGTGGTCGATGCGGCCCAGGGCGTGGAAGCGCAGTCGGTGGCCAACTGCTACACCGCCGTGGAGCAGGGGCTGGAAGTGGTGCCGGTGATCAACAAGATCGACCTGCCCACCGCCGATATCGAGCGCGCCAAGGCCGAGATCGAGGCCGTGATCGGCATCGATGCCAGCGACGCCGTGCCGGTCAGCGCCAAGACCGGCCTGAACGTGGTCGACGTGCTGGAAGCGATCGTGCATCGCATTCCGCCGCCGGTGCCGCGCGATACCGACAAGCTGCAGGCGCTGATCATCGACTCGTGGTTCGACAACTACCTGGGCGTGGTCTCGCTGGTGCGCGTGATGCAGGGCGAGATCAAGGCCGGTGACAAGCTGCAGGTGATGTCCACCGGCCGCAACCACCAGGTCGACAACGTTGGTGTGTTCACCCCGAAGCGCAAGGTGCTGCCGGCACTGCGCGCGGGCGAAGTGGGCTGGGTCACCGCCAGCATCAAGGACGTGCACGGCGCTCCCGTCGGCGACACCCTGACCCTCGCTGCCGACCCGGCGCCGAAGCCGCTGCCCGGCTTCCAGGAAATGCAGCCGCGCGTGTTCGCCGGCCTGTTCCCGGTCGATGCCGAGGACTACCCGGACCTGCGCGAAGCGCTGGACAAGCTGCGCCTGAACGATGCCGCGCTGCGCTTCGAGCCGGAAAGCTCCGAAGCGATGGGCTTCGGTTTCCGTTGCGGCTTCCTCGGCATGCTGCACATGGAAATCGTGCAGGAGCGCCTGGAGCGCGAATACAACCTGGACCTGATCAGCACCGCGCCGACGGTGGTGTATGAAGTCCTGAAGACCGATGGCACGATCATCAACATGGACAACCCGGCCAAGCTGCCGCCGGTGAACCATGTGCAGGAGATCCGCGAGCCGATCATCCGCGCCAACGTGCTCACTCCCGAGGAGTACATCGGCAACATCATCAAGCTGTGCGAAGAAAAGCGCGGCAGTCAGATCGGCATCAACTACCTGGGCAGCCAGGTGCAGATCAGCTACGAGCTGCCGATGGCCGAAGTGGTGCTGGACTTCTTCGACAAGCTGAAGTCGGTCAGCCGTGGCTATGCCTCGCTGGACTACCACTTCGTGCGCTTCGATGCCGGTCCGTTCGTGCGCGTGGACGTGCTGATCAACGGCGACAAGGTCGATGCGCTGTCGCTGATCGTGCATCGCAGCCATGCCGATCGTCGTGGTCGCGAGCTGTGCGAAAAGATGAAGGACCTGATCCCGCGCCAGCAGTTCGACGTGGCCATCCAGGCCGCCGTCGGCTCGCAGATCATCTCGCGCACCACGGTCAAGGCCATGCGCAAGAACGTTCTGGCCAAGTGCTATGGTGGCGACGTTTCGCGCAAGAAGAAGCTTCTGGAAAAGCAGAAGGAAGGCAAGAAGCGCATGAAGCAGGTCGGCCGCGTGGAAATTCCGCAGGAAGCCTTCCTGGCCGTGCTGCAGATGGACAACAAATAAGCCCCGAAACCGGCCTTCGGGCCGATCGTCCGGTGACGTTGCAAAGGACCCTGAATGAAACTGTTTGAGATCCTCCTGGTCGTGCTGACCCTGGCCTCCGGCCTGATCCTGCTGGCCGACAAGCTGTACCTGGCCAAGCGTCGCGCCCAGCGCGCCGGCCTGCTCGACACCGAGCCGGTGCTGGTGGACTACTCGCGTGCGTTCTTCCCGGTGCTGGCGATCGTGCTGATCGTGCGCAGCTTCATCGCCGAGCCGTACAAGATCCCGTCCAGCTCGATGATGCCGAACCTGCTGATCGGCGATTTCATCCTGGTCAACAAGTTCTCCTATGGCCTGCGCCTGCCGATCACCAACACCCGCTTCGTGCCGGTCGGCGATCCGGCCCGTGGTGACGTGGTGGTCTTCCACTTCCCCGGCCATGGCGACAACGACCCGGCCAAGGGCGAGAACTTCATCAAGCGCGTGATCGGCGTGCCGGGCGACACCGTCGTGTTCGAAGGCGACGGGGTGATCCTCAACGGCGAACCGCTGAAGTACGACAACAAGGGCATCTACGCTGGCCACAAGGGTCAGGGCGAGGGCGCCAACCTGCTGGTCGAGCACCTGCCGGGCCGTACCCACACCGTGCTGGAGACCGATTATCCGCGTGGCCAGGGCCAGTGGACCGTGCCGGCCGGCAAGTACCTGGTGATGGGCGACAATCGCGACAACAGCGACGACGGCCGTTTCTGGGGCCTGCTGCCGGAAGAGAACCTGCGCGGCAAGGCATTCCTGATCTGGCTGAACTGCCAGGGCTGGTTCTGCAAGGACGGCTTCGAACCGTCGCGGATCGGCTCGAGCATCAACTGACTTCACATCCACTCGCGTATCTGGGGAGAACGCAATGAAGACGATGAACACGCAGCGCGGCATGACCCTGACCTCGTTCCTGACGGTCCTGATCGTGGTTGGCTTCTTCCTCTACATCGGCATGAAGCTGTTCCCGATGTACCAGGAGTATTACGCGGTGCGCTCGGCGATGAAGAGCCTGGCCAAGGAACCGGGCATCGGCAGCATGGCGCCGGCCAACATCCAGGAACTGTTCTTCAAGCGGCTGTACATCAACTACTCGGACAACGTGAAGCCGGCCAACGTCAAGTTCGACCGTCGCGACAATGGCTGGACCCTCAAGGTCAACTACGAAGTGCGCCGCCAACTGGTCGGCAACCTGGATGTGGTTGGCAAATTCGATTCTTCCCAGGACCTGACCCGTAGCGGTGCCGAATAAATCTTTCCAACGTGAAGACCTGATCGGTCACGCCTTCCGCGACCCAGACCTGCTCAAGCAGGCGCTGACCCATCGCAGTGCCGGCGCGCCGCATAACGAGCGGCTGGAGTTCCTTGGCGACAGCATCGTCAACATGATGGTCGCCGAGGCGTTGTACCTGCGCTGGCCCAAGGCGGACGAAGGCGCGATGACCCGCGCCCGCGCCGAGCTGGTCCGCGAGGGTGCGCTGGCGGTGATCGCGCGGACCCTGCAGCTGGGTGACCGGCTGACGATGGGCCCCGGCGAAATGAAGTCCGGCGGCCATCGCCGCGACTCGACCCTGGCCGATGCATTCGAGGCCGTGGTTGCTGCGATCTACCTGGACGCGGGTTTTGAAGCCTGCCGGGCGATGGTCCTGCCCTGGTTTGCCGCCTCGATGGAGGCGCTGCCGGCCACCGGGCGACCGGAGAAGGACCCCAAGACCCGCCTGCAGGAATGGCTGCAGGGCCGACAGAAGGCGTTGCCACAGTACGAACTGGTGTCAGAATCCGGTGACGACCACGCCAAACACTTCCGGGTACGCTGCAACGTAGCCGACCCCGCCGCCAGCACCGAGGGCGAAGGCTCCTCGCGGCGGATTGCCGAACAACAAGCGGCTGCGGCCGTCCTTGAACAACTGGATTCCAAGTGAGCGAACAAACTCCCCATCATTGCGGCAGCGTGGCCGTCATCGGCCGCCCCAACGTGGGCAAATCGACCCTGACCAATGCCTTGGTCGGGGCCAAGGTCAGCATCGTGTCCAACCGGCCGCAGACCACCCGTCACCGCCTGCTGGGCATCGCCACCTACCCGGAAGGGCAGCTGGTGCTGGTCGACACGCCCGGCCTGCACAAGGTGCAGAAGCGGGCGATGAACCGGGTCATGAACCGCGCTGCCCGCGGCTCGCTGGAAGGCGTCGACGCCGGCCTGCTGGTGATCGAAGCCGGTCGCTGGGACGAAGAGGACAGCCTGGCCTTCAACGTGCTGCGCGACGCCGGTATCCCGGTGGTGCTGGTGGTCAACAAGATCGACCGCATGAAGGACAAGGGCGCACTTCTGCCGTTCCTGCAGGAAGTGACCGCCGGCCGTGATTTCTCGTCGGTGCATCCGATTTCGGCGCAGAAGCGCAACGGCCTGGAAGCCCTGGTCCGTGACGTGCTGGCGCTGTTGCCGGAAGCCCCGCCGATGTTCGGCGAAGACGAGATCACCGACCGCAGCCAGCGCTTCCTGGCCGGCGAACTGGTGCGTGAACAGCTGATGCGCCAGTTGGGCGAAGAGCTGCCGTACGCCACCACGGTGGAGATCGAGCGCTTCACCGAGGACGGCAACCTGCTGCGCATCGGTGCGGTGATCTGGGTCGAGCGCGAAGGCCAGAAGGCGATCGTGATCGGCAAGGGCGGCACCCGCCTGAAGGAGATCGGGGCCAAGTCCCGCCTGCAGATGGAGCGTCTGTTCGGTGCCAAGGTGTTCCTGGAAACCTGGGTGCGCGTGCGTGAGGGCTGGTCCGATGACGAGGCCGCGCTGAAGGCCTTCGGCTACGAATAAGCCGCGACGGTCGCTTCGATGCTGATCGAGGACGACACCGGCTTCGTGCTGCATGCGCGGGCCTATCGCGAGACCAGCCTGCTGGTCGAGGTATTGAGCGCCGAGCACGGCCGGATCGGCCTGCTCGCGCGTGGTGTTTCCACGGCCAAGGGCCAGGTGCTGCGAGCGGCCCTTCAGCCACTGCAGTGGATCCGCTTCAGCGCGCTGCAGCGTGGCGAACTGGCCCAGCTGCGCGGTGCTGAAGCGCTGGATGTGGCGCCGCGCCTGCTCGGCCAGGCCATGCTGGCCGGGTTCTATCTCAGCGAGTTGACCCTGCGCCTGGCACCGCGCCAGGACCCGCTGCCGGAGTTGTACCTGGCCTTTGGTGAGGCGCGTGCGCGCCTGGCCGTGGGGGCCGGACTGGCCTGGACCCTGCGCCGTTTCGAACGCGAGCTGCTGACGGCGCTGGGCGTGGGTTTCGATCTGGAGACCGCCAGCGATGGCCAGCCGATTGACCCGGCGGCGCGCTATGAACTGGACCCGCAGGAAGGACCGCAGCGCCTGCTCAGCGAGCGTGGCGGCGAGCGTCGCGCAGCGGCTACCGGCTCGGCACTGCTGGCCCTGGCAGCCGACGACGAACCGGAAGCCGCCGATCTGGCCAGCCTGCGCCTGCCGATGCGGCGGGTGCTGGCCCATCACCTGGGCGCGCGCGGGTTGAAGTCGTGGGAGATGCTGGAGCAGCTGACACCCCGGCGTTGAGGGGTGTTCGGCAGGGCTTGCAGCCCTGCACCTGCCGAGGCCAAGGCACGAGCCAGAGCAACAGCAACAACAACAGCGTGCATTCCGTGGGTAGGCGGGGTGGGTCCGATTGCGGGGGACGCCGTAAACCCGTCCATGGGGGCTTGGCCGCGGCATCCATGCCGCGGACACCCCCGCAACCGGACCCACCCCGCCTTCGACAATTGTCCGCGAGCTGTCGGAATGGCTTCCGGCTCTGGTAGGTGTCGACCTTGGTCGACACGTAGATCCACGCCATGCGTGGATGCTCTTCGATCCAATATCGAAATATTCGATTTCGATGGAGATTCATCCACGCATGGCGTGGATCTACCAGATCGCGGAAATCTGTCAGAGGTGGGGCGGTGTCGGAGTGCGGGGTGTCAGCCGCATGGATGCGGCTGCCAAGCCCCCATGGACGGGTTCACGGCGTCCCCGCACTCCGACACCGCCCCGCCATCCCACGGGATGCACGCTTTTGACGTTGAATTTGACGTCAGCTTCGGCGGGTGCAGGGCGCAGCCCTGCCGACCAACCCTCAGTGCAGCAGGGCAGCCACCGCCGCGCGGAACCCCGCCTGTGCCTGCCCCGATTCGGGCGTGTGATGCAGCTGCCGTACCGCACGTGCCAGTCGCGCTGCACCCACGAACCCGCAGCTGGCCTGCAACCGGTGCAGCTGGCTGCGCAGCTGGCGCTCGTCATGCTGGTCCACGGCCTGTTCGACCGCATCGCGCACGCCCGGCAGTTCGGCCAGGAACAGCTCGCGCAGGGCGATCAGGTGGTTGCGTTGGCCATTGAGCGCGGCCAGGGCGGCGGTTTCGTCCCAGTCCTCCAGGGCCAGCTCGACCGCCGCCGGCGGCACCGTGGAACCGGCGGGGCTGTTGACCAACGCGCGACGGACCGCCTTCAGCAGTTGGTCGCGGCCCAGCGGTTTGACCAGGGTGTCGCTGAAACCCGCCTCGCGCAGGCGGGCGTGAATGGCAGCATCGCCGTCGGCGGTGTGCGCCAGCGCCGGGGTGTCCGGGTGCGAGCGGCGCAGCTGGTGCAGCAGCTGGGCACCGTTGCCATCAGGCAGGTTGACGTCGATCAGCCACAGATCGTGGGCACCGGGCTCGGCGCGCGCCAGGGCGCTGGCCAGTGAGTCGGCGGTATCCACATCCGCTGGTAACGTTTCCAACGCCGCTTTGAAAAAACCACGGCTGATGATGTCGTCCTCGACAAGCAGGAAGCGGGGTCGACTGGCCCGCGGGGTCATCTGCATCAGGGCTGCCTCCATGTCAGCTGGGGTCAATCATCAAGCACGGCGGCGGCGGGCGCAAGCGGCCAGCGGCCCTGCTGGTCAGGATCTGCGACAATACGCCCCCACTTTTGCCCGCAGCCTGTTGCCACGTGGCCCGATCCCGCTCCCGCATCGACCGTACTCCCTTCCAGACCGAGATCCTCGACCTCAGCCATGATGGTCGCGGTGTTGCCCGCCGTGAAGGCGAGGGCGGCAAGGTCACCTTCATCAGCGGCGCCCTGCCGGGCGAAGTGGTGATGGCCGAACAGACCGCCCGCAGCCGCCACTTCGATGAGGCGCGCACGGTGGAAGTGCTGCAGGCCTCGCCGCAGCGGGTGACCCCCAAGTGCCCGCATTTCGGCACCTGCGCCGGCTGCGTGCTGCAGCACCTGGACGAAGACCAGCAGATCGTCGCCAAGCAGCGCGTGCTGATGGACAACCTGGAGCGCATCGGCCATGTGAAGCCGGGCACCGTGCTGCCGCCGCTGGTAGGTGACAGCTGGGGCTACCGCCGCAAGGGCCGGTTCTCGGTGCGCCGGGTCGAGAAGAAGGACAAGACCCTGGTCGGCTTCCGCGAGCAGGACCCGCGCTTCGTCGCGGACCTGCAGCAGTGCCTGACCGTGATCCCGGAAATCGGCACCAAGGTGGAGGTGCTGTCGACCTTCATCGAATCCCTGGATGGCAAGCGCGACATACCGCAGATCGAGTTCATCGCCGGTGACCAGGCCGTGGTGCTGACCGTGCGCCACCTGCAGCCGCTGAGTGATGCCGATCGCGCCGCCTGGGCGGCCTTTGGCCAACAGCACGGTTTTGTCATCTACCTGCAGTCGGGCGGCGTGGATACCGTGCAGCCGCTGGACGGGCAGGGCGTGGCGCTTTCGTTCCGGCTGGCGCCGTGGGATGTCGAACTGGCGTTCCGTCCGCTGGATTTCATCCAGGTCAATGCCAAGCTCAACGAGAAGATGATCGCCCACGCGCTGGACCTGCTTGAACCGGGTGCCGACGAGCGCGTGCTGGACCTGTTCTGTGGCCTGGGCAACTTCACCCTGCCGCTGGCGCGCAAGGTGCGCGAAGTGGTGGGCGTGGAAGGTGATGCCGGGCTGGTGGCGCGTGCGCGTGAGAACGCCGAGCGCAACGGGCTGGCCAACGCGCAGTTCTACAGCGCCGACCTCACCCAGGACCAGCGCAGCACGGCATGGATGCGCCAGGGCTTTGACAAGCTGCTGCTGGATCCGCCGCGTTCGGGCGCCATCGAAGTGCTGCAGCAGCTGCCGTTGAAGCAGTTCAAGCGCATCGTCTATGTCAGCTGCCATCCGGGCTCGCTGGCCCGCGATGCCGGCTACCTGGTCAACGAACAGGGCTTCACCCTGGTCAGCGCCGGTGCGATGGACATGTTCCCGCATACCGCGCACGTGGAAAGCATCGCGGTGTTCGAAAAGCGCTGATGCCTGCAGCGCCGGGGGCTGCCCGGCGCCTGCCTTGCCGCTTGCAGGCAGGCAATGCGGTCAGTCGGCCGGTGCGTTCTGCCACTGGCCGTCCACGCGCACGAAGGCCATGGACTGCTCGCCGTGCTCGCTGCCGTCGCCTGCGCGCACGGTGCATTCGATGGCGGCCCTGTCGCTGGCGACCTCGCAGTTCCTCACGTCCTGCACCTGCAGGGTGCCGGCAGCCTGTTCGAAGCGTGCGCGCAGGGCTGGGTCGGCCTGCTGCTGCGCCTGTCCGGCGATCCGTTCCCGCAGCAGCACCTGCACTCTTTCGCGGGGCGGTGCCGGTACGGGCACATTGCGCTGGTCAGGCAGTGTCCACGCGCCATCCACCAGCGCCAGCCGCAGCAGCTGTGGTCGCGAGTTGATGCCTGCGCTGGCGGTGGCGATGCAATCGACGGCGTCGCCGGCCTCGGCGGGGGCACAGCTGTCCAGGGTCTGCAGACGGGGCCGGAACGTCTCGGCAACCAGGCGACTGCTGTCGCTGGCGGGGCGATCGGCAACGGCCTGGTCGAACATCCGGTCCATCGCAGCCTGTGCCTGCTGCAGCGAAGGTACGGTCGCCGATCCGGCGCTGGCAACGGCGCACGGCAGCAGCGCCGACAGGGCAAGACAGCGACGAAGGCGATGGGAAAGCGTCATGAGCGACCATTCCATGGTTGGGGGCCGCGCAGTGTAGTCCTGCCCGTCGCCGCGCCGATAGGCAGCGTCTGGCGTGAGCCGCATACTGTGCCCATGGGCATCGAAATCGAACGCAAATTCCTCGTCACCCATGATGGGTGGCGCACTGCCGCGCACCGGGTCATCCCGATGGCGCAGGGCTACATCAACGATCTGGGCGCACTCGACCGCGGCAGCCAGAACGCCTCGGTGCGGGTCCGCATTGAAGGCGACAAGGCCGCGCTGAACCTGAAGTCGCGCACCCTGGGCCATACCCGGCAGGAGTTCGACTACCCGATTCCGGTGCAGGATGCGCGCGACCTGCTGGCGCTGTGCGTCGGCGGCCTGATCGACAAGCGCCGGCATCTGGTCGAGTACGCCGGCCTGACCTGGGAAGTGGACGAGTTCCTCGGCGACAACGCCGGCCTGGTGGTCGCCGAAGTCGAGCTGGACAGCGCCGACCAGGTCATCGACCTGCCGGACTGGATCGGCGCCGAAGTGACCGACGACGCCCGCTATTACAACGTCGCTCTGGCCAGCCGCCCCTATTCACAGTGGTGAAACCCTCCGTCCCCTTTTTTCGAGGGTGTCGGCCCCCATGTCGGGGGGATGAGAATCGACATCTACTCCGACGTGGTCTGCCCCTGGTGCTGGATCGGCAAGCATCGCTTCCAGCAGGGTGTGCAGTTGCTGGGCGCCGATGCGCCCGAACTCGAGATCCACTGGCAGCCGTTCCAGCTTGACCCCGATGCGGACGCCACCCCGGTGCCACTGCGCGAGGCCTATGTGCGCAAGTTCGGCGGTGCCGAGCGCACCGAGCAGATTCTGGGCCAGACCCAGACCGCTGCGCGGGCCGAGGGCCTGCCGATGGACTTCAGCCAGGGCCAGGTGCGGGTAACCACGCTGCCGGCGCATCGCCTGTTGTGGCTGGCTGGCCAGCACGGCGTGCAGGAGGCCGTCGGTGAGGCGCTGTTCCGCGCCCATTTCGAGCATGGACAGAATCTGGCCGACCCGGCGGTGCTGGTCGAGGCCGGCGCCGCCGGTGGCCTTGCCGCAGACGAGATCCAGCAGATGCTGGCCGGCGATCGTGGCCTGGCCGAAGTGGAAGCGAGTCTGGCGCAGGCCCACGCACTGGGTATCTCCTCGGTGCCCACCTTCGTCATCGATGGCCGCTGGGCGGTTTCCGGAGCCCAGCCCCCGGAAGCCTTCGCCAACGCGCTGCGCCAGATCGCCGCCGAGCAGGCGGCAGGGCAGGGCGCGGAGGGTGCCCCGGAAGGCGGCGACGACGCCTGCGGCGCGGACGGCTGCAAGGTCTGACCGACCCGCAGAAGGGGACGGAGGGGGGTGAGTCCCATCCGGCACCAGTGGGTCGATTGCGCCTTGATCCCCTCCGTCCCCCTTTTTGACCACTGCGCCTGTTGGCCGGTTCTGCGACAATGCGGCACTGCGCCATGCGGGCGCCCGTTGTGGAGATCGACCATGCTGCTGATCGGCGTTGCCGGTACTGAACTGACCGCCCAGGAACGTGAGTGGCTGCAGCACGATGCTGTGGCCGGGGTGGTGCTGTTCAAGCGCAACTTCGCTTCGCGGCAGCAGGTGACCGAACTGTCCGCGGCGATCCGCGCTGCCGCACCGCGCCCGCAGTTGATCTGCGTGGACCAGGAAGGCGGTCGCGTGCAGCGCTTCCGTGAGGGCTTCAGCGAACTGCCGCCGCTGCAGGACATCGGTGTCCAGTACGCCAGGGATCCCGACGCTGCGCTGGCATTGGCCGAGCAGCACGCCTGGCTGATGGCCAGTGAGGTCCGTGCCAGCGGCGTGGACCTGAGCTTCGCCCCGGTGGTCGACCTCGGCCGTGGCAATCGCGCCATCGGCAATCGTGCCTTCAGTGAAGACCCGCAGGTCGTGGCCGCGTTCACCGCCGCCTACGTACGCGGCATGCATGCGGTCGGCATGGCCGCCACCCTCAAGCATTTCCCCGGCCATGGCACCGTGCTGGAAGACACCCACGTGGATACCGCGATCGATCCGCGTGCGCTGGATGAACTGCGCGCACAGGATCTGGTCCCGTTCACGGCCGGTATCGCCGCCGGCGCCGATGCGGTGATGATGGCGCACGTGATCTACCCGCAGGTCGCACCGGAACCCGCTGGTTACTCGCCGCGCTGGATCCAGCAGATCCTGCGTGGCGAGCTCGGCTTCCGCGGCGTGGTGTTCTCCGATGACATCGGCATGGCCGCCTCGCACAGCGCCGGTGGCGTGCCGGCACGCGTGCACGCACACCTGGATGCCGGCTGCGATGTAGTGCTGGTCTGCCACCCGGAGCTGGTCGATGAAGCCCTGCACGCGGTGCAGGGACGCTCCCTCAATACCGCTGCGCTGCTGGGCCTGCTCGGCCGCGGCGCGCTTGGCTGGGATGGCCTGCTGGCCGATGCCCGCCATGGCGACACCCAATCCCGTCTGCTGCAAACCCTTGGAAGAACCGTCTGATGCCGAACCTCACCATTTCCCAGGCCCTGGCCCAAGCCGACCTGCTGGTCGACCGCCCCACCATCGACAAGGCCATTGCCGGCATCGCCGACGCCATTGCGCGCGACTACCAGGGCGAGGTGCCGCTGTTCCTGTCGATCATGCACGGTGCGCTGCCGTTCGCCGGCCAGCTGGCACTGGAGCTGGGCGCGCGTGGCCAGGACGTGCAGTTCGATTACCTGCACGCCACCCGTTACCGCGGTGAGACCACCGGCGGCGACCTGGTGTGGAAGCACAAGCCGGCCACGGCGCTGTTCGGCCGCCGCGTGCTGCTGGTCGATGACATCCTCGACGAGGGTTACACCCTGCAGGGCGTGCGTACCTGGTGCCTGGAGCAGGGCGCGACCGACGTGCGCATTGCCGCGATGACCGTGAAGAAGCACGATCGCGCGCTGCCGGACGTCACCGCCGACTATGCCGGCATCGAGCTGCCGGATCGCTACGTGTTCGGTTTCGGCATGGACGTCAACGAAACCCTGCGCTGCGTGCCGGCCATCTACGCGATGAAGGAATAACAACGCGGCCGCCTGCGGCCTGCGTTTCCCGCCGCCGGCATCCTCGGGTGCCGGCGTTCTTTTTTCTCTGGAGTGCTTTCCATGCAACAGATCGCCCTGGCCGTGATTGGCGGTACCGGTGTCTACAACCTGGCCAAGCTTGACGACGTGCAGACCCACGAAGTCGACACCCGCTTCGGCAAGCCGTCCGGCCCGGTGCGGGTCGGGACATTGCTCGGTCATCGCGTGGCCTTCCTTGCACGCCATGGTGAAGGCCATTCGCTGCCGCCGCACAAGATCAACTACCGGGCCAACCTGGCCGCGCTGCAGCAGATCGGCGCGCAGCGGGTGCTGGCGCTGAACACGGTCGGTGGCATCGGTGACGATTTCGGGCCGCGCGTGCTGGCCTGCCCGGATCAGGTAATCGATTACACCTGGGGCCGCATCAGCACGATCTGCGAAGAAGAGGGCACCGACGTGGTGCACGTCGACTTCGGCCATCCGTATACGCCGATGCTGCGCAGCAAGATCCTGGCGGCGGCGAAGGTGACCGGTGTGAAGGTCCACGATGGCGGCTGCTATGGCGCGACCCAGGGCCCGCGGCTGGAAACCATCGCCGAGATCGCGCGCATGCGCCGCGATGGCTGCGATCTGGTCGGCATGACCGGTATGCCCGAAGCGGCGCTGGCGCGTGAGCTGGGGCTGGATTACGCCTGCCTGGCGATCGTTGCCAACTGGGCCGCTGGGTGCGGTGATGGTGAGGAGATCACCATGGCCGAAGTGCTCGCCAATGTGCAGGCCGCCAGCAACGGACTTCCGGAACTGGTCGGCGAATTGGCGCGGGGGTGATTGTCTTCGCGTAACAAGCTTTGCATACTCAGCTTGTGCGCGGGTTCAGCGTACACCACCCATTCATTGCATAAGGTCACGCATCACCATGCCGAACGGTACCGTCAAGTGGTTCAACGACGCCAAGGGATTTGGCTTCATCTCGCCGGAGGACGGCAGCGCCGACGTCTTCGCGCACTTCTCCGCGATCAACTCCAAGGGCTTCCGCAGTCTGCAGGAAGGCCAGAAGGTCACCTACGACGTGACCCAGGGCCCGAAGGGCGCCCAGGCCTCGAACATCGTTCCGGCCGAGTGATCCACTCGATAGTGCGTTGAAAACCCCGCTTCGGCGGGGTTTTTTTTGCTGGCCGTGAAGATGCTCTTGCGGCGGGAGCGCCTGTCCTTGCGTGCGAATGTCACCCGGCGCCGGCCTGCGGCCATCGCCTCCTCCTTTACTTCGCACGCAAGGACAGGCGCTCCCGTTGCGGAATCGCGCGCGCCAACAGATGCCATGAAAGCTGAGCGCTGCCACCATTGCCGGCTCTCCTGCGAAGTAAAGGAGGAGGCAGCCGCGCAGAGGCTGCCGGGGGACATTCGCAGGAGAGCCGGCAGTGGTGGCGGAGCCCGATGCACATCTGCTCGGAAGAGGGGGCAGCTGATGTACCGCCCCTGCGCCGATGGCACAATGCAGGCATGACGGAACGACTGCGCATCGCCGTGATTGGATACGGCACCGCTGGCCAGGCATTGGCCATCCTGCTCACCCGTGATGGCCACGAGGTGGAGATCTTCGAACGCGTGCCGACCCCCGGGCCGGTGGGTGCGGGATTCCTGCTGCAGCCCAGCGGACTGCAGGTGCTGTGGCAGATGGGCCTGCTTGAGGCCGTGCGTGGCTACGCCATGCCGGTGCGACGGCTGTATGGCGATACGCCGTGCGAGCGCGCGGTGATGGACATGGGCTATGACGGCCTGGATGCGCGACTGCACGGCATGGGCATGCAGCGCGGGGCGTTGTTCTCGGTGCTGGACCAGGCGCGTGAAGGCGCCGGCGAGCTGCACGTGGGCACGACCATCGTCGAGGTCGATCACCAGCAGGGGCGGCTGCGCGACAGCGACGGTCGCACGCACGGACCGTTCGATCTGGTGGTTGCCGCCGACGGCGCCGCCTCCACGCTGCGCAACGCCGTCGACGGTGGCGCGGCGCTGGACCGGGTGTACCCGTGGGGCGCGCTGTGGTGCCTGTTGCCGGCCGAAGACTGGCCACACATGCAGCAGCTGCGGCAGCGCTACGTCGCCGCGCGCAAGATGATCGGCCTGCTGCCGGTGGGCACCCGACCCGGTGACGACACGCCTCGCCTGAGCTTCTTCTGGAGCCTGCCGCGTGCGGATTTCGACCGCTGGCAGGGCGACGGCATGGCGCCGTGGCTGGAAGAACTGCATGCGCTGTGGCCACAGGCGGGCGCGCGCTTCGCCCATCTGCGCGACGCCGGTCAGCTGGCGCGTGCGGTGTACCGCGATGCCGTGATGAAGCGTTGGCATCAGGGGCGGCTGGTGCTGGCAGGCGATGCAGCACATGCGATGAGCCCGCAGCTGGGGCAGGGCGTGAACATGGCGCTGCTGGATGCACTGGCACTGCGCGACGCGTTACGCACCCACGGTGGTGGCGAACCGGCATTGCAGGCCTACCAGGCGCAACGACGTGCGCATGTGGCGGTCTATCAACGCTGGAGCCGCTGGCTGACGCCGCTGTTCCAGTCCGATCGCGATGCGTGGGCAAAGGCGCGCGATGTGCTGTTGGGACCGATGGGACGACTGCCTGGCGGGCGTGGGCACATGCTGCGCGTGCTCAGCGGCACCCAGCACGGATGGCTGGGCGCGTTGCCGCTCGATCCGGCATTCATCCAGGCGCTTGCCGCTGCGCCCCTGCCGCTACAGGGCGTGGAAATGCCGGCCACCGCGTGAAGCCTTTCGTTACGGCATTTAACGATTGCCTCACCCCGTATGTGCGACAAGAGATGAGCACGCGGCAGCCGCGTCGCCCGCTTTCCTTTTCGTGATGGATCATCGCGTGGCCCGGGTGGCGCCGCCGTCGTTGCCTGTTGCGGCCCGGATGCGCCGCACGATGCACGAGGAGGATGCCATGTTGTTCGCGGTCGAGAAGCTGGAATCGGAAATCTGCAAGCTGCGCGGTCTGCTGCGGATGCTGCACGAGGACCAGCCCGACGTACTGGAAGATGTGTTCGAGTTTCATGTCGGCAGTCTGATCAGCCACGCATCACCGGAAAGCCACGGCCATATCCGCGCCTGCGCACAGGAAATGCTGATGGCGATACAGGCACTGCCGCGCCACGCCGACGAGGCGACGCAGGATTTCAGCCTGATGCACGGAATCGCCGCCCGCCCGTCGTAATCCCGCGCAGGTCTCGACGCGTCAGCGAACCGGTAGCGGCACTACGCTGTCTTCCACACAGGCGAGCAGCTGTTCGCCCGGCGCCAGTACAGGCACCACACCGGCGGTGAATGCCGAGAATGCCGGCAGGATGGTCACGCCCTGGCGCAGCCAGAACGCGGGGAAGCGCCGACGCAGTGCCGGCAACGCAACCTGCGGATGCACATGGCCCGCCAGCACGTGCGCGGAGGCATCGGCCAGCGGCTCGTGCCGCAGCAGGAACGGTCCCCATCGCGCGTCGTCATGCATCTGCACCTGCAGCGCCGCCTTCGGCAGATCCCGGTCGTGATTGCCGCGCACCACGTGGATCTCCAGCGCAGCGTGATGTTCGCGCCAGCCAAGCCATTGCTGATACCAGGCCGCGCGATGCGCCGGGCCGTGCAGGACGTCGCCGAGGATCCATAGTTGCTGGCACTGGTGCATGGCCACCAGGTCCTGCACGCGCTGCAGGTCATTGCCGGTGCCGCCCGACGGCAGGGCGATTCCCGCACGCCGGAACACGTCCGCCTTGCCCAGGTGCAGGTCGGCGATCAACAACGCGCGCTGCGCCGGCCACAGCAGCGCCCGGCCGCCGAGCAGCAGCATCGACTCACCTCCCAGCTGCAGCGGAAGATCAGCGGCCATGGCGGCGCTCCAGCTGCTGCGCGGCACGCTGCACGCGCGTGCGCCAGTCTTCATTGCTGAACTGCCCACGCAGGCGTTCGGCCCACAAGGGAAATGCCAGCGGGGTCAGTGATGAGGGCCGCTGCAGGGACAACGAACGTGTGGTGATGCGTGCCAGCACCTGCTGCAACCCGGGCAGGTCGAGGCTGTCGTGCAGTACTTCCTGCTCGGCCAATGCCAGCAGCAGATGCTCAGGGTCGTGCTCGCGCAGCACGTCATGCAGCAGTCCGGCGGAAGCCTGCAGCTGGCGCAGCGAGCGTGGCATGCCACCCGGCAGGCTGGGCACCAGCAGGCCCGCCACGCGCGCGATGCCGCGGAACTGGCGGCGCGCCAGTTCGCCCAGGTTCACCGCTTCGCGCAGGTCCTGCAGCAAACCTGCAGCATCCAGCATTGCCCGCCAGTCCTGTTCCTGCAGATCCACCGGCGTTGCCGGAGCGAGCACCAGGCCATGGTCATTCACTGCATAGCCGATGCTGTTGCGTTGCCGACGGGTGCAGCGAAGGGCCAGCAGCGCGGCCAGCGCTTCGTGCACATGGCGGCCCGCAAAGGGATAGACGAACAGGAACTGGCCTTCGCGTCGGCGCACGTCTTCCACCAGCAGGTGGTCGGGCGATGGCGCCGCAGACAGCTGCGACTGCAATGCCAGCAGCGGCGCAAGCCACCGCGACTCCGCGCTCTGGTCGGCGCCTGACAGCACCTTTTCCAGTTCGCGGCCCAGCGGCATCGACAGTGGCAGTTGACCGCCCTGCCAGCGCGGTACCACGCCATCACCACCACCGCGCGCCACGCGCACGAACGCGGTCATGTCGCGCAGCTGCACCAGCTCCAGCAGCCGCCCCGCAAACTGGAAACGGTCGCCGCGGCGCAGGCGGCTGGCGAACTGCTCTTCCACCGCGCCCAGGCTGCCGCCACGCAGGAACTGTACGCGCACGCTGCCGTCGCTGCTGATGGTGCCGATCGACAGCCGATGGCGCAGCGCCTGGCGGCGATCGGGCATGCGGTACACGCCGTCGGCATCGCGTACCACCTTATGGAACTCCGGGTACCGGGACAATGCACGTCCGCCCTGCACGATGAAATCGATCACCGCATTCCACTGTGCGTCCTCCAGCGCGGCGAAGGCATGCGTGCCACGGACCTGTTCCAGCAGTGCATCGGCGTTGAAGCCGCCCGCCAGCGCGCGGCTGACGGCGTGCTGGGCCAATACGTCCAGCGACAACGTGGGAGGACGTCGCGCTTCGATCACCCCGTCATGCAACGCGTGCCGGGCCGCCGCGTACTCGGCCAGTTCCAGCGCATGGCTGGGAATGCACAGTATCTGGCCGCTGGCACCGGGCCGATGGCGCGCACGCCCTGCGCGCTGGCGCAGGCGCGCCACGCCCTTCGGGCTGCCCAGCTGCAGCACCTGGTCCACTTCCGGAAAGTCCACGCCCAGATCCAGGCTGGAAGTGGCCACCACGCACCGCAGCGTGCCCGCACGCAGTCCGTCCTCGACCTGCTGTCGCAGCGTGGGATCCAATGATCCATGGTGCAGGGCGAGCGTGCCGGCATCTTCCGGCCACACGGCTGCGAGGGCCTGGTGCCACAGTTCCGCCTGCGCACGGGTATTGGTGAAGAGCAGGCTGCTGCGTGCACGGAACAGCGCGTCGAGCACGCGCGGAAGCTGGGAAAGGCCAAGATGCCCGGCCCATGGAAAGCGTTCGCCGGGTTCGGGCAGCAGGCTGCGGATCGTCACCGGCCGCTGCCGTGCACCTTCCACGATTGTTTCCTGTGGACGGTGTGGCAGCAGTACGTCGCGTGCCTGTGGCAGGTTGCCCAATGTGGCCGACAGCCCCCACAGCTGCATCGCCGGCGCTGCATCACGCAGCAGCGCCAGATTCAACTGCAGCAGCACGCCGCGCTTGTTGCCCAGCAGTTCGTGCCATTCGTCCACCACCACGCAGCGCAGTTGGCGCATGCGCTCAAGGGTGTCGGGATAGCTGAGCAGCAGCGCCAGCGACTCCGGCGTGGTGACCAGCACGTCGATGCGACCTTCGCGGGCCAGGCGCCGGTCGCGGTTGCTGGCATCGCCGCTGCGCAGCCCCACGCGCCAGCCCAGGCCCAGGCCGTCGATCGGTGCCTGCAGCGCACGTGCGGTATCGCTGGCCAGTGCACGCAGCGGCGTTACCCACAGCACCTGCAGCGGGCGTACCGCGCTGGCGCGACGCGGTACGGGGGGCGGGTCGAGCATCGCCTGCAACAAGGGGCCGCCGAACATGGCAAGAGTTTTGCCGCTGCCGGTTGGGGTGTGCAGCAGGCCCGATTCGCCCGCCAGATAGTGACGCCACATCGCGCGCTGGAAGGGCAGGGGGCGCCAGCCGCGGCTGCCGAACCACTCGTGCAGGCGCTGCAGCGCATCGCTGCGCTTCATCGCGCCAGCGCCTGCAACTGGGCCAGGTGGTCGGCTTCGGCAGCTGGCTTGTCGTGGCGCCAGCGCAGGATGCGTGGAAAGCGTACGGCGATGCCGGACTTGTGGCGCGCGCTGCGGTTGACTGCTTCGAAACCAAGTTCGAACACCTGTTCGGCACTTACGCTGCGCACCGGGCCGAAGCGTTCACGCGTGTGTGCACGTATCCAGCGGTCGAGGGCGAGGATTTCCTTGTCGTCCAGACCGGAATAGGCCTTGGCTACTGGAACCAGTGTTTCGCCGTCCCAGACGCCGAAGGTGTAGTCGGTGTACAGCGTGCTGCGCCGACCATGGCCTGCCTGCGCGTACAGCAACACTGCATCGATCGTCAGCGGTTCGACCTTCCACTTCCACCAGTCGCCACGGCGACGCCCGGACTGGTAGACCGAATCACGACGCTTGAGCATCAGCCCTTCCACGCCACGCTCGCGCGATGCTTCGCGCAGCTGCGCGGCATGCTGCCAATCGTCGGCTGGCACCTCAGGCGACAGCTGGATGCGCGGATCGCCGAGCGTGCCGATCACCTCGGCCAACTGCACGCGTCGCTGCTGCAGCGGCAGTGCACGCAGGTCCTCGCCGTCGCGCTCAAGCAGATCGTAGGCGAGCACGCGTACCGGCGTGTTGCGCAGGGTGGCGGCGCCGGGTTTGCGGCGCTGGATGCGGGTCTGCAGGGCGGTGAATGCACGCGGCAGATTGTCGGCGTCGTCCCATGCCAGCAGCTCGCCATCGAGCACGCAGCCATCGGGCAGAGACGCTGCCGCCTGCTCGATCTCCGGGAAGCGACCGTCCAGCCGTTCTTCGCCGCGCGACCACAACGCCACCTCGCCCTGGCGCCGCAGCAACTGCAGGCGGATGCCATCCCACTTCCATTCCAGCAGCCAGTGGCTGATGTCGCCCAGCCGCTCGGTAGGCTCGCCTTCCAGCGGCGAAGCGAGGAAGAACGGGTAGGGCTGCTGACGATCGGTCGGCAGTTCTTCGGCAGACAGCAAGGTGGTAAGCAGGCCGGGGGAGGGCACCCAGTCGCCGAGCATGCGCTGGGCGATACGGGCGATATCCAGCCCGGACCACTCGGCCAACGCCTGCTGCACCACGCGCTGCGACACACCAACGCGCAGCGCGCCGGTCAGCAGCTTGTTGAAGACCAGGCGTTCGGCCGATGCCAGCTGTCGCCAGCCGTCGACTACGGCGGCACGACGCACCGGCTCCGGCTGGTTGGCAACGGCAAGCAGGTGTTGTTCGATCCAGTCGGCCAGAGGCCGATCCTCGGCTTCGGTGGCCGGATCATCCAGCAGCAGGGTAAGCGTTTCAGCAAGGTCGCCGACCTGCGCGTAGCTGTCTTCGACCAGCCAGGGGGGCAGGCCGGATTCGTCGGCGATCCACGCCCGCAATTCGCCGCTGCCGGCAATCTTCCGCCGCGCGCCGCCCACTTTGCCGCCGCTGAGCAGGTACAGCGCCCACGCTGCGTCATGCGGGCGTGCGTGCTGGAAGTAATCGATCAACGCCGCGCGCTTGTCCAGCGTCGCCGTGCTGCGATCCAGCCGCTGGTACAGCGCGGCGAAGGCCTTCATTCCTCGCCTCCGAAATCGGTGCGGAACGCTTCGGCGGCAACGCCGCGTTCGCGCAGGTACGGAATCAACGCATCGGTGTTGCCGTGGGTGGCAATGACCCGCTGCGCGCCGGTCTGGGTGATGGTCTGCAGCAGCGCTGGCCAATCGGCATGGTCGGAGATCACAAAGCCACGGTCGACGTTGCGCCGGCGGCGGTTGCCGCGCAACTGCATCCAGCCCGAGGCGAAACCGAGCTGGTGACGGCCGAACCGGCGCAGCCACGGCGTACCGGCGGCCGAGGGTGGGGCCAGGATCAGCTGGCCGGCCGCATCGGGCTGACGCCCCTGTTCGGCAACGGTGAGCGTGTCGAGTATGGGCACACCGGCCTGGCGATAGACGGCCACGCCGTTGGCGATGGCGCCATGCAGCCAGGCAGGCTGGTCATCCACCGCACGCAGCTCGGCAAGCACGCGTTGCGCCTTGCCCAGCGCATAGCAGAGCAGCACTGCCGCTTCGCCCCGCTGCGCGCACTCGCGGCGCCAGGCGGCGATCTCGGCCGCCACGGCACGGGTATCGGGCCAGCGGTAGATCGGCAGCGCAAAAGTCGCCTCGGTGATGAAGGTATCGCAGGGCACCACTTCGAATGCAGTGCAGGTCGGGTCGGGCTGGCGCTTGTAGTCGCCCGACGCCACCCAGACCTGCTCACCATCGTCGATGCGCACCTGCGACGAGCCGAGCACGTGGCCGGCGGGATGCAGCGATACCTGCACCCGGCCCAGCGCGAACGGCACGCCCTCGGCATGCGCGTGCAGCGGCACATCGCCCAGGCGCCAGCGCAGAATCGGCACGCTGCCGGTGCTGCAGTGGTACTCGCCCATGCCCGGACGCGCATGGTCGCCATGGCCATGGGTGATGACCGCGCGCGGTACCGGCCGCCAGGGATCGATATGGAAATCGCCTGCCGCGCAGTACAGCCCTTCCGGCCGCAGTACTACCAGATCGTCTTTGCCTGCCATGCCGTCACTGTGGCGGTCCGGTCGTGCACGTGGCGAGAATCGGCCTGAACGCGGGGTTGCCGGGCGATACGGCACAATCGGACCGCACACCTCTTGCCGGCGGGGAAGGAACCGATGAGTGGACCGAGCTTCAACAGCAGCGCCCCCTACGAAACCCATGTGGTGCTCAACCAGCCGCCGCCGTTTGCCGGCCGGCAGCTGTGGACCGACGACATCGCATTGATGGAGGCCGTGCAGCGCGAGGGCGCGGCGGCGTTCGCACCGCGGTTGGCGGCGTACGGAGGACTGGCCGGCGACGAGCTGTACCGCATCGGCTTCGACGCCAACCGCGATCGCCCACGCCTGCGTACCCATGATGCACAGGGCCATCGCATCGATACCGTGGAATTCCATCCGGCGTATCACCAGTTGATGCAGACGGCCAAGGAACATGGCGTGGCAGGGTTGTCCTGGCACGAGCCGCAGCCCGGCGCGCATGTCGCGCGCGCTGCGCTGAGCTACCTGCACCACCAGGCCGAGGCCGGCACCAGCTGCCCGTTGACCATGACCCACGCCGCGGTAGCCGTGCTGCGCGGGCAGCCGCATCTGGCCGAGTGGTCGCGCAAGGCCGCCGCACCGGTATACGACCCGCGCGATGTGCCAGTGGCCGACAAGGCCGGCATCACCCTGGGCATGGGCATGACCGAGAAGCAGGGCGGTTCGGATGTGCGCGCCAACACCACCCGCGCCGAACCCATCGACGGCGAGCGCTATCGGCTGATCGGCCACAAATGGTTTTTCTCCGCACCCATGTGCGATGGCTTCCTGGTACTGGCGCAGGCGCCGGCCGGATTGACCTGCCTGCTGATGCCACGGCGCCTGGCCGACGGTGATCGCAATGCATTCCGCCTGATGCGCTTGAAGGACAAGCTGGGCGACTGGGCCAACGCATCCAGCGAAGTGGAGTTCTGTGGCGCACAGGCCTGGCGTGTGGGCGAGGAGGGACGCGGGGTGGCCACCATCATCGGCATGGTGATGATGACCCGGCTGGACTGCATGCTGGGCGCTGCGGCGGAAATGCGCATGGCGCTGGCGCAGGCGCTGCATCACGCGCGGCATCGGCGCACCTTCGGCAAGCCACTGTTGGACCATCCGCTGATGGGCAACGTGCTGGCCGATCTGGCGCTGGAATCGGAAGCGGCCACGGTGCTGGCGATGCGCATCGCACGCGCGGTCGATCGCGCTGGCAGCGATCCGGCCGAGGCCGCGCTCGCGCGGCTGGGTACGGCCTTGGGCAAGTACTGGATATGCAAGCGCGCACCTGCGTTCGTCAACGAAGCGCAGGAATGCCTGGGCGGTGCCGGCTACGTGGAGGAATCGATGTTGCCGCGGCTGTACCGGCAGGCACCGTTGAATTCGATCTGGGAAGGCAGCGGCAACATCCAGTGCCTGGATGTGCTGCGCGCGCTGGCGCGCGAGCCGGAGGTGCTGGCGGCGCTGCACGGTGAACTGGAGGCGGTGGCCGATCGTGATGCGCGTTATGCGTCGGCACTGCAGCAGTGGCGCGATGCGGCGGCGCCGGAGGAGGCACAGGCACGGGTGTTCTGCGAACGCACTGCCTTGCTGCTGCAGGCGGCGCTGTTGCTGCGTGCCCGCAGTCCGATGGCCGAAGCGTTCATCCGCAGCCGGTTGCACGGCGAGCATGGGTTGGCGTTCGGCACGCTGCCGGCGGGGTTGGATGTGGCGGCGATGCTGGCGCGTGCGCTGCCGTAGGTGACGGCCAACGGCGAGGCCCCTCATGGTGGGCGGCGCAGGAGCGCGGCCCTGGACGGCTTCCGTGCGCGCCCAGCACCGAATCAACAGAAGAAGCGAAAAGCAGAAAAGCCGCGGCGATGCCGCGGCTTTTCCGGTTGCGCCGGGCGATGCCCGACGAACGCGAAGGCCTTAGTGCTTGGCTTCTTCCTTGGCGGCAGTGGCCTTGGCGTCGTCAGCAACATCGCGGGCCTTGTCGGCAACCTTCTGCGCGGCATCGGCCGTGGCGTCGCTGGCGTGGGCGGCGGCATCGGTGGCTGCGACCTTGGCCTTGTCGGCGGCGGTGGCGGTCGCGGCTGCGGCGCTGTCCAGCGCCTGCTGGGTATCGGCGGCAGCCTGTTCAGAGGCGGCAGCAGTCTTGTCGGCAGCGTCGCGGGTGGCGGCAGCGGCCTTGTCGACGGCATCGCGTGCGGCGACGCCGGCGCTGTCGGCGGCCTGCGCGGCATCCTGCTTGGCCTGTTCGGCTTCCGGCCCCTTGCAGGCAGCCAGTGCGAGCAGCAGGGAGGCGGCCAGCAGGGTAGTGGTCAGCGGACGGATCTTCATGGCGGTCTCCGGTACTGCAATGGATGGGGACGCCAGCCTATTCATACCGTTGTGAAGACCTGGTGGTGACCTGCGCACGGAACTGCGCGCAAAGAAAAAGCCGCTGGCGAACCAGCGGCTTCTTCAGAACAGCTTGAAGAAAGAAGTTATTACTTCTTGGCTTCTTCAGCAGCGTCCTTGGCCTGCTCAGCGGTAGCTTCGGCAGCCTTGGCGGCGTCCTTGGCTTCGCCAGCAGCGGCGTCGGTGGCAGCGCCAGCAGCCTGGGCAGCGGCGTCGACCGAAGCGTCAGCAGCGGTGGCGGCGGTGTCAGCGGCCTGCTGGGCAGCGTCGGCGGTCTGGGCGCCAGCAGCGGCGGCCTGGTCGGCAGCAGCCTGGGCTTCGGTGGCGGCCTGGTTGGCCGAAGCAGCGGCGTCCTGGGCAGCTTCCTGCTTCGAGCAGGCGGCCAGGGCCAGAGCCAGGGACATCGCGACCAGCAGCTTGTTGATGCTCATTGTGTAAATCCTCGTCGTTAGAATTAGGCAACGCGCATGCTGCGCGCCGACAACATGATGACAAGCCAAGATTGGGTGTCAAGCGATCCCGCATTCATTTTTGCGAAATAGACGTTAAACCCTTTCAGATCAACTCGATGGCGATAGCCGTCGCTTCGCCGCCGCCGATGCACAGGGTGGCAATGCCGCGCTTGCCGCCGCGCGTGCGCAATGCGTTGACCAGGGTGACCACCAGGCGTGCGCCGGAGGCGCCGATCGGATGGCCCAGCGCGCAGGCACCGCCATTCACGTTGAGCTTGTCGTGCGGGATGCCCAGTTCGCGCATCGGTGCCATCGCCACCACGGCGAAGGCCTCGTTGACTTCGAACAGATCGACCTGGTCCAGCGACCAGCCGGTCTTCGCCAGCAGGGTGTGGATGGCACCGATCGGAGCGGTGGTGAACCACTCCGGCTCCTGCGAATGGGTGGCATGGCCGACGATGCGCGCCAGCGGCTGCAGGCCGCGTGCGGCAGCATCTTCTTCGGTCAGCAGGACCACGGCGGCAGCGCCGTCGGAGATGCTGGAGGAACTGGCGGCGGTCACGCTGCCGTCCTTCTTGAAGGCCGGGCGCAGGGTCGGGATCTTGGCAATGTCCGAACGACCGGGCTGTTCGTCGCTGGCGACCTCGACTTCACCCTTGCGGGTGGCGACCTTCACCGCAACGATCTCGTCGGCGAAGGCGCCGTTGGCCTGGGCTGCCTGTGCGCGCTTGACCGATTCGATGGAGTAGGCGTCCTGCTCTTCGCGGGTGAACTGGTACTTGTCCACGGCGCATTCGGCGAACTCGCCCATGGCCTTGCCGTCATAGGCATTGACCAGGCCGTCGTGGGCCATGTGGTCCACCGCCTGGAAGTTGCCGAAACGGTTGCCGGTGCGCGAATTGGGCAACAGGTGCGGCGCGTTGGACATCGACTCCATGCCGCCGGCGACCACGACCTTGGCCGAACCGGCCTTGATCAGGTCATGCCCGAGCATGATGGCCTTCATGCCCGAACCGCAGACCTTGTTGAGGGTGGTGGCGCCGACCGACAGCGGAATACCGGCGGCGATCGCTGCCTGGCGGGCAGGGGCCTGGCCGAGATTGGCCGGCAGCACGCAGCCCATCAGGACTTCGGAGACGTCGCTGGCAGGCACGCCCGACTGTTCCAGCGCGGCGGCGATGGCGGCCGCGCCGAGGGTCGGGGTCGGAACGCCGTTGAACTGGCCGAGGAAGGAGCCGATGGCGGTGCGCTTGGCGGCGGCGATGACGATGTTGGACATGGCAATCTCGTTGATGCGTGAGCAATGTTCGGAAAGGAGACGACGGGCGTTGGATACGGCGCCGTTTCCCGGCAGACTGCGTGGGGGTCGGCCCAGTATAGAGGGTCGGCGAAGACTGCCGCTGGGCAGTACTGGATGCCTGCCCGGATGGCGGCAGGCCAACGTTCATGGGAAGGAAACGATGGAACGTAAGACGATGGGAAGGTCGGTCCTGGCATCGGCGCTGGCGGTGGCGCTGACGGCGTGTGGCGGTGGAGGCGGCGGCAGCAACGTGCGCATCGACCCGCCCCCGACCACGCCTCCGGTCACGCCCCCGGTCACCCCGCCTCCCGCTGCCAGACCGCTGGAGCCGGCCGTGGATGCGCATCTGGCACAGACCAACGCGCGTGCCGCACAGGCCACCGGCGCGACCGGTCGCGGCGTGCGCATCGGCATCGTCGATTCGGGCGTGCTGCGCAGTGCCGAGGCGCTGAACGGACGGGTGGTGGCCAACCTCAACTACATCGACCCGAGCCGCAACAATCTCAACGTCGATGACGTGCTCGGCCATGGCACGGCCGTCGCCAGCCTGGCGGCCGGTGTACCGGTGGGGGGCTGGCCCGGCGGCATCGCACAGGGTGCGGAGATCGTCTCGGCACGCATCATTTCCGACACCACGCCCAAGGATGACGGCAGTGGCAGGGGCAACTCCTTCAGCGGCACGCTGGGCGTGGCCGGGGTCCACCAGGACCTGATCAACTACGGCGTGAAGGTGATGAACAATTCCTGGGGCGGCCTGTACTGGACCGACCTCGGCACCACAGCGCAGGTCGCGGGCGAATATCGCCCCTTCATCATCAATCACGGTGGCCTGGTGGTGTTCGCCGCAGGCAACGAAGGGCGCGACCAGCCCAGCAGCGTGGCCGCGCTGCCCAGCCAGCGTGGCTTCGGTGGATCGCTGCCGGCAGCGGATCTGGAAAAAGGCTGGCTGGTAGCTACTGCGATCGATCCGAACAAGCCCGGTGAACGTGCGCCGTGGGCCAATGCCTGTGGCGACGCCGCGCGCTATTGCCTGACCGCTCCCGGCAGCGCGGTGTTCCCGGAGCCGGGTACCGGCAAGTACCTGTGGAACTACGGTACGTCCTTCGCCGCGCCGCTGATCTCCGGTGCTGCGGCGCTGGTCTGGCAGCGCTATCCCTACTTCGACAACGACCTGGTGCGGCAGACCCTGCTCGGCACCGCCACCGACATCGGTGCGCCGGGCGTCGATCCCATCTACGGCTACGGCATGCTCAACGTCGGCAAGGCGGTGAACGGTCCCGGCCGCTTCGACTGGGGCGATGCCACGGTCAATGTCGACGCGGCCTCTTCGGGCTCGATCTGGAGCAACGACATCGCCGGCGCTGGCGGCCTGATCAAGCGCGGCGATGGCCGGCTGGAGCTGAGCGGCAACAACAGCTACAGCGGTGCGACCCGCATCGAGCGCGGCACCCTGGCCCTGCGCGGTGGCGCCGTGATCCGTTCCAACGTGAGCGTCTCCGGTTCCGGCGGGGCCTCGATGGCCGGCCTGCAGTTCATGCCCGGCACGCCGCGGGTGATCGGCAACGTCGACAACGGCGCCAGCGTGGTGCTGGTCAACGCCAACACCACCGCGACCATCGAAGGAAATTACAGCCAGCGGCCGGATGCGCAGCTGATCGTCGCGCTGGGGGTAAACGCGCTGCAGGTGACCGGCACCGCACGCCTGGCCGGTGGCGTGGTGGTCGATGGCATCGTGTCCGGTTACGTGCCGCAGGTCGGCAGCCGCCAGGGTCTGGTCCATGCCAACGGCGGTATCAACGGCACGTTCACCACGCCGGTGGCCAACACCGGCGCCAACGGCCTGACCCTGCTGCAGGCGCAGTACGGCTATGGCAGCAACGACGCGTGGATGGACCTGACCCAGGTCAACGTTTCGGCAGCCGCATCAGGCCTGGGCGCCAATGCACAGGCATCGGCACTGCGGGTGCAGTCGGCATTCACCGCGCTGGACCGCAATGCGGATCTGCAGGGCTCGGCGTTCGGCGTGGCCGCAGGCGCGCTGCAGCGTACGTCTGGCGGAACCGATGGCCTGTCGGCGAGCCTGGAGAGCCTGTCCGGACAAGCGCATGCGCGCGCTGAAGCGTCGACCTTCGACAGCGTGGACATGTCGCGCCGCGCGGTTGCCGAGCGCTTCGACCGCGTGCAGGCTGCGCCGAAACTGCGTGGCGCCTGGCAGAGCGCGCTGGGTGAAGCCGGGCAGGGCAGCTTTGCCGGCAACGCCGCCGACAGCCAGGGCTGGATGGCCGGCCAGGACGTGGCACTGGGCAGCAACGGCCTGCTGGGCATGGCCTTTGGCGAAACCCGCAGCAATGGTGGCAGCAACTTCAGTGGTGACCGTGGGCGTGACCGCCAGGCGCAGGCGCAGCTGTATGCCGGCTGGAGCCTGGGGCGTGGCTATGCGCTGGCCCAGTTCGGCACCGGCCAGTTCACCCGGGAACTGGATCGCCAGTTGCTGCTGGGTGCCGGTGCCTACGGTGTGTCCGCGCGCTACGGCGGACGTTTCAGCAGTGCCAGCGTTGAAGGCGGCTACCGTTTCGGGCGCATCGGTGCGTCGTTGACACCGTACCTGGGGGCAAGCAGCACCCGCCTGGATACCGATGGCTTCAGCGAGCAGGGCGGCTTCGGCTTCGGCCTGCGCGGTGAGGCGTCGCGTGCACAGCGCAGCCAGATGCTGGCGGGCCTGCGGGGTGAGCGGCAGTGGGGGCGCTGGACGCTGCGCGGCCATGCCGAATGGCAGCAACGGCTGGATGGCGGTGAGCAGGCCTGGCAGGCAAGTTTCGTCGGCGTTGATGCCTGGGCGCCGTTGGCCGGTGTTGACGCACCGCGTGGCAGTGCCTTGTTCGGCCTGGCGCTGGAATCGTGGTGGGGCCGCAATGGCCGCCTGAGCCTGGGCATCGACCAGCGCGTGGGTGGCGATGATGCACGTCAGGCGGCGCTGCGCTACAGCACCGGTTTCTGATCATGGCGCCGGGCGTGCTGCCCGGCGCGTTCATCCGGCGGTGCCGACCCACGGTCGGCACGCGTCCGGTTGCCGGGGGCGGCGCTCAGCCGCCGCGCAGGTCGCCCAGGCGCGGTGTGCTGCGGCCCAGCGGCATCTTCAGCTTGCCGATCGACAGGATGCGCGCTTCTGCGATCCGGTCAGCCGCGCGCTGCGGGGCAATGTTCTCGCGCTGCGACAGTTCGAAGATGCGCGTCAGGTTGTGGTAGATGCTGCGGATCAGCCGCATCGCGCGCTCGCGGTTGTAACCGTCGATTTCCAGCGACACGTTCATCACGCCACCAGCGTTGACCGCGTAGTCAGGCGCATACAGGATGCCGCGCGCATGCAGCTCGTCGCCGATCTCCAAGCTGGACAGCTGGTTGTTGGCGGTGCCACAGATGATCTTCGCCTTGATCCGCGGCAACGTGTCGGCGTTGATCGCGCCTTCCAGCGCGCACGGCGCGAACACATCGGCGTTCACTTCGTGGATCTCGTCCGGCTTGACTGCCTCGGCGCCGAAATCGTTGACTGCACGATCCACCAGCGCGCTGTCCAGGTCGGTGACATACAGCTTGGCGCCACGGTCGCGCAGCAGCTTCACCAGTTCCATGCCGATATGGCCCAGGCCCTGCACCGCGATGCTGGTCTTGCCCACTTCCTCATGGCCGAACTTGAAGCGCATCGAGGCCATCAACGCCTGCAGCGCGCCATAGGCGGTGAACGGCGCCGGATCTCCCGAGCCGCCATGGACCTGGTGCACGCCGGTGACGAACTGGCTCTCCAGGTAGATGTTCTCCATGTCGTTGACGTCGGTGCCGACGTCCTCGGCCGTGATGTAGCGACCACCCAGCGAATCGACATAGCGGCCGAACGCGCGGAACAGCACTTCGGTCTTGTCGACCTTGGGGTCGCCGATGATCACCGCCTTGCCGCCACCGACATTGAGACCGGCCAGTGCATTCTTGTAGGTCATCGTGCGGCTCAGCCGCAGCACATCGGCC
This sequence comes from Stenotrophomonas sp. 2694, assembly GCF_040548715.1. Classification (NCBI taxonomy): domain Bacteria; kingdom Pseudomonadati; phylum Pseudomonadota; class Gammaproteobacteria; order Lysobacterales; family Lysobacteraceae; genus Stenotrophomonas; species Stenotrophomonas sp. 2694. The sequence goes on from NZ_JBEPSG010000004.1 coordinate 41,415, forward strand.
AGCGCATCGTCGGTGCTGGCGTAGGGGCGCATGCGCACCCCGCCCAGGGCGGGGCCCAGGGTGGTGTTGTGGATGGCGATGATTGCCCGCAGGCCGGCATCCTGGTTGTGGCAGAACACCACCTGTTCGTGGCCGGTGGTTGCGAGGGTTTCGAATAGCATGGGGTCTCCGATGGCGCGATCTGCGGTGAACTGCGGCGAACTGCCAATGAACGGTAGGGTCCGAAAACAAAAAAAGCGACGTCGTCGGTACAGGGGGACGGGTCGCGCGGCGCCATTCTAGTCCATTCGCCCGGGATATGCCGTCGACGCCGGACGCGCCCGGGTTAAAGAAGATGAAAGTGCGGCCGATGCTGCGACGACGGCAGGTCGCCGGATGTGATGAAGGCGCAGGGGCAGGCAGTGGCAGCAGGACAACGACAGGATGGGCGGCGATGACCGCAGCGTGGTGGCGATCTGTGCTCCGTTGGCTATCGCAGCTGACCGGGCAGGCCCCGGCACGCCTGGCCGCAGCCCCCCGCCAGGCCGTGGCGGCCGCGGCGGCGAGCCTGCAGGGCGACGCCTTGTCGGCGGCCGAGGTCGCCGCCCACCTGCAGCGCGGACTGCACGCGCTGGCCCTGTATCCGCGCTTGGCAGGCGATCCGGCGGCGGTCAGCGCATCGGGTCTGGCCGAAGCGGTGGACCGCGCGCTGCAGGACCGCGACTGGGCTACCCGGCAGCTGCCGCGGCGCCCGCAACTGCTGCCGCAGCTGATCCAGACGGTCAATGACGACGTTGCATCGGCGCGGGTGATGGCGGCGATCATCGGCCAGGATCCGGTGCTGACCGGCAACCTGCTGCGGATCGCCAACAGCCCGGCCTACAAGGTGCACGAGCGGCCCGTGGAAAGCCTGCAGCGGGCGGTGACCCTGGTCGGCACCGAAGGTGTGCGGCAGATCATCAGCGCCGTGCTGGTGCAGCCGGTGATGCAGGTGCAGTGCGAGGTGTTCCCGCAGTTCAGTTCGATCATATGGGAGCACGCGCTGCTGGCGTCGCGCGCGGCCGCCGACCACGCCCGCACGGTCACCTTCGGCGATGCCTTCGCTGCGCAATGGCTGGGCCTGGTGCAGGGCCTGGGCGCGGCGCTGGTCATGCGTCAACTGCTGCAGGAAGCACAGGTGCGTGGCGAAGAAGTGGAGCCCGCGCTGGCCCTGCAGTTGCTGCAGCAGTGGTCACTGCCGTTGGCGCAGCGGGTGGCAGCAGCGTGGGAACTGCCCGAACCGGTGCATCAGGCCTTGGCGCCTGATGCAGACGGTCCGCTGGCCGACAGCCTGCGCCTGGCCAGCGCCGCTGCGGCGGCCAGCCTGCTGTGCCGGCACGGGCATGCCAGCCAGGGCCGCATGCTGGCCTTGCTGGAACAATTGCCGGCAGCGCCGCCACACGCGCTGCGCTGGATCTGGCGGCGCCTGCATGGGCGCAATGTGGAAACCCTGGACGAAAGCCTGCACGGCGATGGCGAGGGGGCCGCCCCCTGATCGTTACAGCTGGGATTCCAGCGGCAACCAGCTGATCACCCGTGCCGTCCAGCGTTTGCCGAGGCTGCTGCCGGGCTCGGCATCGACCCAGTGCGGCGGCGGCTCGCGCTGCAGCCAGCGCAGTTCGTCATCAGCGCCCAGTGCCAGCCACCAGCTGTGTTCCGGGCTGGCCAAGCGCAGGTATTCCGCGCGCAGCTGTGCGCCCAGCACCGGGTCGTCGAACAGCACGCCCATCTCGGTGTTGAGATAGGCCGAACGCGGATCGAGGTTGAACGATCCGACGAACCCGCGCCGGTCGTCGACCAGCAATGCCTTGGTGTGCAGGCTGGCGCCGCTGCTGCCGAACAGGCTGCCGTCACCGGCCTGGCCGTTCGCCTTCAGTTCGTACAGCTGCACGCCGGCCTTCAGCAGCGGCACCCGGTAGCCCATGTAGCCACCGTGCACGGCAGCCACATCGTTGGCCGCCAGCGAGTTGGTCACCACGCCGACCTGGGCGCCGCGTCCGGCCATCGCCGAAAGTCCGTCCAGCCCTTCGCTGCCGGGAACGAAGTACGGCGAGATCAACAGTGCCTTGTAGCGTGTCGACTGCAGCTGTTGGACCAGCTCGGTGACCAGCCAGTCGTCGTGTGCATCGCCGTGGTGCTTCATCGGTGGATCGGACACGATCCGTACCTGCCTGCTCCAGTGCAGCGGCTCCGGGCTGGCACGCTGGCGCTGGCGCGACTCGGCCACGCGCTGCAGGTACGGTTGGGCCTGCGCATGCAGCGCGTCCAGATCGGACTGGCGCACCAGCTGGCGCAGCTGTGCATCGGTATAGGTTGCCAGCGCCGAGATCGGAATCGCTGCGTCGCTGTTCCAGTAGTCGTCGAAGATCTGGTTGGCCTGCTGCACGGCCGGGCCGGCTACCACCAGGTCCAGGTCCTGGAAATTCACGTCGCTGCGCGCGCTGAAATATTCCTCGCCGATGTTGCGGCCACCCACGATCGCGATGCGGCCATCGGCGATCCAGCTCTTGTTGTGCATGCGGTGGTTCACGCTGAAGGCGCGTTGCACCAGCTCCAGCGTGCGGGCCAAGCCGCTGCGGTTGCGGAACGGGTTGTACAGGCGAAGCTCGATGTTGGGATGCGCATCGAGCGCCATCATCAACGCATCCTTGTCCTTGGCATTCATGTCATCAAGCAGGATGCGCACGCGCACGCCACGTTCGGCAGCGTCGTACAGCGCCTTGGCCATCAAGTGGCCGATCAGATCGTCGTGCCAGATGTAGTACTGCAGGTCCAGGCTGCGGCCGGCGTGCTCGGTGACCATCGCGCGGGCAGCGAACGCATCCATGCCATCGCTGAGGAAGGCTACGCCAGACTGCCCGGGATGGGCGGCCTGCAGGGGCATCATCTGCCGATCGATGGGCGTCTGCGCAGGTTGCAGCGGCAGTACCTGCGACGCTTCGCCGCGCGCTTGCGGGGCCAGGTGGTCGGCCAGCAGCAGGCCGGACAGCATCAGCAGAAGCAGGGCGGCGATGATGATCGCGGCCACGCGCAGCAGGCGTCGCCATAAAGGTTTGCGCAGACTCATGACGCCGATGGTAGATCCTGGCTACGCATGGAGGTAGACCCACGCCACGCGTGGATGAACTGTCACCGGTAGATCCACGCCATGCGTGGATGAAGCGCCAACGGTAGATCCACGCCATGCGTGGATGAAGCGCCGTGACTCAGAACCGCTCGTCGCTGCCCAGATAGCGCCACTGGCCCACGGCCAGCGGGCCCAGCGCCACCCGGCCGATGCGCAGGCGGCGTACGGCCACCACCTGCAGGCCGGCAGCCGTCACCGCAGTCCTCAGGCCCTTCGCGGTCAGTCCCTTGCCTGCAAAACGCAGGCGCTGCTCGCTCTGCCAGCTGACCTTCGGGCCGCCTGCTTCATGCTGCAGCCGGGCCATCAGCCACGGGCCACGTTCCGGGCCGCCTTCAGCCACTTCGACCAGGTACTCCTGTTCGGTGCGGCCCAGGTTGCGCTGCAGGTGCGCGAGCACCGCCGGATCCTGGCTGACCACCACCAGCCCGTTGTCGTCGGCCGGCAGCGAGGATGCCAGCTGCAGGCCGTGGAAATGCCGTTGCAGCGGACGGATGTCGCTGGCATCCAGTTCGCTGCGGGTCTCGGTACGGATCAGCGCGCACAGGGCATCGGCTGGCACGCCCGCCGGTTTGTGCAGCAGCATGCTGGCGCGCTCGGCCTTGCTGTCGCTGGCCTGCTCGGCCACCACGATGCTGGCGCTCTCGTCCACCGGGCGCTGCGGCTGTTCCACCACTTCGCCATCGACGCTGACCCAGCCGCCCTCGATATAGCGCCGCGCTTCACCACGCGGGATGCCGAGCAGGGCGGACAGGCGTTTGTCGAGTCGGGTCGGTTCCATGGCGAAAGGTCGGGCAGGGGGCGCGCAGTGTAGCCGCTACGCCGGCTCAGCGCTGGCCGCGGTTGGCCAGCTCGGTCAGGTACAGGCGGGTATCGAACTCCAGCTGCAGGTAATCCGGCTCCATGTGCTGGCACAGCTGGTAGAAGGCCTTGTTGTGGTCGGCCTCCCTCAGATGGGCCAGCTCGTGCACCACGATCATGCGCAGGAAGGCGGCTGGCGCCTGCCGGAACACGGTGGCGATGCGGATCTCGCGGCTGGCCTTGAGCCGGCCGCCGTGTACACGGGAAATGGCGGTGTGGGTGCCCAAGGCATGCTTGATGACCTCCAGCGTGTTGTCGTAGCAGACCTTGTTGAGCGGCACCGACTTGCGCAGGTAGCGATCCTTCATGTCCTGGGTGTAGTCGTACAGCTGGCGGTCGCTGCGCACCTCATGCAGGTCGGGGTAGCGCTGCTGCAGCCAGGGGCCGAGCTTGCCCTGTGCCAGCAGATCGCTGACCTGGGCGACCAGGGGTTCGGGGTAGCCGGTGAGGTACTTCAGGACAGCCATGCAGGGGCGTCGGCGCGTCGGTAGAATGGGGCATCCAGATTACACGCGGTACGTATCGACCATGGCAAAGCCCAACGCGCTGCAGGAACAATTGCTCAAGGCCGGCCTGGCCAAGAAGTCGCAGGCCAGTGCCGCCGCGCGTGAACAGGCCAAGGCCCGCCAGGGCAAGGCCGAGTCGACGTCGGCGGAGGTCCAGCGTGAAGCTGAACGCGCGCGCGCCGAGAAGATCGAGCGTGACCGTGCGCTGGCTGCCGAGCGCAACGCGCAGGCCAAGCAGGCTGAGCGCAAGGCGCAGGCCAAGCAGATCATCAGCGCCCACGCCGTGCCGCACAAGGGCGAGGACGAGTACCGCTTCAGCGATGGCGCGGTGATCCGCACCCTGTTGATCGATACCAAGCTGCGCAAGGCACTGTCGGTGGGCGTGCTGGTCATTGTGGCCCATGGCGATGGCTACGCGGTGCTGCCACGCGCGGCAGCGGAGAAGGTGCGTGAACGCGCCCCGGAAGCCATCATCGTCGACCATGGCACGCCCGGCTCCAGCGCCGAGATCTCCACCGGCAACGCCGAGGACGACGCCTACTACGCACAGTTCCAGGTCCCCGACGACCTGGTCTGGTAAGGCGGCGCTGAACCGGCCGCAGCGTCCGCCGGGCATGGCCCGGCGCTACCGATTGCGGCGGGGTGTATTGTCCCCATATCAGGCGACACACCTGCGGAGGATGGCCATGGCTACCGGTTGGGCCGGAGATGGCGCGGTCCAGGACCAGATCGACGCCACCGTCGACGATGCGATTGCCCGCGCGCGGCGCCAGCTGCGCCAGGGCCCGGGTCTGGAACACTGTGAGGAATGCGACGCGCCAATTCCCTTGGCGCGGCGTCAGGCAGTGCCTGGCGTACGGCTGTGCGTGAACTGTCAGCAGGCGCACGACGAAGAGGAACAGGCGCAGAGTGGCTACAACCGCCGGGGCAGCAAGGACAGCCAACTGCGGTGAAGGGTGTTCGGCAGGGCTGGGCCCTGCACCCGCGGTAGTGCCGGCCGCTGGCCGGCAACCTTGAGAGCAACAGCAACAGCAAGAGCAAGAGCGGCATTCCGTGGGATGGCGGGGCGGTGTGGGGTTGCAGGACACGCCGTAAACCCCGCTCCGCGGTCCGGCCCAGCCGCTGGCGGCTGTGCGTTCGGGCGCTTGCGAAGCAGTGCTTCGCAAGCAAAGCGCCCTCACCCTTGGGGGCTCGATGGCGCCATCCATGGCGCCAACGGTCCTGCAGCCCCACACCACCCCGCCTCTGACAGTTTCCAGGGGTCTGTTGGATCCACGCCATGCGTGGATGAATTCCGATGGAAATCGAATATTTCGATATTGGATCGAAGAGCATCCACGCATGGCGTGGATCTACGTGTCGACCAAGGTCGACACCTACCAACAGCAGCCGGGAATTGTCGAAGGCGGGGCGCTGTGGGTTTGCGAGGTGTGAGCGGCATGGATGCCGCGACCAAGCCTCCAGGGATGGATTCACGGCGTCCCCGCACACCCACAGTGCCCCGCCATCCCACGGAATGCCGGCTTTTGACGTTGACGTTGACGTTGCCTTGGTTTGAAGGCCTCTGCGGGTGCAGGGCGCAGCCCTGCCGAACAATCCCCTCAGCCGTCGCCCTGGATGCCGCCAGGCGCCTGCGTCGGATCGCGCCAGCGCCGCACCGTGCGCTGGAAGAACAGGTTGTTCGGCAGCTGCAGCACCGTGCCCTCGTGGCCGTTGCCGGTTTCCTGCAGCGTGGTGTAGATCAGGTTCACGTCGATCACCCGGCCCTTCAGCCCGGGCTTTTCGCCGTTCTCCAGCACTTCGATGTAGTCATGCAGGCGGAACGGTCGCGTGGTGAAGATCAGCAGCGTGCAGAAGATGTTGGACAGCACGCTCCAGGCCGCGAAGAACGCCACCGCGCCCACCGCAGCGAAACCGGTGAAGGCCGTCCACAGCACCGAGGGCGATGCGCCGAGCAGGCTGAGGATGTACAGCACCGCGCTGAAATAGACCACGAAGCTGGTGATCCGGCGCGCGCCCATCACCATTTCCGGCGGCAGCGTGTAGTGGTCGGCGAAGCGGCGGATCAGGCGCCGCGCCAGCACCCGCAGCAGCCAAGCGGCGAGCAGGGTGATCAGGATCTGCAGGGCGATCCCGATGTCATGCAGCCAGGGGTGGGTCCAGGCGGGCAGGTGGTCCTTCAGCGACAACATCATGGGGCGACAACGTGTGACGGAAACGGGGCTTGATGTTACCCGGCGCGTGTCGACGTTTCGACCGCCTGTGCCCAGGCAAGGCAGACAAGGTCCTGTTTGTGCTGCTGCAGGCAGGCGCGGCCGCTTTCGGCACGCCAGTGCAGGGAAACGTCGAACGCCTGCAGCAGCATGCAGGCCGCGATCGCCAGCAGGGCGGCGCAGGAAGGGCTGGACATGGGAGGCTCCTGGCCGGGCAGGCCTGCGGGGGACCTGTGATGGATGCAGCCAGGCGCGAAAAGGTTGCAACCGAAAAGCGCTCCGGAAGATCTAAACCTTTTTCCGGCAGGCCGCATCCAACGGATATGCTCGACACCACCATGCCCGCGCCGCCTGCCGCCAACGACGTCGTCGACGAAACCGCCTTGGTACGTGCAGCGGCGGGCGGCGATACCGCTGCCTATGAACAGCTGTATCGGCAGCATGCGCCGCGGGTTTTTGCCACCCTGTGGCGGCTGTGTGGCGGGCAGCAGGCGCGTGCCGAGGATGCACTGCAGGAAGCGTTCCTGCAGGCATGGAAGGCACTGCCCGGCTTCCGTTTCGAGAGCAGCCTGTCGACCTGGCTGCATCGGTTGGGAGTGAACGCCGCGCTGATGGAACTGCGCGGTCGTGCCGCCGGGCATGACCACGACAGCCTGGACGACGTGGACGGTGGGCTGCCGGAGATGGCGGTGCATGACGGCTGCGCCGGCACCGAACGCGACCTGGAGCGCGCGTTGGCGACCCTGCCGCCGCGCGCGCGTGCGGTCTTGGTGCTGCACGATATCGAAGGCTGGAAACACCATGAAATCGCCGGCCAGCTGCAGATGGCGGTCGGCAGTTCCAAAGCACAGCTGCATCGCGCGCGTGGCCTGCTGCGCGCGCGCCTGGGAGACATGACATGAGTACGCACGACCCCGATCACGACCTGCTGGCGCGCCTGCGCGCCCTTCCCGCGGAACGCAGCGCACCGGCCGATGGCTGGGAACGCCTGTCGGCGCGGTTGCCACCCCGCGAGCCGGTTGCCGCGCAGGCGCCGTTGGACAACGTGGTGGCCTTGCCACTGCGCACCCGTCGACGCTGGTGGCTGCCGGTTGGCGCGGCGTTGGCAGCCAGCCTCGCGCTCTACGCGGTGGCGCCGTGGCGGCACGCGCCCGAGTTGCTGCCTGCACCCAGCGGCCTGCAGCTGCAGGCCGATGCGATGACCGAACAGTACCGGCAGGCAGTGGCGTCGCTGCCTGATGGCACTGCGCCGGAGTGGCAGCCCGCGCTGCATGAACTGGATCGCAGCGCGGAACAGATCCGCGCCGCGATGGCGCAGGACCCGCGTGCGCCGCACCTGCTTGGACAGCTCAAGCGGACCTATGCGCTGCGGCTCGAACTGACCCGGCAGGCGGCCCAGGCCGCCTCCGGTCTGACAACCTGAGGAGACCCCCCGATGCGAACCCTTTTCCCTCTCTGCGCGGCCCTGCTGCTGGTGCCCGCCATGGCGCTGGCCGATACACGCGTCGATGAACGCCACAATGTTGCTGCAGGCGGCCGCATTGAACTGAGCAACGTCGCTGGCAAGGTGACTGTACGCGGCTGGGACCGCAATGACGTGCAGCTCACCGGCACGCTCAGCGACGGCCTGCAGCTGCGCCAGGAAAAGAGTGCCAACCGGGTGCGCTGGGAAATCGAGTATCCGCGACGCGGCAACAATGGCGGCGCCACCTTGACCCTCAACGTGCCGCGCTCGGTGGAGCTGCTGCTGAGCACGGTCAGTGCCGACCAGGACATCAGTGGCGTGGACGTGCGGCGGCTGCAGGCAGATACCGTCAGCGGCAACCTTGCCGCCGCCGGTCGTAGTGGCGACAGCGTGCTCAATACGGTCAGCGGCAATGTCACTGCGCGGTTGCAGACCCCGCGGCTGGACGTGAACACGGTCAGCGGCCGGATCGAGGCTGGCGGGGGCGTTTCCGGGGAGATCGGGGCGCAGACGGTGTCTGGCCGGGTAGGCGTCGATGCCGGTCGCATCCAGCGCCTGGTGGTGGAGACGGTATCCGGAGGCATCGACCTGTCGGCGACGGCACTGGCACCAGGCGGGCGCATCAACGTCGAGTCGGTCAGTGCCTCGGTCAGCCTGCGCCTGCCGCGTACGGTGTCGGCGCAGCTGTCAGTGAACAGCTTCAGCGGGTCGATCAACAGCGACGCCGGCAAGGTGGAGCGGCCGCGCTATGGGCCGGGCAGCAGCCTGGATGCGCGGTTGGGCAGCGGCGACGGCGATATCCGCGTGCAGTCGCACTCGGGTAGTGTGCAGGTGCGCCTGGACCGCTGAGCGCGGCCCGGCAGGCCGCGGCGGCAGCGCCGCCGCGGTCGGGGGAGGGTCAGCTGGCTTTCTTCAGCGCCCAGGTGGTACCGAGAACTTCAATCTTGCCACCGCTCTTGCGGAACGCGGCCAGGTCGGAGGCGATCGAGTCGCTGTTGACCACGGTGCTGGCGGATGCGCCCTTGCGTTCGCTGCGGATGCTGTTGCTGGCCTTCGCGGGGGTCTTTGCCTTGCGGGGCATGGTTGCTCCTGTCAGGTGGAAGGGGAGGAAAGCGCGCAGGATTCAGCCTGGCGCAGGTAGTCCTGCCGCTCGCGGCGGCAGTCGTCGCCGCCCATCGAAAACTGGCGGCAGATCGCCGGGCGCTGCGAATAGATCGTGCAGCGCAGGTGATACGGATCGATCGCCGCGCACCAGCCTTCCTCGTTGCGCGCCATCACGGCACGGCCGTGTGCATCGCGCGACAGGAACTGGCCGGGCACGTGGTCGCCGGGCTGCAGCAGGACCGGCAACCGGCAACAGACCGCGTCACAACGGCGGCAGTCGATGGGTGCTGGTTCAGCGTCAGGTTGTACGGCCACAGGGGCCTGGCGGGTGCCCAAAGCGGGTCTCGATGGCGGCTCGGGTAATACGCGGACCATGATCGAGCCAGAGGGCATGGTCGCCAGACCCGCTGGGCGGGTCAGGCTGCACCATGGGTACACACACCGGCGAGGCCAGCGGAAGGTGCAGCGGTTTTCTAGCCGGCCAAGGGTAGCTCAGACCGCGTAACGTTTTGTTAATCCCGGCTGGCTGCCGCCAGCGCGAGGCCCTGGACGACCCCCAGCGAGGGCTCGCCGTGCACCATCCGGGCGCCCGGGAACGCCTCGGCAGCGGCCTGCCGCAGGTAGCCGGCGCGGGACATGCCGCCGGTCAGGAACACCGCGTCAGGGTCGCCGCCGATGTCGCTGCGGACCTGGGCCAGCAGTTCGCGGATCTGGCTCAGGTAGCCATGGGCGGCGGCGGCCAGGCCGTCGGCGCTGTTGTCCACGTGCAGGTCGCGGGCGATGTAATCCAGCGTGCTGCGGTGTTCGCTGGCACCGCTGAGGGCGATCTTGGCGCGCTCGACATCGCGGTACAGGCGGGCGGTGTTGCCGGTGTCCTGCAGCGCCTGCAGGCGCGCGCCCCACGGCGCGTCGACGTTGTCGTAGTTGTGCTGGCGGAACTCGCGCTGGCGGGTCATGTCCTGCACGGTGGCCGCTTCCACGTAGTGGTGGGTGGGCACGCGGGTGATGCCGCGGCCGAACAGCGGCATGTAGCCGGACAGGCTCAGGGCCAGGTCGATATCGGTGCCGCCGCGGGCAATACCCCAGGCACGGTGGATGCGCGGGGCCTGGCTGCCGCCCACTTCGGCGTGCGCGATATCGGTGGTGCCGCCGCCGATATCGACGATCACCGCCTGATGGCGATCGCGGCTTTCAGCGTGGTAATGCATCGCTGCGGCGGCAGGCTCTTCAAGGAAATCGATGTGGTCGAAACCAGCCTGGCCGGCCGCTTCGCGCAGGATGTCCAAGGCCTGGTCGTTGCCGGCTTCGCCGATCGAGCTGCGGAACTGCACCGGGCGGCCGAGCAGGGCGCTGCGCAGCGGCTGGCCGAGCTGGGCGCTGGCGGTCAAGCGGATGTGTTCGAGGATGTGCGCGGCAATGCCGGTGATGGTCTGCCGCGCGCGTGGGTGCAGGTTGTAGCCGAGCATGGACTTCGGGCTCTGCACGAGGTTGCCTTCGTGCTCCTCGAAATACGCTTCCAGCGCGTCGTCGCCATAGACGGCGTTCTGCAGCAGGTCGCTGGCGCTGCGTTCCTTTCCGGCGCGAGCCTCCATCCATTCCCGGCGCAGGGCGCGCAGTGCCTCGCGGCGCAGGGCCTGCGGCGTGCGCTCCTGGCCAGCGGCGCGGGCTGCACGGGCGGCGCTGTCGATCAGCTGCTGCAGTTCGTGTTCCTGCCCGGCGTCGAGCTGGAAATCGTCCGGGTCGGGCACCACGCCGGGGAAGTACACGCTGGTGCGGAACTGTTCGGCCTCGCCGAAGCGGATCGGCAGCAGCTTCCCATCACGCACGATGGCGGCGGCGGAGTTGCTGGTACCGAAGTCGATGCCGAGGCGCATGGGGAGGTCCGGGGACGATCAGGGGCCGCGCACTCTGCTGGAGTTTGCCGCGCGCTGCAAGTTCCGGTGCCTGCCTCGGGCGGGGTGGGGCGAGGTCCGGTCCGGACCGACGTCGGAAAATGAACGAAAAGGCAGGGCGGTTACAATGGCCGCTGTTGATTCATTTTGAGGTACTTGCAATGTCTTCTGTTCCCGCCTGCCCGCAGTGCACCCTGGAAAACACCTATGCCGATGGCGCGCTGTGGATCTGCGCCGACTGCGGCTTCGAGTGGACGGCCGAAGAAGGTACCGGTTCGACCCTGGTCGTGCGTGACAGCAACGGCAATACCCTGCAGACCGGCGACACCGTCACCGTGATCAAGGACCTGAAGGTCAAGGGCTCCTCAATCCCGCTCAAGCAGGGCACCGTGATCCGCAACATCCGCCTGGTCGAAGACGATGCCGAGCACATCGAGGGCAACTCGGACAAGATCAAGGGCCTGGTGCTGAAGACCTGCTTCCTCAAGAAGGCCTGATCGCGCCTCAGCGCTTGGCCTGCTGCGCCCGCCAGCGGGCCAGGCTGTCCAGCTTGGCCTGGTAGCGTGCCTGCTGCGTTGATCCGCCCAGTTCCTGCGCCCGCAGCAGTTCGCGGTCCGCACGCTGCAGCCGGCCCGTCAGGAAATACACCCGCGCCAGGCCGAAGTGGAACTGGTGCGCGGTGTCGTACAGGCGCACCGCCCGCCGGTAGTACGTGATCGCCTTGTCCAGGTCGCCAGCGCGTTCGGCCTGGGCACCCTGCATGTACTGCGCGAACGGGTCCTCGCGCTGCACCGACTGCAGCTTCTTCTGCATGGCTTCCGCCTGCGCCGTCATGCCCAGCTTGCGATAGAGCGCACTGGCGTTGTTCAGCGCTGCACTCTGGCGTCCGTCCAGTCGCAACGCCGTGTCCAGCGCCGTGCGGGCCGCCTGGTCATCGCCCAGGCGGTTGTCGAGCACGCCGATGTTGTTCCATGTCGAGGCGAACTCCGGGTCCTGCGCCAGCGCGGCATCGAAGAAGGCACGTGCTCCGCTCAGGTCGCCATCGGCCAGCTGCTCCGCGCCCCGGTTGTTGTAGTAGTGCGCCAGCGCCCGTTCACGGCCAATCGGTTGCGGCCCGTGGCGGTCGTACAGCACGTTGCGGTCCAGGTCGACCGTACCGTAGCGGCCACCGACATCCACGCCGGCGTTGACGTGCCCGACGTTGTAGACCACGCCCTGGTCCTGGTCCTGGTACCACGACACCACCTGGCCGACTTCCTGCACCCGCGCCTGGATGCCGGCCTCACGGGCGAGGGTGACGAACAGCAGGGTGAAGGCGAGGCAGTTGGCGCGCTGGTGCTGCCAGATCTCGCTGACGGTGTAGGTCGCATCGGCGTCGTACTGCAGGTCCAGGCCGTGCTGGCTGAAGATCATCTCCACCAGCGCCTGCAGGCGCTGGTCGCGCGAGTAGCTGCGGCTGATCACCTGCTTCTGCAGCATCTCGCGCATTGCCGGCGGGATCGCGAGCACCTGTTCGGGTGTCGGCACGCTGGCGGCGGTGACCTTTACGCTGGAGATGGTCGGGATGGCGGGCGCAGCGGCTGGAGCATCCTGCGCGGACAGGGCTGGCGCGCCGAGCGCAGCCAGTGACAGGAGAAAGCATCGGGCGGCAAGACGGCGCATGACGGTTTCCGGCGGCGGCGGGCGCTCCCGCCTGCGGCCAGTGTAGACCCGCGCGTGGCGGTCCGCATCCACCGGCGATCGGCGCTGCGCTTCGTCCACAGCCGGTGTGGACCAGCACGCGACAAACCTGTGGACAACTGTCCTGCGCCCTTGCCCGGCACGGGATGTGAGTGGCTGGTGAAAAAACAGCCAGCTTGCCCGGCGGTGCCAAGGGCAGGATCATCCCTGCATGGACTTCGCCCCGCTGACTCTCGCTCCCGCGCATTGGCAGGCACTGCAGGATGCCTATGCGACGCCACCGCGCGCCTACCACCACTTCGGCCATGTGCGCGCGGTGCTGCAGCATTGCCAGGAGGTGGCTGCAGGTCCGGGCTGGCAGCAGCCGGCCGAGGTTTATCTGGCAGTGCTGTACCACGATGCGATCTACCAGGCCGGCCGCAAGGACAACGAGGCCAGGTCGGCCGCGCTGGCCCTGCAGGCGATCGCAGACTGGCCCGAGCTCGCATCGGTCGATGCCGGCCGGGTCGAGCAGTTGATCCTGCTCACCGCCCGCCATGGCGAGCTGGGCCCGGCCGATGTCGATGCCGAAGCGGCGCTGTTCCTCGACTGCGACATGGCGATCCTGGCGGCACCCGAGGAGGTGTTTGCCGCGTATGACCGCGGCGTGGCCGAAGAGTACAAAGGCGTGGTGCCGGGCTTCCTGTACCGCGCCGGACGCCGCCGCTTCCTGCAGGGGCTGCTGCGCGCGCCGCGTATCTTCCTCAGCGACTTTTTCGACCAGCAGCTTGATGCCGCCGCGCGGTCCAACCTGCGCCGCCAACTGGGCGCCTGAGCGCGCCGCTACACTACCCACCTGCCATTGCGTGGTGTTGTTTGCAGCCGTGACCGTCTCCGATACTCCTGCCGATCCCCGTCCGCTGCCGCCGGAAGAACCCGGCCCCAACGAATGCTGCGGCAGTGGCTGCCCGTTGTGCGTGCTCGACCTGTACGCCGAGGAGCTGCAGCGTTATCGCAAGGCGCTGGCTGAGTGGCTGGCACGGCATCCGGACGCTGGCCCATGACGCGGGCGCGTCCGGCCGCGACGCTGGCGCTGGTGGCACTGCTGTTGTTCGTGGCGACCGCGTTGTGGACGCAGTTCGCGCGGGCCGATCTGGATTGGGTGAAGGCCACCTTGAGCCTGTACCTGCATGGGCCGTGGGGCCTGGCGCTACGCAGCGCCTACTGCCTGCTGGCACTGGCCATCGCCGTGCTCGGTATCGCGTTGTATCGGCACAGCGTGGGGCCGCGGCGCAGCGCTGCGGCACCGCTGTTGTTCTGCGTGGCTGCCGTTGGCCTGGCCACCGTCGCCATCGGTGACAGCTGGCTACCCGCGGCAACGCCGTTGCTGGCGCCGTTGATCCACGGCCTGGCCGCCAATACCGCCTTCCTGTGCGCCAGCGTCGGCATGCTGCTGCAGGCCTGGTACCTGCGCCGCGAGCCAGGCTGGCGGGGCAGTGCGGCGCTGTTGTGGGGCTGGGCATGGCTGGCCTTCGTGCTGCTGTGGGTACACGTGCTGTGGCGCGGTGGCCCACCGCGTGGGCTGGGGCAGAAACTGGTGATCGCGGTGATCGTCGGCTGGCTGCTGTGGTTGGCGCTGGCGCTGTATCGCCGCGGGCGTACCGCCGGCACCCGCTGAATCAACCACCTGCCCGATTGCAGGGCGCCTGTACCGGTACGTGCCGTGCACGCAGCGGCGGCGTATCGTGTGCGCATTCCAACGGGATGCGAAACGATGCGTGCAGGGCTGGGCAGGGCGATGGGACTGGTGTTGGCGCTGGCGGCGGTGCCAGCGGTGGCGTCAGTGCAGCAGGTCAGCCATGGACGTTTCGATCAGGTGCCGGTGCATGTTCCGGCCGGGGCACCGCAACGGGTGGTGATCTGGTTCCATGACGGCGCCGATGCCGATGACAGCCGCATGCCGATTGAAGCGCTGCGCGCCGATGGTGCACTGGTCGCATCGGTGGATGTGGCCCACCTGCGTGGCGTGCTCAAGCGCGAAGGCAACAGCAGCTGCGCGTTCGGCGCGGGCGATGTCGAGAATTTCTCGCGTTGGGTACAGGCGTTCCTGCATCTGCCGGGGTATCACCTGCCGTTGGTCGGCGGCAGCGGCGAAGGCGCCGAACTGGCCTATGCGCTGGCAGCGCAGGCCGACACCCAGGTCTTTGCCGGCCTGCTGACCTCGGGATTCTGCCCGGCACATGTGCACGAGCGCATGGTCTGCGGTGATGGCGTGAAGCACGACCGCCTGCAGCCCAGCGAACTGAATTTCCCGTGGTTGAACGCGGCCGGCGCGCCGGGGTGCTCGACCAACAGCGCTGGCCCGTTCGTGCAGCAGGTTGCAATGGCGCGTGAATTCAAGCGCACCGCCGCTGGCGATGCGACACCGGGGCTGGTGGCCGCCGCGCGGGTGATCGGCGCGCAGGCCGGGGTCGCGCTGGCACCGCCGCCGGATGCCCTGAAGGGGCTGCCGGTAGTGGAAGTGCCGGCGCAGGGCAGCGGTGACACGTTGGCGGTGTTCGTTTCCGGCGATGGCGGCTGGGCCGGCCTGGACAAGGACGTGGCCGGCGCCCTGGCCGAACATGGCGTGGCGGTGGTTGGCATCGATTCGCTGCGTTATTTCTGGAGCGAACGCACGCCGCAGGGATTCGCTGTCGATCTGCAGAAGATCATCGGCCACTACCGCCAGCAATGGCAGCGCGACAAGGTGATGCTGATCGGTTTCTCGCAGGGCGCCGACGTGCTGCCGGCCACCATCAACCAGCTTGATGCAGGCACCCGCGCCGGCCTCGAGCGCATCGTGCTGCTGTCGGTGGGCAGGAATGCCGACTTTGAATTCCATGTCAGCAACTGGCTGGGCGGCGGTGGCGGCGGCCTGCCGATCGCGCCGGAAGTGGCGAAGCTGCCGGCGGCCAGGACCCTGTGCGTGTACGGCGACAAGGACGAGGATGCGCTGTGCCCCGATCTGCCGGGCAACGACGGCGTGCACAAGGTCAAGTTGCCCGGTGACCATCACTTCGGCGGTGACTACGATCGCCTGGCCGAGGTGATCCTCAAGGGCGGCGCGTAATCGGTCTCATGGGACCACCGCCGGGCATGGCCCGGCGCTACCCGTGCGGACGATCCATCAGGTAGCGCCGGGCCATGCCCGGCGGATCGGGGCGTCAGTTGCGTCGCGGGTCCAGCGAGATCAGCCGCGTGGCATCCAGCAGTGCAGCCGGCAGGTGCATGCCGCCGGGCGCGGCCAGGTAGCGCGGTCGCCACTGCGGATCGAACTTCGACTTGAACCTGCGCAGGCCGCTGAAGCCATAGAAGCGCTCGCCATGCCGTGCGAGCAGGCCGGCCAGGCGGTTCCAGCGACCGGCCAGACGGTGCTGGGCCAGGCCGGACAGCGGCGCCATGCCCAGCGAGAACCGTGCGTAGCCCTGCGCGCGGCCCCACAGGAACAGCTCGATGAACAGGAAATCCATCGTGCCCTTCGGTGCATCGCTGACATGACGCATCAGATCCACCGACAGTTCGGCGCCTGCCGGTGCCTGCCACAGGTTGGCAAAGGCCACGATCCGACCTTCAGCTTCGACCAGGGCGATCGGGAAACGCACGAGATAATCCGGGTCGTAGCTGCCCAGCGAGAAGCCCTTCTCGTCGCCTGACTTGTCCTCCAGCCAGGCGTTGGAAATCGCATGCAGGCGTGGCAGCAGGGCAGGGATCTCTTCCGCCGGTGCTACGCGGAAGGACAGCCCTCCGCGCTTGCCGCGGTTCCAGGCTTGCCGCAGGTCGGCACGCTCGCGGCCTTCCAGACCGAAGTCGTGCAGCGGCACCATGGCCTCTTCGCCCAGCTTGACCAGGCCCAGGCCGAGATCGAGATAGGTCTGCCAATACGCCTCACCCACCTGGTAGAACACCGGGCGCAGTCCGAGACGGTCGGCTTCTTCGCGGAAGCGCCAGATCAGTGCGCGCGCCACCTCCGGTGGCCCGACCGGATCGCCCATCGCGATCAGCGAGCCGCCGTAGCGCTGCATCATCACAAAGCCCTTGTGCTGCTCATCGCGCAGCACCGCCTTGTCGGCAGTCAGCACCAGGCAGGCCTGGGTGTCGGTGGCACCGGCCAGCACCGGTGCCAGCGCCTGCAGGGTTGCGTCGTCGGCAGGCGGCAGCGGGCTGCGCGTGCTGTGCAGCAGCCGCGCCAGGCCGAACATCACCAGCGCCATCGCCACCAGCAGCAGTGCACGCAGCGCGCGCGGCGCATTGCCGGACACGGCGAACTGCCACCACAGCTCGTTCTGGTATTCGACGTGGCTGTAAGTGAAGAACAGCAGCCACGTCACCGCCACCAGCACCAGGCCGAGGTTGCGCAGCCATGGCCACGACCAGGCTTCGTCCAGCAGCGCGCCCTGGCGATAGAACTCGCGACGTGCTGCCCACAGCGCCATCGCCACCAGCAACGCCGACAAGGCGATCAGCGGTTGGCCACCGCGCAGCCAGATCGGCAGCGGCGCGATCACGCAGATCGCCATCGCCAGCATCCAGGCCGCGTGGCTGCGGCGGGCCAGGCCCTGGCCGATCAGCAGCAGGGCGACGCCGGCCAGGCTGCCGATCAGGTGCGAGGTTTCCAGGATCGGCAGCGAGGCATTGATCAGGTGCCGTCGCGGTGTGGGCAGGGTGCCGTCGATGACCAGCGCGGCACCGACACTGAAGGCGGCCAGCGCGATGATCTGCGGCAACCACGGACGCAGCGCGTACCAGCCGGCGCGGGTGGCACCTGCGCTGGCCTGCAGCGGCTGCCGCAGCGCGGGCGCCAGGGCCAGCACAGTCGCCAGCAGCAGCGGCAGCACGTAGTAGCTGACGCGGTAGATCAATGCCGCCGCCAGCACCGCAGCCGGCGCTACCTGCGGCAGCAGCTTCAGCAGGCTCCACTCGAACACGCCAAGGCCGGCCGGTACCGTCGACACCAGGCCGGCCAGCACGGCCACCAGATACAGGCCGACGAAACCGGGCAGGCCGGTCGGCGTGGAATCGGGCAGCAGCACATAGAACGCGGCACTGGCCAGGACCAGTTCAACCACGCTCAACACGGTGACCCCGAGCATGGTGCGCCGGTCGGGCAGCCACAGGCCATGGCCGAAGATGCGGAACTGGCGACCGTTGCGGCCGACCAGGACGAAGGTGGCCGCATAGGCGAGCAGCGCGACGATGCCGACCACGCGCACCGCGCCGGGGTCCAGCGGCAGCGCAAGCGCGGCAGCGGCCGGCTCCATGCACAGCGCAACGCCGATCAGCAGCCACGCGCCGAAGATGAAGCCGAGTGTGCTCATCAGCACCACCTGGCCGATCTGCGCCAGGTCCAGGCCGGCACTGCGGTAGCCGCGCAGGCGCACTGCGCCGCCGGTGAGGGCGGCAAAGCCCACGGTCTGGCCCAGGGTGTGGGCGAGGAAGGCGGTGATGCCGATCCGTGCCGGGTGCACGCGGATACCACTGCGGCGCAGGCCGATCGCATCGAAGCCGATCAGGCAGGCGTAGCTGGCCAGGCCGAGCAGCACGGTCAGCGCGATCTGCGCAGCGCTGAGCTCGCGGAAGGCCTGGCGGATGGCGCGGTAGCCATGCTCGTCGAATTCGCCGGCCAGCCCATGCAGGGCCAGCGCGAGGATCAACAGCGGGACGACGATGGTGACGACCCGCTTCCAGGTCGGTGTGGAAGGGGAGGCAGTGGAATCGGTGGGTGCGGTCATCGGCGCAAGGGTGCGTCAGAAAGGGCGAGGGCGGTGTCAACGCAGGCGTGGCGCATCGTGCGCCTGTCCACGCCGTTTGACCAGCACTGCCGCTGTGCTGGTGGTGGCGGTATCCAGTGGCCGCACCGGGCACACACTTCCAACGCCGGCTGGGTGAGAATGCAGTCCAGACCACCCGCAGGAGCCACGCCCATGATGGAGCGTTACGACGTCGGACCGCGCATGTCCGAGATGACCGTGTACAACAAGGTCGCCTACCTTTCCGGCCAGATTCCGGAAGACACCAGCCAGGACATCACCGGCCAGACCCGGCAGGTGCTGGCCGAGATCGACAAGCTGCTGGCGCTGGTGGCCAGTGACCGCCAGCACGTGCTGCGTGCGGAGATTTTCCTGGCCGACATGGCCGATTTCGAGGGCATGAACAAGGCGTGGGACGAGTGGGTGGTGGAGGGCGCGACCCCGGCCCGCGCCACGGTTGAAGCCAAGCTTGCGCACGCCGAATGGAAGGTCGAGATCATCGTTACGGCGGCAGTGCCGTAATGACCGGACAGGGGTCAGATCCCTTTTCCTCCGGGAAAGGGATCTGACCCCGTTCGCCGGGGAAGCTGACGCTGCAACATCCGTTACAGCTGCGGCTGCAGTCGTGTGCTTGCCTGCGTGCACAAGGCCAGGCAGGCCAGCATCAGGCCTTCCATGACCCGGTCGCCGACGTATTCCTCCGGCGTGCCGTTCTGCCGGGTGCGTTCGGCGGCCAGCAGGACCTCCTGCACTACGCGCAGCCCGGCCAGCGCGCAATCGGCATCGGCCAGCGCCATGCACCGGCTGGGAAGTTGATGCCGCTCCGGCCACGGCTGACCGTCAGCGGCGGCGCCGGTACCGATGCGCCGCAGGGTCGCAACCAGCGTGGTGGGATCAAGCGATGGCGACGGTTCCGTGTCCTCGTCGGCGTCTGCCGGGCCGAGGTAGGCGTGCAGATGGGGGAAATCCGATGCGTTCATGGCAAGGCTCCGTGCAGGACAGACGGTAGCCGCCACTCAAAGGTGGCGGACGGAGACGTGGCTCGAAAACCGGGACGCAAGACGAAACCGGTGGACCCGAAAGCCCCCACGCTCCGCCCGCCATGACCGGCAGACGGATTGCCAGCCGGCGCCACGCAAGGTGACGCCGGCTGGCAAGCGTAAACAACATCTTGCGTCGCGGGTTTTCGACACCCGGCCACCCTTTTTCGGCGGCTCACCATCTGTAAACCCGTCGTAGCGGAATGCCAATCAGACAAGTTGCAATGCCCGCAACGTCAGGAGGTTTCCGGCATTTTTGCATGCTGTTAAGCCGCCTCGAACGCAGGTGGCGCCACGGTCGCGATAGACCGAGCAATCTGCGACATGCATCGTGATTCGATAGTCGCCAGCGTGCGCAGGCAAGGTCGATTGCGACGACGGTTCATGACATCGGACAGATAGTGCGGACCAAGGTCCGCACCCACCAACATCCCAGCCATGGCATTGCAGTTGCCCGCCCACCCGCCCAGATCATCAAACCCAGGCAGCCGACGCTCCCAGCTGTTGCCGTTGCTGTTGCTGTTGCTCTCAGCGCAACGCGACGCCGCGGCGTCGCAAAAAAAAACCTACACCAACACCAGCTCGATGCAATCCACCGGGCACGGTGGAATACACAACTCGCACCCCGTGCACAGATCGGCGATCACCGTGTGCATGTACTTCGCCCCGCCGACGATCGCATCCACCGGGCACGCCTGTATGCACTTGGTGCAACCGATGCAGTCAGCCTCCACGATCAACGCCACCTGCGGCGGCTTGTGCTCGCCCCGGCTGCGATCGAACGGCAACGCCGGCACACCCAGCACCTGCGCCAACGCCCGCGCACCGGCATCGCCGCCGGGCGGACAACGATCCACGCCAGCCTCGCCACGTGCCATCGCCTGCGCATACGGGCGACAGCCGTCGTAACCGCATTGCCCGCATTGGGTCTGCGGCAGCAAGCGGTCCAGGCGTTCGGTCAGGGGCGGAATCAGGCTCATGCGTGGCGAAGGCTGCGCGTTGGGTTACTTCAGGGGTTTGCCGCGGTACCAGCGCTCGTGCGCCAGGGCCAGCATCGGGCGATCCTCCGCGCTGTCACCGTAGGCATGGATGCGTGTGTAACGCGACAGGTCGAACTGGCGGCGGATGTGCTCGACCTTGCGCGGACCACAATCGCCACCGGCGTAGCGGCCGGTCAGGCGTCCGCTTTCGCTTTCCAGTCGATTGCAGATCAGCTGCAGGCCCAGTTGTTCGCACCACGGCCGCAGGTACAGGTCCAGTGAACCGGACACCACCACCACGGTGTGCTGCTGCTCCTTGTGCCAACGGATCTGCTCCAGCATTTCCGGGCGCACGACATCGGGCAGGAACTCGCGGGAGAAGCCCGCAGCCAGCGTCTCGATGTCATCGGCGTGGCGCTCGCTGAAGGTCAACCGGGTCACCCGTGCGCGGATGCGCTCGGCGGAGATCAGTTTCAGCTTGTAGGCCAGCAGCCACGGGCCGACTTTCCACCAGGCCTGTGCCAGCTGTTCGGCGGTGGCGACCCGGCGCAGGAAGCGGCCATAGGTGTCGCAGGTGGTGACAGTGTGGTCGAAGTCGAACAGCGCCAGTTCCAACGCAGCATCTCCCATCACGGTACCTCCCTTCGCGGTGCTCATGACCGGGCGCGGCCAGGGCCGCGCCCGTACTGCATCAACGAACCGGCATGCCCGGCTGCGCGCCGCTGTCGGCGTCCAGCAGCGCCAGCGCGCCGCCATCGAAACCGGCCGACAGGATCATGCCTTCGCTCAGGCCGAAGCGCATCTTGCGCGGTGCCAGGTTGGCGATGAACACCACGCTGCGGCCGACCAGCGCTTCCGGCTCGCCGTAGCTGGCGCGGATGCCGGAGAAGATCTGGCGCTTGCCGAGGTCGCCGGCATCCAGTTCGAAACGCAGCAGCTTGTCCGAGCCTTCCACGAACTCGCACACCAGCACCTTGCCGATGCGCAGGTCGAGCTTTGCGAAGTCGTCGATGCCGATGTAGGCCGGCGCGTCGGCGCTCTTTGCTTCGTCCTTGGCCACTACCGGTGCGGCGGGCTTGCTTGCTTCAACCTTGGCAGCGGGGGCTGCGGGGGCAGCGGCGGTCAGGGTGTCCTTGGAGGCGTCGATCATGGCGTCAATCTTCTTCGGGTCGATACGGGTGAACAGCGGGGTGTAGTCGGTGATGCGGTGGCTCAGCAGCGGCTGCGCCAGCTCGGTCCAGTCATTCACCGGCGCGGCCAGGAAGGCCTCGGCCTGCGCCGCGGTGGCCGGCAGCACCGGCTTCAGGGCGGTGACCAGTACGCGGAACAGGTTCAGGCCCTGGCTGCAGACCGCCTGCAGCTGCGCGTCGGCGCCTTCCTGCTTGGCGATCACCCACGGCTTGACGTCGTCGATGTAGCGGTTGGCTTCATCGGCCAGGGTCATGGTCAGGCGGATTGCCGCGGCCGGGTCGTTGCGCTCGTATGCCTCACGGATCGGCGCCAGGCCATCGACGAAGCGCTGGTACTGCGCCGCGTCGGGCAGCTGCGCGGCCAACTGGCCATCGAAGCGCTTGCTGATGAAACCGGCGCAGCGGCTGGCGAGGTTGACGAACTTGCCGACCAGATCGGCGTTGACGCGCGCGATGAAGTCGCCCAGGTTCAGGTCGAGGTCGTCGACGCCACCACCGGATTTGGCGGCGAAGTAGTAACGCAGTGCCTCCGGCTCCAGGCCGGCATCGAGGAACGTACGCGCCATCACGAAGGTGCCGCGCGACTTGCTCATCTTCGCGCCATCGACGGTCAGGTAGCCGTTGACATGCAGGCGGGTCGGCGCGCGGTGGCCGGTGCCGTGCAGCACCGCCGGCCAGAACAGGCCATGGAAATTGACGATGTCCTTGCCGAGGAAATGATGCAGCTCGGTGCTGGTGCCCGCGCGCAGGTGCGCTTCGAAGTCCTCGCCGATCCTGCTGCACAGGGTCTGGAAACTGGACAGGTAGCCGATCGGCGCGTCCAGCCAGACGTAGAAGTACTTGCCCGGCTGGCCGGGAATCTCGAAACCGAAGTACGGCGCATCGCGCGAGATGTCCCACGCACGCAGGCCGCCTTCGGCGTTGAGCCATTCACCCAGCTTGGCCTTCACGCCCGGCAGGGCGACATCGCCGGCCAGCCAGTCGCGCAGGAAGCCGTCGAAATGGCCGACCTCGAAGAAGAAGTGCTCCGAATCGCGCATTTCCGGGGTGGCCCCGGAGATCACCGAGCGCGGCTCCTTCAGGTCGGTCGGCGCATAGGTGGCGCCGCAGACCTCGCAGTTGTCGCCGTACTGGTCGGCGCTGCCGCAGTTCGGGCAGATGCCCTTGACGTAGCGGTCGGGCAGGAACATGCCCTTGGCCGGGTCGTAGAACTGCGCCACCGAACGGCGGCTGATGTGGCCGGCCGCTTCCAGCTTCAGGTAGAACGCTTCGGTCAGCGCCTTGTTGGCGGCGGAGTTGGTCGAGTCGTAATGGTCGAAGGCGACGCCAAAGGCGGCGAAATCGCGCTCGTGGCTGGCCTGGATGTTGGCGATGAAGGTTTCCGGGGTGACCCCGGCCTTTTCCGCAGCCAGCATGATCGGCGTGCCGTGGGTGTCGTCGGCGCACACGAACCAGGCCTTGCCGCCACTCATTCGACGCGCCCGCACCCAGATGTCAGCCTGGATGTAGCCGACCAGGTGGCCCAGGTGCAGCGGGCCGTTGGCGTAGGGCAGGGCGGTGGTGACGAGCGCGGTACGGGTCATGGTCACGGGGTGCAGCCAGGGGGAACCGGGGATTATCGCATGCCCGCAACGCGGTGACCCGGCCGGAGCCGGGTCACCAGGGCATTGCCGGGGCCGTGACGCTTACTCGCGGACCCAGGTCTGCGCGCGGCAGATGAAGGCGATGCAGCCGGACACGTCCAGCTTGCCGCCACCCGGCTGCAGCTCGATCTTCGAGCGATAGGTCTTGCCGTTGGCCGGGTCGAGGATGGTGCCACCGGACCACTTGCTGGTGGTGCCCTTGTCCTGGCTCAGGTTCCAGAGAATGGTCATGCCCTTCACCGGCTTGTTCTTGTTGGCGCCCTCGCAACCATCGCAGACCGGGTTCGGGCCCTTGTCCGAGTGCAGGATCTCGACCACCTTGCCGGACAGCGTGCCGTTGGCGGCCTGGCTGATCTCGACGATCGACTTCACCTTGCCGGTCTTGTCGTCGATGGTCTTCCAGCGGCCGGCGGCACTGTCGGCGGCCTGCGCGGAAAGCGCGGCCAGGCACAGCGGCAGCGCCAGCAGCAGGGTCTTGAAGGTCTTGCGCATGGTCCCCTCCCAGGGTTCATTCCGGCACGATGCCGGTACGGGTCGACTGTATACCCATTCGGCGGGGTATGGGGAAGGGGGGCTTTGGCCGGGCTGCGCCCGGCACCCGCTACGGCAACGGCAACGGCAACAGCGTGCATTCCGTGGGATGGCGGGGTGGGTCCGGTTGCGGGGGACGCCGTAAACCCATCCATGGGGGCTTGGCCGCGGCATCCATGCCGCGGACACCCCCGCAACCGGACCCACCCCGCCTTCGACAGGTTCCCGCGATCGGTTGGAATGGCATTGCCTGCTCTTGGTGGGTGTCGACCTTGGTCGACACGCAGATCCATGCCATGCGTGGATGAATTTCCGCGATTGAAAATCGCTCAACCGATCTCGTACAGCTCCAGCGGCAGGTCGTCGGGGTCGGCGAAGAAGGTGAAGCGGCGGCCGGTGTATTCGTCCACGCGGATCGGTTCGCATTCGACGCCGTGGCGGGCCAGGCGTTCGACGAAGGGTTCCAGCGCGGCTACCCGGAACGCGAGATGGCGCAGGCCCTGGGCTTCGGGGCGGCTGGGCCGTGCGGGGGGCGAGGGGAAGGAGAACAGCTCCAGCTGGCCGCCATCGGGCAGGGCCAGGTCCAGTTTCCACGAGTCGCGTGCCGCGCGGTGGTTCTCGGCCAGTATGCGCAGGCCCAGCACGCGCACGTAGAAGTCTTTCGAGCGGGCGTAGTCGCTGCAGATCAGTGCGGCATGGTGGATGCCCAGCAGGCCGGTGGTCGTGGTGGTCATTGCAGGGTGTCCAGCCAGCGCTGGGCGATCTTCAGCGCCAGCGGATAGGGTTCGGGGGCGTTGCGGTTGCTCAGCACGATGACTGTCAGGTGCTTGTCCGGGTAGCGCAGGATCACGTTGCGGAAGCCGATGCTCTCGCCGCTGTGCCAGTGCATGCGGCCGTTCAGGCGCCAGCCGAAGCCGTAGTGCGGTACGTCCGCTTCGGTGGTGGCGGTGGCCGGGCTGAACATGGCCTTGCGTGATGCGGTCGACAGCAGGCGGTCGTCGTACAGGGCCGCGTCCCAGCGGGCGAGGTCGTCCAGCGAGGAGTAGATGCCGCCGTCGCCGAGCACGGCGCTGGTGGTGCTCTGGTCGGTACGTTGCCAACGTCCGTCAACTTCGCTGTAGCCATAGGCCCGCTGCGCGACCTGGTCGACCCCGTCCTGGTGGGCGACGGTATGCGCCATGCCCAGCGGCTGGAAAATGCGCTGCTGCAGGAAGCTGGCAAAGTCGCTGCCGGCGGCGCGGCCGACGATCAGCGCCAGCAGTGCGTAGCCGCTGTTGCTGTAGCGGTACTGGCTGCCGGGTGCGAAGGCGAGTCGATCTTCGCGGGCCAACAGCGCCAGCACATCGGTGTCGTGCACCTGCCGGGTGTCGGCAGGGTCCATCAGGTCTTCGTAGTCCAGCAGGCCGCTGGTGTGCGACAGCAACTGGCGCAGGGTGATGCCGGCAGCAGCGGGCGGCAGTTCCGGCAGCCAGCGCCGCGCGGGCTGGTCCAGCGCCAGGCGACCGTCCTCGACCAGCAACAGCACCGCCGCAGCGGTGAACTGCTTGCTGACCGAGGCCAGGCGGAAGTTGCTGGTCGGCGTGACTGCGCTGCCATCTTCAACCACGGCCAGGCCGTAGCCGCGACGGAACACCGGCTGCCCGTCGTGCAGCACCAGCACCGCTGCGCCCGGCACTTGGCCGTCGTAGGCCTGCATCAGTCCATCGATGCCTGCATCCGGAGGTGCCAGCGGTGCCGCTGCCAACGCTATCGACGGCAGCAGAGCGAGAACCGTGGCACACAGCAGGGTGGCAGGACGCATGGCAGCTCCGTGGCGGTCAGGGCGCGGGCGCAGGCGTTGCAGCGGCCGGCTGCGCCAGCCAGCGTTCGATCTTGTGGTCCAGTACATCCAGCGGCATCGAACCGTCCTTCAGCACTTCGGCATGGAAGCGGCGCAGGTCGAACGCAGCGCCCTGGCGTGCCTTGGCCTTGTCGCGCAGGGCGATGATCGTGGTCAGGCCGGCGACGTTGGACAGCGCCTGGCCAGGCTGGGCCATGATCCGTTCCACTTCCGCGTTGGCATCGTCAGCGCTCATGTCCACGGTTTTCTGCAGATAGGTCACGGCCTGCTGCTTGCTCCAGCCCTGCGCATGCACGCCGGTATCGGCGACCACGCGCGCGGCGCGCAGCAGGCGCGAATACAGATAGCCGATGCGGTCGTACGGATCGGTGTACGCGCCGAGCTCGTCGCCCAGGGTTTCCGCATACAGGCCCCAGCCTTCGACGAAGGCGAGGTCACCGCCGAGGCGGCGGAAGCGCGGCAGCTTGGTCAGTTCCTGCTGCAGGCCCAGCTGCACATGGTGGCCGGGAATGGCTTCGTGCAGGTACTGCACCGGCACGTTCCAGCGCTTGCGGCTGGGCAGGTCGCGGGTGTTGACGAACAGCACGCCGGGTTGTCCCGGCGGCGACGGCTGGTAGGAGGCTGCGGCGGCGGTCATGGCACGCTCCGGTTCCACTGCACGGATCTGCAGCGGCGCCTTCGGCAGGGTGTCCAGTACCTGCGGCAGGCGTGCATCGACCTGCTGCTGCACCTGCCGGTAACGGTTGAGCAGCGCGTTGGCATCGCTGTACTGGAACTGGCGGTCGTTGCGCATGCTGCGCAGCAGCTTGGCCTGCGAACTGCGCAGCTTGCCGTCGCGCATCACCGTGGTGATCTGCGCCTGCAGCTCCTGCACACGCTGCTCGCCCAGCGCATGCAGCTGCGCGGCGGTCTGCTGGCTGGCGGTGGTCTGCACGATCAGGTTGGCGTACCAGGCCTGGCCGTCGGGAAGTGCGCCAAGGCCGCTGCTGCTGCGCGTGGCAGGCAGGTATTCGGTGGCGATGAAGCCACGCAGGGCACGGTAGGCCGGCATGATGCGCAGTTCGATCATGCGCTTGTACTCGGCGCTGATGCGCGCCTTGTCCTCGGCGGAGATGGACTCGGGCATGGTCCGGATCGGCGACCAGAAGATGCTCTCTTCGGCGGTCGGCTTGATCACCGCGTCCAGCTGCGGCAGTACCTTTTCCATCAGGTCGCGCGGCTGCACCACGCCGGCCTTCATGCCCTGGCGCATGTTGTCGATGGCCTGCTCGAACAGGTCGGGGATGCCCAGCGAGCGTCGCGACCAGGTGTCGTAGTCCTTGGCCGTGTTGAACGGCTGTGCGCCAGCACCGGCGCCGAGGATGGCCATGATGCTGCCGACGTTGTAGTACTGGCTGATCGGCATCATCCAGCTCGGATAACGTTCGGCGGCCAGCGAAGCGCGGGCATCACGCACGAAGATCTCGTAGCTGAGCAGGTCCTGCCCCTGCAGGCCGTCGCTGCCGATCTTCTCGACCTTGCCCAGCCATTCGGTGGTGAAGTCGTGCGATTGCTGGCGCCACGCGGCAGAAAGGATGTTGGGCAGCTGGTCGTTGTAGCGCGGCTCGCCCTGGAAGGTGGCCTGCAGCGGGTTCAATCGCATGGAGGCATCCCAGTATTCGTCGTACAGCCGCTCCAGCTGCACCTGCTTGGGCACCGCACGGGCAGGGGCGACCGGGCGCGGCGCGGCGCGGCGCGCCGAACTGCCGCGGGCGGGCGTGGTGGCACGTGTGCCGGCGCGGGCCTTCGGCTTGGCCGCCTGGCGGGTCTGCGCGGCGGCGGGGCGGCTGCCCTTCTTCTTCGCTGCTTCGGCCGGCGGAACGGCGCTGAACAGGAACAACGCGGCGATGGCGGCGGCCAGGACGCGGGGGGAATACGGCATCAAGAAGCTTCCGTGGAACACAGACCGTGGAGCTTGCACGATCCGCGCGCGTACGGCCAGCGTGAGGGCGCAGTCAGCTTGCGCGTCGCTGGGGCTTCAGTCAGCCGCGGCCGCAGCGCGCAGGTCGGCGGCGCGGTGTTCGCCCAGATAGCGGGTGATTGCTCGCCGCATCAGGTACAGCAACGGAATCAGGGCGATCGCAAAGCCCATCTTGTAGACGTAGTTGACGCTGCTCACTGCCAGGAACAGCGATGTCGGCCAGTGCTGCGGGCCGAGCACGAAGGCGATCCAGATCACCACGAAGCTGTCCACCAGCTGCGAGACCGCAGTGGAACCCGTGGCACGCAGCCATACATGGCGCTCGCCGGTTGCCTGGCGGATGCGGTGGAACACCGCCACGTCGATCAACTGGCCGAACAGGAACGCCACCAGCGAACCGGCGATGGTCCACATGCCCTGTCCGAACACCGCCGCGAACGCGGCCTGGTAATCGGGCACGCCGTGGGCATCCATCGAGGTTACCCACCAGCTGGCCGGTGCCAGCGAGATCGCCGCGAAGGCGAACAGGAAACCGTAGGCGATCAGCACCACCGCCAGCCACGAGATGAAACGCACCCCGCGCTTGCCGAAGAATTCGTTGATGGTGTCGGTCATGATGAACACCACCGGCCACAGCAGCGTGCCGGCGGTGAAGCTCAACGAGCCGGTCTGGCCGAACAGGTTCCAGTTCAGCGGGTCGATGCCGAGGGTGTCTTCCAGGGCGAAGATCTTCACCCCGATCAGTTCGGCCAGCACCGCGTTGCCGCAGAAGAACGCAGCCAGCACGATGAACAGCAGGACCGCGCGGTCCTGCAGCGGGCGCGCGTGCGACGCCTCGCTCATTCGGAACGATCGCCGGCGCGGGTGAACGGAACGCTGGCTGGTGCCACTGCACCGCCGGAAATGATGAAGCTCATCGCCTGGTCCACCGTCCAGTCGGTCGGGGTGAGCAGTTCGACAGGCACGATCTCCAGATAGCCCGAGGTCGGGTTCGGCGTGGTCGGCACATAGACGGCCGCCAGTTCGCGGTCGGTGCCCTGTTCCTTGATGACCCGGGTGACCAGGCCCACCGACTTCATGTCGCGGTGCGGGAAGTCGATCAACACCACGCGCTGGGTACTGCCCGGTTCGGTCTGCAGCATGTCCAGCAGCTTCTTGGCGCTGTCATAGATGATGCTGGCCAGCGGAATGCGCTTGATGACCGCGCCGACCCAGCGCAGCAGGCGCTGGCCGACCACGCGGCGGCTGGCCACGCCCACCGCCAGGATCACCAGCAGGGTGGCCAGCAGGGCAATGGTGTTCTGGATCCATTCGGCGCGGACCCAGCCGAGGTAATGCGGGAAGCTGGTCGCGATCTGTTCGGACAGCGGCATCACCAGCGGGCTGGAGATGCCCGACAGCAGCACGAACACGAATTTGACCACCACCCAGGTCAGCCAGATCGGCAACAGGGTCAGCAGGCCGGTCAGGAACAGGCGCTGCAGGGAGGGACGGGGAACCAAGGCGGGGGCATCGAGCGACATGCGCGCATTGTAGCGGTCGCGGCCGCTCGTTTACGCTGCCCGTTGGCGGCGCTGGCCATGCAGGGAAGGGATGCTGTGTTGAGGATGCTGCGGTGGTTGGGCTGGGCAATGCTGGGTCTGCTGGTGATCGCCATCGCGGCATGGCTGCTGTCGAGGTTCTGGCCGTTGTCGGCCGCCCAGCGGGAGGATGTCCGCCTGCTTGAAGCCGCGCATCGCAGCGAGGGCAGGAACGGCTTCGCCCTGCTGTGGACGCTGCCCTTCGATGGGCTGGACCTGGCCCAGCGTGAGGCGGCATTGGCCGAAGATCTGCAGCGCTGGCAGACCGCGCCCGCGCAGGCGTCGCAAGCGTCGGTGCTGGCCGCCAGGCACGCACCATTGAATCCGGGCCGCTCAGGTCGTTGTGCAGTCGGGCCGGTCGGCTGCCTGGCACAGGTACGCGCTGATCCGCAGCGCTTCGCTGACGCCCACACTGGGCATGCCGGCCTGCATGAGCGACTGGCCCGGATGGCGGACTACGATCGCTTCGATTCCCCGTTCAGGCCCAGCGGAAGCGAGCTGCTGCCTCTGCCGGCCTACGCGCCGCTGCTGGATGGGGCTAGTGCACAGGCATTGGCCTATCTGCAGGGCGATGTTGCCGGTGCCATCGAGGGCAGCTGCAGCGCGGTGCGGTTTGGTCGGCGGATGATGCGGACCGGCAGCACGCTGGTGGACAGCATGATGGGCGCCGCCGTGGTGCGGACCCATGCCGCACTGCTTGGCGAGATGCTGGTCGAGCAATCGCCGGATTACGCGCTGCCCGTCCCCTGCGAGGCGGCGCTGCAGCCACTGGACGCGAACGAACAGAGCCTGTGCCAGGCAATGCAGGGCGAGTTCGCGATGAACAAGGCGGCGGTGGAAGCGTCCACGCAGACAGCAGGCAGCCGTCTGCTGCTGGATCGCGACCACACCCTGGCCCGGATCGCCGGCAATTTCGGCTGGGCATGCCGGCCTGCTGCAGCCACGGCGCTGGCGGCCGACGTCCCGCTCCCTGTGGCGCCACCACTCGGATGGGATGTGCGCTGCATGGCCAACCCGTTGGGATGCACATTGAGTGCCATCGCCGGGCCGTCCTATGCGCCGTACGCGGCGCGCAGCCAGGACACGGCGGCGATGATCCGCCTGCTCGGCGCGCAGCGCTGGCTGCGGCAGCAGCCCGGGCCCGCCGACGAGGCGCTGGCGCGGTTGCCGGCGCAATGGCGTTCGCACGCCCGCACGCCCGAGGTATCTGCCGATGGCCGCTACCTGCAGCTGCTGCGGCGCGGACCTGCGCGCGAAGGCGAAGGCCCGCATCTGTCGATGCCGTTGCGGGCGGATTGACCCGCGCTCAGCTGCCGTCGCCGAGCGGATTGAACGCCCAGCCATCACCGACGCTGTCCAGCGTCCAGTGCTTGCGGTCACGCAGGGTCTGCCAGCGCACCTGTTCCTTGTCGTCCTGCATGCTGCCTTCGGTCAGCTTCACCTTGCCGGTGGAGTAGTTCACGCTGAGGCCCTCGGTCTGCCCGGAATTGCGCATCATCGTGTCGCGGTCGTAGCCGATCAGCGCGAAGTTGCCTTCCTGCCAGCGGAACGTGAACGTGGTGGTGCCCATCGACCAGCTGCCCGCGCTGGAGAACGAGTACAACCCAACCCGCAGTGCGCCGCGCTGGATCGACACGCCGGTGCCTTCGGCCAGCGCATCGCTGAGCACGGGCGAGTCCGGCCGCGGAATGAGCGTGTGGTTCTGCGCGGCCAGCACGTAACCGGACGGTCGCGCGAAGGCGATGGCGAGGATGCGCGGGTTGCTGTCATACGGCGAAGGGCCAAACCCATCGTGTTCGATGATGTTGCGCGGGTCCTGCTGGCGCAGCACCAGCGCGAGGTCTGCGCGCCCGTCCTGGTCGAGGTCGCCTTCGATCCTGTATTCCAGCGTCCAGCCGGCAGGTACGAAACCCTCGGCCGTGGCGGCGTGCGCGGGCACGGCGGGATAGCGCACCGGCGGCACGTCCAGTGCAGTGGCGGCGAAGGGCAGGGCGGTCAGTGCCGCAGCAAGGAAGAAAAGGCGCATTGCAGCCTCCATGGCAGGGCTGCAGAGGATAGCCGGGCGTCAGCCGGCCCGCTTTACCGTGCGTGTGGCTTCAGGCGCACATAGACCTGCTTGCGTACCTGCGCGACCACCTCGCCGGCTTCGTCGACCACGTCGTTGCTGAACCAGCGCAGCACTTTTTCGCCACCAGCCGCCGCCGTGCGCAGTTCATCCAGCAGTGCATCGTCGATGCGGAAAGACGTGCGCACCGTTCCACGACCGGGCTTGAGGAAATCGATCGCACCGGCGCGATCCCAGACGTAATAGTCGCGGCCCAGGGTGTGCATCAGGCCCAGCATCCAGAACGGATCGGTCATCGCAAACAGGCTGCCACCGAAGTGGGTGCCGACGTAGTTGCGGTTCCAGGGGCGCAGGCGCAGTTCCACGTCGATCTGCCGGTAGTCCGGGGTGATCCGGGCGACATGGATGCCGGTGAACAGGAATGGTGGCCACAGGTTGATGCCGAAGCGGAACGTGCTGGCTTTCATGCGGGAACCGGGCAGGGGACGGGGCGCCCAGTCTAACCATTCGCATGCGTATGTTGTAGCCCGCAGCGCCCCGACAGGCCTGCCGGGCGTTACGGTCCGGGCGTGCCGCCGTCGATCACGTAGCCGTCGCGGCCATTGTCCTTGGCCCGGTACAGCGCGTTGTCGGCGCCTTCGACGAAATGATGCGGTTGCAGGTCGCCGTCAGGCACACGGGTGTAGACGCCGATGGTCAGGGTGACGCCTGTGTCGCTGCCATCGCCGGGCGGCGGCAGGGCGCGGATGCAGGAGATCAGGTCTTCGATCACCTGCCGCGCGCCTTCAACCGGGGTGTCGGGCAACACCAGTGCGAACTCGTCGCCGCCGTAGCGGGCAGCCATGTCACGGGGGCGCCGGGCATGCGCCTGGATCAGGCGGGCCACTTCGCACAGCACGCGATCGCCGACCTGGTGGCCATGACGATCGTTGTGGTGCTTGAAGTGGTCGACGTCGATCAGGGCCAGGGTCAGTGGCTTGCCACTGCGGCGTGCCGCATCGCATTCCTGTTGCAGCGACTGTTCGAAGCGCAGGCGGTTGCCCAGTCCGGTCAGCGCATCACGGTTGGCCTGGCGGTGCCAGGAGGCGATGCGCCAGGTCGCCCACGCCGTCAGCACGAGCACGACGCCGAGCAGAGCGCTGGCCGGCGCCCACCAGAGGCTGCCGGTGCGCAGCAGCAGCCAGCTCAGCAGCGGCGCGGCCGGCAGCGAGCACAGCGCAACTACCCAGGGCAAGCGCAGCCCGAGCAGCAGCACGCACATGGCCACCAGCAGGCCGGCCAGGGCGTCCTGCCAGGCGCGGGGCAACACGTTGATCTGCTTGTCCTGAAGCAGCATCGAGGCGATGTTGGCCTGGTACTCGCTGCCGCTCATCCAGTATTCGCGGGTGGTGGGTGTCAACAGGCGGAGGGCGATGCCGCTGGCCGTCATGCCCACCACGATGCGCCTGCCACGCAGCATCGAGGCATCCACGCGCCCTTCCAGCACATCGGCGTAGGACACCTGCGGCAAGCGTTCCGGTGGCCCGGCATAACGCACGCGCACGTAATCATTGCGGCGCCATTGATAGGGCGAGTCCAGCGCCGGGTCGGGATCGGGCAGGCCCTGTGCGCGTTGCGGCGGCAGGCCGGTCAACGCCAGGCCGAGTGCCGGCCAGTGCGCCTGGCCGATGCCGGCGTGCAGGTAGGCCCCGCGGGCGACACCATCGCCGTCGACTTCAACGTCGCTGTGGCCGATGGCGGCAGCGCTGGCGGCAATCAGCGGGATCGGCAGCATCTCCTCGGCCATGCGGTCGCCGGCGGCCGGCGCGGCCAGCACCGGCAGTACCACACGGCCGTTGCGACGGATCGCCGCTGCCAGCTCGGCATCCTGCCGCGCATCGCGACGGTCGGGCTCGGACAGCATGAGGTCCAGCGCGACGCGCTCGGCACCGGCGTCGGTCAAGCGGTCCAGCAGGCGGGCATGCATCGAGCGCGGCCACGGCCACTGGCCCAGCCGCTGCAGGCTGCCTTCGTCGATGGCCACGATCAGCACGCTGGGGTCGGGGCGGTAATCCCAGCTGCCGACCATCAGGTCGTACGCGCTTTCGTCCTGCCGCCACAGCCACTGGCCATGGCTGACCACCGCCGTCGCTACACCCGCCAGCAGGGCCAGCAGGATCCGTCGCGACCACGGCAGCGGCGAGCGCCTCACAGCAACAGCCACAGCAGCAGGGCACCACCGCTGGCGCCGTAGCACAGGCGACACGGCAGCTTGACCTGCTGGGCGGGCGAGAACGGGCCAGCATGGCCGTCGTCATCGATGTACTGCACGCGGATGTGCAGCGTGCCGCGCCACGGGCGCTTGAAACTGACCTGCGGTTGGTCGACGGTGGTATCGAGCAGCGGCGCGCTGAAGTCGCCGCGGCGATCGACCTGCACGCGGTAGCGCTGCCCGTCGCTTCCCGCCTGCCAGCGCAGGGTCAGCTCGCCATTGGTGGCTTCGGGCGGCTGCAGTGCCGGGTCTACCGGTTCATCGGTCAGTTGCAGCGTCAGTGCCTGGCCGTAGCGACCCTGGTGGCCCTGGTCATCACGCGAAGCGACCCGCCAGTAGTACTGGCCGGGAGGCAGCGGCTGGCCCAGGCGCAGGTCGGTGCCGCCGGTGCTCTGCTCGCGCAGCGGCTGCAGGAACTGCGGCTCGTCGGCCACCTGCAGCACGCTGCTGCTGGCACCGGGCGCCTGGCTCCAGTGGAAGCGGGGACGGTCGCTGTTGACCGCCTGTCCCTGCAGCGGGGAAATGGTCAGCGGCGGAGGCGGCTGGTCGTCGAGGACGAAATCCTCGCTGGCATCCAGGCCTTCCACACCCTGTGCATCCACCGCCCGCAGCAGCAGGCGCAGCGTTCCTGGCGGCAGCTCGCCGATCAGCAGCCGGGTGTCGGCGGTGTCGGCGGCAAACAACAGGATTTCCGGGGTGGCGGCCTGCACGACTTCCACACGGTAGTGATCGGCGCCGGTCACCGGCTCCCACGCGAGCTGGGCCGGCAGGGCTCCCAGACGGGTCGCATCGGCACGCAGGCGCGGTGCCGGCAGCAAACCGGAAACCGCTTCGGGCGCCGTTCCGCTGCCGGCGCTGCGGCTGGCCTGGCCGGGGTGCACCAGACGCTGGCCATGCGGGTTGCCGACCTGCACTTTGCCCTCCAGTACCTCGGTGGCACCGGCATGGGCATCATCGCCGGCGCTGACCCGGAACACGGTGCCGCGCACGCTGCTGGTGGCCGTAGGGGCATCGATGATGTAGCGCGAGGCCGGCCCGCGCGCAGGGGTGACCCGGTTGCTGGCGCGCCCCTGCTGCAGGCGCAGGCGGGTATCGACCATGCCGGTGCGGCCATAGCGGCTGAGCTGGTCCAGGCGCAGGCGTGAGTATTCGCGCAGCTGCAAGCGCGACGCATCGGCGAACTCAAGGGTGATGCTGGAATCGGCCTTGGTCTGGATCGCGTCGCCGATGTGCAGCTGTTCGCCTGCGCGCACGGCGCGGCTGCTGCTGCCATCGGCCGCGCTCAGTTCAACCTGCCCACGCACGGCCAGTACCCGCGCCGGGGCGGGCTCAACGCGCAGCCAGCCGATCGGGAAGCGCAGCAGTTCACCCGGCGGCAGCCGGTACGGGTTGTCGATGCGGTTGTGCTGCTGCAGTTGCTGCCAGCCGATGCTGGGCTTGAGGTAGGCCGCGCCGAGATCCCACAGGGTATCGCCGGGGCGGACCCGGTAGTTCCAGTCCTGCGCGCCGGCGAGCGCCGGCCACAGGCAGAGGGCGCACAGCAGTGTGCGCAGGAAATACTTGATGAAAGACGACGAGCGGCCAACGGTCACGGATAGCTGTCCCGGCAAAGCGGGGGCGCAGCAGCAAGACCCCATGGCCCCGACCTCATCCCCCCGAACGGATCGTGGCGGCCCTGGGGGCCACCATCGCGGGCATTATTGCCCGCGTTCAGTGCAGGGATTCTGAACGATGCCGGTGCCGTTCAGAACAGCAGGGAGGCCATCCGGCGCCGCGAACGGCCGACCAGGTCTTCATCGGCGATGACGTTGAACGCATCGATCAGGGCCTTGCGCGGCAGTCCTTCCTGGAAACTGCGGTCGATCCGCAGCATCTCGAGGAACTGTTCCAGCGCAGCTTCGTCCTCGCCGGCCAGCAGCAGCTGCACACCCCGCAGGTGGCGTGCCTGCAGATCCTTGCCGTCGGCAGCGATGCGCGCATCCAGCTCCTCGGCGGGCGGGGCATCCTTCAGCGCGGCGGCGAAGGAGAGCCGGGCGCGGCCACGCACGGCGCGGTCGTCGGTGGCCAGGTTGGCGGGCAGGGCATCGATCAGGGTGCCGGCCTCGTCCACGCCGCCGACCTGCAGCAGGGCCAGGGCCAGGTCGAGCTTCAGCTCATCCTTGTCCGGCTCGGCGGCGATCTGCGCGCGCAGCACGTCCACCTGTGCCTGCGGGTCCAGCGGCGCTTCGTCCTCGGCGATGGTGTCGCCGACGTCAGCCGGCACAACGCCATGCTGGGCCAGGAATTCACGCAGCTGGCCTTCCGGCAGGGCGCCGGGGAAGCCGTCCACCAGCTGTCCACCCTTGACCAGGAACACGGTGGGCACCGAACGGATCTGGAAGGCCGCCGCGATCTGCTGTTCCTTGTCCACGTCGACCTTGGCCAGCTCGAACGCGCCGTTGTATTCGCCGGCCAGCTTCTCCAGCATCGGGCCGAGGGTCTTGCACGGCTCGCACCAGGTCGCCCAGAAATCCACCAGGACCGGCGTCTGCAGCGACTTCTGCAGCACTTCCGCCTCGAAGGTGGCAGTGGTGGCATCGAATACGTAGGTCGTCTCGGTCATGGGGCATCGTTCGGCATCTGGAGACCGATTCTATGGTGACGAACCTTGCCGGTCTCAACCCTGCGGTCACGCCCACCATGAAATCGCGGACGGCTTGGCGCAGGTGCCGGCTGCCGTGACAATGGCCTGATGTTCTCCTGAAGAGTGGCTGCAATGTCCGTGGTTCGGCTGGATCGTTGGGTAGGCATGCTCGCTGCAGCCCTGTTCGTGCTGTCGGTGGCCGGCTTCGGTGCGGCCCTGCCGGACTATTCGCAGGCGATGCATCCGGTGACCTGGCTGGGCGCGGACGGCATCCCCCATGCGCTGGGCTTCAACCTGCTGGGCCTGGTGCTGCCGGGTGCACTGGCGGTGGTCGTGGCCGAGCGCCTGCGCCGGCAGCTGCCGGTGGACGCCGCCTGGACGGCACGCGTGGGCAGCCAGATGCTGCTGCTGGCCGGTCTCGCCTTCATCGCGATGGGCCTGCTGCCGCTGGATTTCGAAGACCAGATGGGCATGCAGGGCCCTGCCAGCAAGCTGCACGCCAGCGTGTGGATGGTCTGGGCACTGGCCTTTGTCGCCGGCAGCGTGATGCTGGGCGCGGCGCGGCTGCGGCATTCCGGCGGGCGCAGGCTGGGCCTGCTGACGCTGGCCTGCGGAATCGGTGCCGGTCTGCTGGCGTTCGGCCTGCCGGGGGTGCTGCCGGCGGCGCTGGCGCAGCGGTTGGCCTTTGCCTGCTGGGCGCTCTGGCTGGCCCTGGCCCTGCCTCTGTCGCGCGGGCGCTGAGACGCTTCCCGCAGCCACGCCGCGCGCCGGTCCGGCAGGCAGGATTGGAGCCATTTGCCGCACTGCGGTACGCTGTACCGCTTTGCCGCCGCAACCGCGTGTTACATGACCAGCGTCGAACCCAACGTTTACGATCCGCAGCAGGTTGAATCCGCCGCCCAGCAGTACTGGGATGCTACCCGTGCCTTCGAGGTCGATGAAGCCTCGGACAAGCCGAAGTACTACTGCCTGTCGATGCTTCCGTATCCGTCCGGTGCGCTGCACATGGGCCACGTGCGCAACTACACGATCGGCGACGTGATCAGCCGCTACAAGCGCATGACCGGCCACAACGTCCTGCAGCCGATGGGCTGGGACGCGTTCGGCCTGCCAGCGGAAAACGCCGCGATCAAGAACAAGACCGCGCCGGCCGCCTGGACCTACAAGAACATCGACCACATGCGCAGCCAGCTGAAGTCGCTGGGCTATGCCATCGACTGGTCGCGCGAGTTCGCCACCTGCCGCCCGGACTATTACGTCCACGAGCAGCGCATGTTCACCCGGCTGATGCGCAAGGGCCTGGCCTACCGCCGCAACGCGGTGGTGAACTGGGACCCGGTCGACCAGACCGTGCTGGCCAACGAACAGGTCATCGACGGCCGTGGCTGGCGCTCCGGCGCGTTGGTGGAAAAGCGTGAGATCCCGCAGTGGTTCCTGCGCATCACCGACTACGCCCAGGAACTGCTGGACGGCCTGGATGAACTGGACGGCTGGCCGGACTCGGTCAAGACCATGCAGCGCAACTGGATCGGTCGTTCCGAAGGCCTGGAAATCCAGTTCGATGTGCGCGACGTCGATGGCGCCGCACTGGATCCGCTGCGCGTGTTCACCACCCGCCCGGATACTGTGATGGGCGTGACCTTCGTGTCGATCGCCGGCGAACACCCGCTGGCGCTGCATGCTGCGAAGAACAATCCGGAACTGGCTGCGCTGCTGTCGGAAATGAAGCAGGGCGGCGTGTCCGAGGCCGAGCTGGAGACCCAGGAAAAGCGCGGCATGGATACCGGCCTGCGCGCCGTGCATCCGGTTACTGGTGCCCAGGTGCCGGTGTGGGTCGCCAACTTCGTGCTGATGGGCTATGGCACCGGCGCGGTGATGGCCGTACCGGGCCACGACCAGCGCGACAATGAATTCGCCAACAAGTACAACCTGCCGATCCGCCAGGTCATCGCGCTGAAGTCGCTGCGCAAGGACGAGAGCGCCTACGACGCGACGCGCTGGCAGGACTGGTACGGCGACAAGACCCGCGAGACCGAACTGGTCAACTCCGACGAGTTCGACGGCCTGGATTTCCAGGGCGCCTTCGAAGCGCTGGCGGAGCGTTTCGAGCGCAAGGCACAGGGCCAGCGCCGGGTGAACTACCGTCTGCGCGACTGGGGCGTGAGCCGCCAGCGCTACTGGGGTTGCCCGATCCCGGTGATCTACTGCGACAAGTGTGGTGCGGTGCCGGTGCCGGAAGACCAGTTGCCGGTGGTGCTGCCTGAAGACGTCAACTTCGTCGGCACCGGTTCGCCGATCAAGGCCGATCCGGAATGGCGCAAGACCACCTGCCCGGACTGCGGCGGCGCGGCCGAGCGTGAGACCGACACCTTCGACACCTTCATGGAGTCGAGCTGGTACTACGCCCGCTACACCTCGCCGGGCGCCCGCGATGCGGTCGACAAGCGTGGCAACTACTGGCTGCCGGTGGACCAGTACATCGGTGGCATCGAGCACGCGATCCTGCACCTGATGTATTTCCGCTTCTACCACAAGCTGCTGCGCGACGCGCGGATGGTGGACAGCAACGAGCCGGCGCGGAACCTGTTGTGCCAGGGCATGGTGATCGCCGAGACCTACTACCGCCCGAACCCGGACGGCTCGAAGGACTGGATCAACCCGGCCGATGTGGAAGTGCAGCGCGACGAGCGCGGCCGCATCACCGGCGCCACCCTGATCGCCGACGGTCAGCCGGTGGTGGTCGGTGGTACCGAGAAGATGTCCAAGTCGAAGAACAACGGCGTGGACCCGCAGGCGATGGTCGGCAAGTACGGTGCCGACACCGTGCGCCTGTTCTCGATGTTCGCGGCACCGCCGGAACAGTCGCTGGAATGGAACGAAGCCGGCGTGGACGGCATGGCCCGTTTCCTGCGCCGCCTGTGGGCACAGGTGCAGAAGCACGCTGCCGACGGTGCCGCACCGGCGCTCGACGCGGCTGCACTGGATGCCAGCCAGAAGGCCCTGCGCCGCAAGACCCACGAGACCATCGGCAAGGTCGGTGACGACTACGGCCGCCGCCACAGCTTCAACACCGCCATTGCCGCGGTGATGGAGCTGATGAACGCACTGGCCAAGTTCGAGGACGGCAGCGAGCAGGGGCGCGCCGTGCGCCAGGAAGCGCTGCAGGCCATCGTGCTGCTGCTCAACCCGATCACCCCGCACGCCAGCCACGCCCTGTGGCAGGTGCTGGGCCATGGCGAAACGCTGCTGGAAGACCAGCCGTTCCCGCAGGCCGACAGCAGTGCGCTGGTTCGCGATGCGCTGACCCTGGCCGTGCAGGTCAATGGCAAGCTGCGCGGCACGATCGAGGTCGCCGCCGATGCCGCGCGCGAACAGGTTGAAGCGCTGGCGCTGGCCGAGCCGAACGCGGCCAAGTTCCTGGAAGGCCTGACGGTGCGCAAGATCATCATCGTCCCCGGCAAGATCGTGAACATCGTCGCTGCCTGATGTACCTGGCACCGGCCGCCATCGTGGCGGTCGGTGCGTTGTCGCCACGCCGGGCACGCCCGGCCGATGGCCCTGCGTTCACGCGGCCTCGGGCACCCTGTCTGTTGCCGTGATCGCCCGGCTCCGCCAGACTGTCTCCATGACCCGAATCCTGCTTGCCCTCGTTCTCGTCCTCGGCCTCGCCGGCTGCGGTTTCCACCTGCGCAACAAGCTGATGCTGCCGACCGACACGGCGCCGGTGAAGGTGGTCTCCACCGCGCCCTACAGCGAGTTGGTCAAGCTGTTGAACCGCAGCCTGCTGGCATCCGGTGCGCGCTTGGCCGATGAGGACAGCGAGGGCCCCAATGCCCAGCTGCAGGTGCTGTCCGAACGCTGGGGCGACCTGCCCATCGCGATCGACTCGCAGGGCCGCGCGCAGGAATACAGCCTGCGCTATGCGGTGATCTTCATCTTCCGTCGCGAAGACGGCAGCGAGCTGGTGCCGCAGCAGGTGATCGAACTGTCGCGCGACTACGTGTCGCCGCCGACCGACGCCACCGGTACCACCACCGAACGCGAGATCCTGGCCGATGAACTGCGCCGGGAAATGTCGGCCTCGATCATCCGCCGCATCGACAGTGTGGTCCGCGCCGAACTGGAAAAGGGCGGTAGCCTGTCGGCGCCGAAGCCGGTCGAGCGCGATCCGGTCGAGCCCGCACCCGCCGTCCAGCACTGAGCCGGGCGCCTGATGGAACTGCGACCGGAACAGCTGGCCGGGCAGGGCGCTGACACGGCGCTGGCGCCGGTCTACCTGATCGCCGGTCCGGAAACGCTGCGTGTGCTGGAGGCAGCTGATGCCGTACGTGCCCGTGCACGTGCGGCCGGCATCGACGAGCGCGAAGTGTTCGACGCCGATGGCCGTGATTTCGACTGGAACCAGCTCGACGCCAGCTTCAATGCCCCCAGCCTGTTCAGTGCCCGCCGCCTGGTGGAAGTGCGCCTGCCCAGCGGCAAGCCGGGCAAGGACGGCGGTGAGGTGATCAGTCGGTTCTGCGCCAACCCGGCGCCGGACGTGATCCTGATGATCACCGCCAACGAATGGAGCAAGGCCCACCAGGGCAAATGGGCCGAGGCGGTGAACCGCGTCGGCGTGCTGTCGGTGGCCTGGGCCATCAAGCCGCATGAGCTGTCGGACTGGATCGAACGGCGCCTGCGCAGCAGGGGCCTGCGCGCCGAACCGGCGGCCGTGCAGCGCTTGGCCGAACGCGTGGAAGGCAACCTGCTGGCGGCTGCGCAGGAGATCGACAAGCTCGTATTGCTGGCCGACGGCCAGACCCTGGACGTGGAACGGATGGAATCGCTGGTGGCCGATGCTGCCCGCTACGACGTGTTCCGACTGGTGGAAGCCACCTTCTCCGGCCAGGCCCAGGCGGTACTGAGGATGCTGGCCGGGTTGCGCGGCGAAGGCGAGGCCGTGGCCGCGCTGATGCCGATCGTGATCCGCGAGCTGTTGGCCGGTGCCGGCCTGGCACGGGTACAGGCACGTGGCGGCAATCTGGCGGCGGAGATGAAATCCCGGGGTATCTGGGAATCGCGGCAGGCGCCCTACAAGCGCGCGCTGCAGCGGCACCCGGAAGGCAAGCGCTGGGAGCGTTTCGTGGCCGAAGCAGGGCTGGTTGACCGCATCGCCAAGGGCCGCGCAGACGGCGATGCCTGGCTTGCGCTTGAGCGCCTGCTGGTGGCGGTGGCCGAAGCGCGTGCGGTGCGGCTGCTCGCCCGGGCCTGATCCATGAGCCTTCGGATCTATTACGGGGGCACCTTCGACCCGGTGCATCTGGGCCATCTGGCAATCGCGCGCGCCGCGCGCGATGAACTGCAGGTGGCGGTGCGCATGCTGCCTGCCGCCGACCCGCCGCATCGCGCGGTACCGGGCGCGACCGCCGAGCAACGCTGCACCATGCTCGGCCTGGCCATCGGCGATGAACCGGGCCTGCTGCTGGACCGTCATGAGCTGGATCGGGCCGAGCGCTTCCCTGGCCGACCTTCCTATACCGTCGATACCCTGCGCGAACTGCGGGCCGAACTGGGCCCCAGCCGCCCGCTGGCGTGGCTGGTGGGGGCCGACAGCCTGCTGGGCCTGCCCAGCTGGCACGAGTGGCAGGCGCTGTTCGGTCTGGCCCATTTCATCGTTGCCGAGCGGCCCGGCAGCCCGCTGCGGGCCAGTGTCGACGGCGCGCTGGGTCAGGCCACCGAGGGGCGCTGGGCCGACAACGAGCAGGCCCTGTTCACCAGCCCGGCCGGCCGCATCCTGCGCCTGCACCACCCGCTGCGGGTGGAATCGGCCAGTGCCGTGCGCGCCCAGATCGCCGCGGGCGGCCCCTGGCGGGCCATGCTGGCACCGGCGGTGGCCGACTACGTTTCTGGCCACGGCCTGTACCGCCCCGCCACCTCGTGAATACGGTTGCCGCGCTGTGCCCGTATAATCGCCCCCACGTTTATCGAGTCGACCCGCTTTGAGCAACCAGACCCAGCCCCAGACCATCAAGGTCGATCTGCCCAGCCCGCCGCCCTCCGTGCCGGAACTGCTGGCCAGCGTCCGTCAAGCCACCGAAGACCTGAAGGCCAAGGACCCGGTCGAGATCGACGTACGCGGCAAGTCCAGCGTCGCCGACTACATGGTGGTCGTATCGGGTACTTCGACCCGCCATGTGAAGTCCATCGCCGACGAAGTCGTGCGCTTCGCCAAGAACATCGACGTCATGCCGCTGGGTGTTGAAGGCGAGCGTGAAGCCGAATGGGTGCTGGTCGACCTGGGCGACGTCATCGTGCACGTGATGCTGCCGCGCGTGCGCGAGTTCTACGCGCTCGAGCGCCTGTGGACCGTTGGCGACCAGCCGCCGTCCTACGATGACGACGAAGTGGCCTGAGCCATTCGTTGATGCAGTTTTCGACGGCGCCGATGGCGCCGTCGACGTTTTGGAGGAATGTTGATGAAAGCCCGCCTGATCGCCACCGGCGAACGCGCGCCCAGTTGGGTGGCGCAGGGATTTGCCGAGTACCAGAAGCGGCTCTCGCACTGGCTGCCGTTCGAGCTGGTGGAGATCGAGCCCGGCCTGCGTGGCAAAGGGCGCGACGCACGTCGCGCCACCGAGGACGAGGGCAAGCGGGTGATCGCTGCGTTGCCGAAGAATGCCTATGTCGTTGCACTGGACGTACCGGGCCGCCAGCTCAGTTCCGAACAGCTGGCGCAGCGCCTGGAGCACTGGCGTGGACAGGGCAGGGACCTGGCGTTCCTGATCGGTGGCCCGGAAGGGCATTCGCCGGAAGTGTCTGCGCTGGCCGACGAAAAGTGGTCGATCGGCCCGCTGACGCTGCCGCACATGCTGGTGCGGCTGGTGGTGGCCGAGCAGTTGTATCGCGCTGCTGCGATGTTGGCCAATCACCCCTACCATCGCGCGTGAAGAGTCGTTATACTGGCGGTCTGCCCGAATAGCTCAGCCGGTTAGAGCACTTGACTGTTAATCAGGGGGTCGTTGGTTCGAGTCCAACTTCGGGCGCCACATTCAAGAGGCCTGCATCGCAAGATGCAGGCCTTTTTTGTTGTGTCGCGCCGTGCAGTCACGTGCGGCGGTGGATCCACCCCATGCGTGGATGCATGGCGCGAGATCCTCCGACAACAGACACGGCACTACAAGGTCAGCGCGCCACGGGCGAACGCCACCAGCGTAGCGATCGCCACCACCAGGATCGCGCCGAACAGCACCCATTCCCAGCGCGTGAACACCCGCTCGCCGCGCTGGCGCCGGGTCAACGCGTACAGCACTACGCCCGGCA
Source organism: Stenotrophomonas sp. 2694 (assembly GCF_040548715.1). Classification (NCBI taxonomy): domain Bacteria; kingdom Pseudomonadati; phylum Pseudomonadota; class Gammaproteobacteria; order Lysobacterales; family Lysobacteraceae; genus Stenotrophomonas; species Stenotrophomonas sp. 2694. The sequence continues at coordinate 85,045 of NZ_JBEPSG010000004.1, forward strand.
CATACAGCAGTACCGACAGCAGCAGGTTGTCCAGGCCACCGGCATACACCAGCCACAACGCATAGGCGCTGGCCAGCAGCGCGACGATGAAGTCGCGCCAGCGGGCGCCGGCCGCGCTGGCGTAGGCCTCGCCCTGCCAGGCCAGCTTCACGCCGAATGCGCTGGACAGGAAGTACGGCACCAGGCTCATCGACGCCGCCAGCAGCACCAGGCTGGTGTAGCTGCCCGAATTGAACAGCACCAGCAGCAGGAACAGCTGGATCAGGCCGTTGCTCAACCACAGCGCATTGGCGGGCACGCCGCGCGCATTCTCGCGGCCGAGAAAGGCCGGCATCGTGCCATCGCCAGCGGCGGCAAACAGCACTTCGGCGCACAGCAGCACCCACGCCAGCAGCGCGCCCAGTACCGAGATGATCGAGCCGATGATGATCACCGTCGCTCCCCATTCGCCAACGATCGCGCGCAGCACATAGGCCATCGAGGGATTGGGCAGGCCCGCCAGCTCGGCCTGCGACAGCACGCCCATCGACAGCAGGCTGACCAGCACCAGCAGCAGCCACACGCCGATGAAGCCGATCACCGTGGCGCGGCCGACATCGGCGCGTCGTGCCGCGCGCCGCGAATAGATGCTGGCACCTTCGATGCCGATGAACACCCACACGGTGACCAGCATCATCCCGCGCAGCTGCTGGCCCATGTCGCCCAGCGCGGGAGCGCCGAAGAAGTCGGCGCGGAAGACGTCCATGCGGAACGCACCGGCCGCCAGGACCAGGAACAGCGCGATCGGCACCAGCTTGGCCACGGTGACCAGGCCATTGATGATCGCCGCAGTGCGCAGGCCGCGCAGTACCAGCAGGTGCACGGTCCACAGCAGCAGCGACGATGCGGCGATGGCGGCCGGTGTATTGCCTTCGCCGAACACCGGTGCGAAGTGGCCGAGACCGCTGAAGATCAGTACGAAGAAGCTGGCGTTGCCGAGTACCGAAGCGACCCAGTAGCCCCACGCGGCGGAGAAACCGATGTAGTTGCCGAAGCCTTCGCGCGCATACGCATAGATGCCGGTGTCCAGGTCGGGGCGACGATTGGCCAGGGCCTGGAACACGAAGGCAAGCATCAGCATGCCGGCACCGCTCACCGCCCAGCCGATCAGCGCGGCGGCCGGGCCGGCGCTGCGCGCCACGTTCTGCGGCAGCGAGAAGATGCCGGCGCCCACCATCGAACCAACCACCAGCGCGGTCAGTGCGGCCAGGCCAAGGCGTTGAGTGGAGGAGGGCATCGCGCCTGTCGCAGGAGAAGGTGCCCCCATGATGGACGCTGACGCGTGTGTAGAAAAGCAAAGGCCCGGGCGTGAGCCCGGGCCTTTGCGGGTGACGCTGCAGCAGGATTACTTGAAGGTGTACTTGGCGCCGACGGTGAAGTAGCGACCAATGGCACCGCTGAAGTGCAGCGGGTTGTAGTTCACGCCACCGTAGGTGGTCGGATCGAGCGGAGCGATGCGATCAAACACGTTGGCCACCGAGGCGTTCAGCTCGAAGGCTTCGGTGATGTTCCAGCGGCCGGACAGGTCGAAGGTGGTGAACGAGGAGATCTTGGTGACGTCGGTACCGTCGGCATAGGAGAACTGGTACGAGCCGTCCGGACCACGGAAGTCCTTGTTGTCCATCTTCGAGATGTAGTTGGCAACGCCGCTGACGCTCCAGTTGCCCTGCTTCCAGGTGGTGCCGAAGTTGATGCGGTCCTTCGGCGTGCCGATGCAGTTGGTCACGTCGCAGTTGCCGTGGGTACCGGCGTAGTCGACGGTGACGTCAGCGTCGGTGCGCTCGAACTTGAGCACGTGGCTCCACTGCAGGTCCATCTCCAGCTGGCCCGGACCGATGTCGAAGGTCTGGCGGATATCAGTGTCGATACCGCGCACGCGGGTGGAGGCCGCGTTGATGTACGCGGTGTTGACCGCCAGGATGCTGCCGGTGCCAGCAATGCCGTTGATCAGGTCGATGTCACGCAGCACGTTGCCGGCAGCGATGGCATCAGCGGTGGCGCCCTGGGCGATTTCGTTGGTGCGCTTGATCTGCCACGCATCGACGGTCAGCGAGGTGCTGGAGGTCGGCTGCAGCACGATGCCGACCGAGTAGCTCTTGGACTCTTCCGGCTTCAGGTCCTTGTTCGGACGGGTGATGATCGCCACCGGCCGCGAGCTGCAGTTGGTGCCGACATCGGCGGCCGGGCTGGCGGCGCAACGCACCGGATCACGGGCGTTGGAGAAGGCAGCCAGGCCACCGTCACCGTTCTCGGCCGGGTTCGGCGCGCGGAAGCCTTCGGCGTAGCTGGCGCGCAGGGCGATCCAGTCTGCCGGGGTCCACTTCACGCCCAGCTTCGGCGTGGCCTTGCCTTCACCGCTTTCGTACTTGTCGTAGCGCATGGCGGCCGACAGTTCCAACTGCTCCAGCACTGGCGCGGACAGCTCGACGTAGCCGGCATACACGTTCTGGGTGCCGTCATAGGCCGAATAGCCCAGGCCGATGATGTCACCCTGGTCGGTGTAGGTCTGCGGGGTCAGGCTGTTGCTGGTCTTGCGCCACTCGGTACCGAAGGCCAGGCCCAGCGGGCCGCCCTTCAGGTCCATCAGGCTGCGCGAGATGGTGAAGTCGAACATGTCCAGGCTGGACTTGGCGCGTGCGCTGATCTGCGGCGAGATGTAGTCGTACAGCGCCTGAGAGTTGAGGTTGGCGTTGTCGCCGATGCGCCACACGCCGCCGGCGCAGTTCGGGTTGCCCAACGCACACTGCACAGCGCTGTAACGCAGGAAGCCGGTGCGCTTGTTGGTCAGGTCGGTGCCCGAGTGCAGGTAGGCGGTGTCGTAGCTCCAGTCACCCCAGTTGCCCTTCACGCCCACCAGCAAGCGGTTGAACTCGTTGGTGTTGTTGGTCACGCGCGGACCGACATCCCATGCCGAATAGCGCAGGCGCGAGGCCTGGCCTTGGATCGGGTTGTCCGGGTGGGTCGGCGACAGCACCACAGCACCCGGACCGCTGCTGGCATTGCGCGGACCTTCCGGGTAGCCCCAGCTGCCGGACACGCCGGACGGGGTGTTGCTGAAGGTGGTTTCCTTCTTCGAGTAGCCGATCTCGGTGTAGACCTCGCCGCCTTCGCCGAAGGCGAAACTGGCACGGCCGAACACGTTGACGTACTTCTCTTCAGGGGTGAGGTCGCGGTACTGCTGGTTCGGATCCCACAGGCAGCCCTGGGCAGCCACTGAAGCGTCGGTCTGGCCACCGATGGTGGTCAGGCCCTGGCAACCCGGCAGCGGAACCAGCTGCGCGGAGGTGCCCGGCGGAACGCGGTCGTCGAACACCGAGCCGTTCGGACCGACACCGCCGCTGGTGCGGTTATTGAGGTAGGCGCCACCCAGGAACTGGGCATTGTTGCCATAGCCCCACGGACGGATGTCGCCGGTGCCGATCCACTTGCGGTTCTTGCGGTCGCTGATCTTGATCGCGTCGGTCTTGCCGACATCCAGGCTGAAGAACGCATTCCAGCCATCGGTGGCCAGATCGCCGGTACCGGCGGTCAGGGTGGCCTTTTTGGCATTGCCGTCGCCATCACCGGAGGTGCCGTAGGAGGCACGCAGGATGCCGCCCTGGAAGTCGCTGCGCAGGATGATGTTGACCACGCCGGCGATGGCATCGGAGCCATAGATCGCCGAGGCGCCATCCTTCAGCACTTCCACGCGCTCGACGGCGTCGAGGGGAATGGTGCTGAGGTCGGTGAATACCTTCTGGCCGTCATCGGCCAGGCCATAGGTCGCCATGCGGCGGCCGTTCAACAGCACCAGCGTGGAGCCGGCACCGAGGCCGCGCAGCGAAATGCCTGCGCCACCACCGGCGAAGCCGTTGCCGAAGGTCTTCGGGATCGAACCGGAACCGTCAGCGGTCAGGGTCTGCAGGTACTCGGCCACCGTGGTCTTGCCGGTGCGATCGATTTCCTGGCGGGTCACCACCTGCACCGGCGACGGTGTTTCGGTGTTGGTGCGCGGGATGTTCGAACCGGTGACGGTGATCCGGTCAAGGTTGGTGGCCTGTTCCTGCGCGAATGCAGAAGAGGAAGCCACGGCCCCGGCGAGCAGCAGGGCGCCGCCGGTAAGGATATGGGTGATGGACGTTGCCAGGTGGTTGCGGCGGCGGCTGGCGGGCCGTTGGATCGGGTGTTTCACAGCTTCTCTCCTGACTGGAAAACTCGAGCATTGCGGGCTGTCTCCGGTGTGTCCCGGGACGCGTCAATCTAGGTTTCCGGCAGGTGACGGAGGTGTGAAGTTTTACTAAATTCGTAACGGTTTTCCAACGAAGTTCAAATAACCGGGCAGCTTGGCCCTGTTCCGGCCCATTCACCGTTGTGACCGGCCCGGCGTGTGGCCGGGCCGGTCCGTGGCTCAGTCGGGCAAGGAGAACTGCACGGGCACCATGCCGATGGCGGGAACGGCCATGCCATCACGCTCGGCCGGCTCGAAACGCCAGTGGCGCAGCACCTGCTGGCGGGCGGCCTGGTCCAGGCTGCGCGAGCCGCTGCTGCGTTCGATGCTGACGTTCACCGGCTGGCCACTGGGGTCCACTTCCACCCGCAGCAGCACCGTGCCCTGTTCGTGATTGCGCAGGGCCTGGATCGGGTAGCTGGGCGGCGGGTTGCTGCGGTACTGCAGCTGGGCGCCGGCCAGCGGCGTGGACGGAGCAATGGTCGGCGCAGCCTGCACCGCGGTCGGCTCGGCCGCCGGCAGGATGATGCCCTGGGCCTCCTCGACGGTCGCGGTGGGCGTCGGCAGCGGTGCGGGCACCGGCGTGGCCTGCCGCTTGTGCACCACCTCCACCTTTTCAGGCTCGGTCGGCACCGGCAACGGCTCGATCGGCTTGGGCTCTTCCCTGGGAATGAACCGTACCGTGGTCTGATCGCGCGGCAGCGCGGTGATGGCCTGGTAGGTCGCCGGGATCAGCAACAACAGGAACGCGAGCAGATGCAGGGCGATGGCCGCACTCCAGGCGGCAACGCGGGCGGGATCGAAGTGCAGGGGTACTACGGGATACGTACGAACCATGGTCCACCTCCATGCCAGTGTCGAAGTCCTCAACGCACCAGGGCCGCCATCGGGGTTGCCGCACGCGGCTGGCAGTCAATCATTAGCGCGCCGCCTCCACCACTGCCTAGAGGCAGGGGCGGCAGCGTTGAGCTGGCCTTCATGTAACGCTGCCGGCACGACGGCGGTGGAAACGAAAACGGCGCCCCGCAGGGCGCCGTCGGTTGAACGGAAGGAGCCTCAGCGGCCCAGTTCGAACACCACGTCCAGGTTCACCGAGACGGTCGACTCGCCCGGGGCGACCGGGGTGGCCTTGTCCATTGCCATGCCGGCGGCCTGCGCACGCATCATCGGCATCGGGCGGAAACCGCCACCGGCGTTCTCGGAAATGCTGACAATGCGCCGCACCTGCAGGCCAAGCGACTTGGCATAGGTCTGGGCACGGGCCTGGGCCTTCTTCAGTGCCGCCAGGCGCGCTTCGTCATAGACCGGCTCGGGCTGGTCGATCTCGAACTGCGGGCCGTTGATCTGGTTGGCGCCCTGCGCGGCCAGCGCGTCCAGCACCTTGCCCAGCTTGGCGATGTCGCGGACCTTCAGGCTGACGGTGTTGCTGGCCTGGTAGCCGGTGATCTTCGGGGCTTCGTTGTCGGCATAGCGGTACTGCGGGTTGAGGCTGACGCCGCTGGTCTGCACGTCGCGCTCGGCGATGCCGGCGGCCTTGATCGCAGCCAGGACCTTGTCCATCTGCTGGGCGTTCTGGCGCATGGCGCTGTTGCCGTCGGCGGCCTGGGTGACCACGCCGGCCGACAGCGTGGCCACGTCCGGCACGCGGGTGGCTTCGGCGTTGGCCGAGATGTTCAGCAGGGTGCCTTCGGCCGCGGCGGCGATCGACGGCGACGACGGGTCGGCATGGGCGGTCATCGAAGCTCCAAGAGCGAGGGACAGGGCAAGCAGCAGCGGGGTGGCGGTGCGACGCATGGGATCTCCTTGTTGTGGCGGTGAGGGTGGTGTCGTAGCGATGAACGCGTTGTGAGTCCGTTCGGGGTTGCAGGCGCCGGGGAAGGATTGTCCGACGATTCAGGTACCGGCGTCAGGTTATGCTGTGTCGATGCTCTATCTTGCTTCCCGCTCCCCCCGACGCAACCAGCTGCTGGCCCGACTCGGACACCCTTTCCAGGCGTTGGACCTGGAGGTCGTCGAGCAGCGCGCGGCCTCTGAAAGTGCCCAGGACTATGTCTGCCGGGTCGCCGCCGACAAGGCGCGCGCCGGCCTGGCACGGGTGCTGGCCGATGACCCGCAGGCGCGGGTGCTGGGCTCGGATACCGAAGTGGTGCTCGATGGCGAAGTATTCGGCAAGCCGGCCAACGCGGCCGACGCGCGGGCGATGCTGGCACGGCTGGCCGGGCGCACCCATCAGGTGATGACCGCCGTGGTGGTGGTGGACGCGCGCGGGCTGGACAGCGAACTGGTTGTTTCCGAGGTCACCTTCGCCGCCATCGAGTCCGCCGACATCGCTGCCTACGTCGCCACCGGCGAGCCGCTGGACAAGGCGGGTGCCTATGCCATCCAGGGCGGTGCCGAGCGCTGGATCGAACACCTTTCCGGCAGCTACTCCGGTGTCATGGGGTTGCCGTTGCTGCATACCGATCGTCTGCTGGCACGCTGCGGCGTGCTGGCCCCAACTGCTGATGCCGCCAGGGAGGCTGCCGATGTCTGAGGAAATCCTGGTCAATGTGACCCCGCGCGAAACCCGGGTCGCGGTGATCGAGAACGGCATGCTGCAGGAACTGCACATCGAGCGCGGTTGGCGCCGGGGTGTGGTCGGCAACATCTACAAGGGCAAGGTACAACGGGTCATGCCGGGCATGCAGGCGGCATTCGTCGAAGTGGGCCTGGAGCGCGCCGCGTTCCTGCACGCCAACGACGTGGTGCGGCCGGCGCCGGTGGCCAGCGCAGATACCGAGAACACGACCCTGCCGCCGCCGTCCAGCGTGCCGATCGTGGAGCTGCTGCGCGACGGCCAGGACATCGTGGTGCAGGTGGTGAAGGATCCGATCGGGACCAAGGGCGCACGCCTGACCACCCAGATCAGCATTCCCTCCCGCTACATGGTGCTGCTGCCGCAGTCGAAGGTGGTGGGCGTGTCGGCGCGCATCGAGGACGAAGGCGAGCGCGCGCGGCTGAAGGCGCTGGTGACCGAACTGTCGGCCCAGCACGGCGGCTACGGCTACATCGTGCGCACCAATGCCGAAGGCCAGCCGGCCGAGGCGATCGCCGAAGACATCGCCTACCTGTCACGGGTGTGGAACGTGGTCGAGCGCCGCGGCCGCGAGGCGGCGTCGTGCAGCAACATCTATGAAGACCTGAGCCTGCCGCTGCGTTCGGTGCGCGACCTGATCCGCAAGGACGTGGACAAGGTGAAGGTGGACTCGAAGGAGACCTTCGCCCAGCTGCAGGCGTTCGTGGCCAAGTACATGCCGGTGCTGGCGGAGAAGATCGAGCTGTACAGCGGCGATCGTCCGATCTTCGACATGTTCGGGGTCGAGGACGAGATCGGCCGTGCGCTGGACAAGCAGGTACCGCTGAAATCCGGTGGCTACCTGGTGATCGACCAGACCGAGGCGATGACCACCATCGACGTCAACACCGGCTCGTTCCTCGGCCAGCGCAACCTGGAAGAGACGGTGTTCCGCACCAACCTGGAGGCCGCGCAGGCGGTGGCCAGGCAGCTGCGCCTGCGCAACCTGGGCGGCATCATCATCATCGACTTCATCGACATGGATGACGCCGAGCATCGCCGCCAGGTGCTGCGCACGCTGGAAAAGGCGCTGGCCCGTGACCATGCCAAGACCACGGTGTACGACTTCTCGCCGCTGGGCCTGGTGGAGATGACCCGCAAGCGCACGGTGGAAAGCCTGGAGCGCCAGCTGTCGGAAACCTGCCCGCAGTGCAGTGGCCGCGGCACCATCAAGACCACCGAAACGGTGACCTACGAGATCTTCCGCGAGATCACCCGCGCGGTGCGCCAGTTCGATGCCGCGCGCCTGCTGGTGATCGCGTCCAGCAAGGTGGTGGCGCGGATCACCGATGAGGAATCCACGGCCGTGGCCGAGCTGGAGGAGTTCCTCGGCAAGAGCATCCGCTTCCAGGCGGACGAGCAGTACCTGCAGGAGCAGTTCGATGTTGTTCTGCTCTGATCCAGGCCGACTGTCTGCCTTCGGTGGCCGATGAGCGCGCCGCCGCGCCTGCGACTGCGAAGGATCCGCCGTCATTTCATCGCCGCATGCGCGGTTGGCCTGGTCGGGCTTGCCCTGCTGGTCGGCACCCTCAGCCAGCTGTTGCCGCTGGCTGAGCGCCATCCGGACCGGATCGCGGCCTGGCTGAGCACGCGCGCCGGGCAACCGGTGCGCTTCGAACGCCTGGACACCGCCTGGACCCGACGTGGTCCACTGCTGCAGTTGAAGGGCCTGCGCATCGGCGCGGGCCAGGGCCTGGCCATCGGCGATGCCGAGGTGCTGGTGTCGATGTACAGCGGCCTGTTGCCGGGCCGCTCTCTGACCGAACTGCGCCTGCGCGGCCTGGCGCTGGACCTGCAGCAGGCCGCCGATGGCCGCTGGTCGGTGCGCGGCCTGCCGCAGTCCCGCGCTGGCGGCGATCCGTTGGATGCGTTGCGCCGGCTGGGCGAACTGCAGGTGATTGGTGGCCGCCTCGGCGTGCATGCGCCAGCACTGGGTGTCGACGCCACCCTGCCACGCATCGACCTGCGCCTGCGTGTGGATGGCGACCGCCTGCGGGTGGGCGTGCGTGCCTGGGCACAGACCGACGCGTTGCCGCTGACGGCGGTGCTGGACCTGGATCGCCAGCGCGGCAACGGCGAGGCCTGGGTAGGCGCCGATCCGATCGATTTCCGTGCCTGGGCGCCGTTGTTGGCGGCCGGCGGCATGCGCCTGCGCGAGGGCAAGGGCGAGCTCAACCTGTGGCTGACCCTGCGTGATTTCGCCCCGGTGGCGCTGACCACCGATTCGGACCTGCGTGATCTGCGTGTCGAAGGCGCGCCGATGCCTGGCGTGGCGCGCCCGGAAATTCAATTGCAACGGTTGCAGGCGCGCCTGCGTTGGCAGCGGACGGCAGAAGGCTGGGCGCTGCAGGTGCCGCGCCTGCGCCTGCAGGCCGATGGCAGCCAGCAGCAGCTGGACGGGTTGCAACTGAGGGTGGGCAAGCAGATGCAGGTGCAGGCCGCAGCAGCGCAGGCGGGTACCGCGTTGCGCGCGCTGGCGCTCAGCGACCGCCTGGACGCGGGCCTGCGGCATTGGCTGTACCTGGCCAAGCCGCAGCTGGACGTGGCGCAGCTGCAGTTGCGCGGCCAGCAGGATGGCCCGTTGTGGGTGCAGGGCGAACTGCAGTCGCTGGGCTTTGCCAGTGTTGGCAACTCGCCGGGCCTGCGCGGCCTGGGCGGCCGCTTCGAGGGCGATGCCAACGGCTTCAGCCTGCAGCTGCAACCCCAGCGCCAGCTGCAGTTCGATTGGCCGACCGGTTTCGGCGTGCGTCACGACCTGCACCTGGCCGGGCAGATCGTCGGTTGGCGTGACGAGGCCGGCGGCTGGCGCATCGGCACCCCGGCGATGCGTGTGGAAGGCACCGACTACGCTGCCGACGTGCGCGGTGGTCTCTGGTTCCAGGGCGATGGCACCCGGCCGTGGATGCAGCTGGCGGCCAAGCTGGACGACGTACCGATGACCGCGGCCAAGCGTTTCTGGATCCATTCCAGAATGAGCAAGGGCGCCACCGACTGGCTGGACATGGCCTTGGCCGGCGGCCAGGTGCGCAACGGCATCGGCCTGGTCAGTGGTGACCTGGACGACTGGCCGTTCGACAACAACGATGGCCGCTTCGAGGCCACCGGCCACATCAGCAACGGTGACATCCGCTTCCAGCACGATTGGCCGTTGATGGGCCAGGTCGATGCCGATGTCGCCTTCATCGGCCCTGGCTTCCACATGCAGGGGAGCGGCGATCTGGCCGGTGTGGCAGTACAGACGTTCGAAGCCGGCATCCAGGATTTCGGCCAGCAGCCACTGTACGTGCGCGCCGACAGCCAGGGCGACGCCGGCAAGCTGCTGGCGATGCTGCGGCAGAGCCCGCTGCACAAGGAATACGGCGACACCCTGGACAACCTCGCGGCAAGCGGGCCGGCCAACGTGCATTTCGACCTGTTGCAGCCCCTGCATCATGACCAGGGCGGCGGCCACCTGCAGGGCACGGTGGACCTGGCCGGGCTGAAACTGGTCGACAAGCGCTTCCAGCTGGAATTCGACAACATGCGCGGGCAGGCCCGCTACAGCAACGCCGGCTTCGCCGCCGAGGAACTGGCAGTGCGCCACCTCGGCCAGGACGGCCGGCTGAGCCTGCGCGCCGGTGGATTCGTGCGTGACCCCAAGCTGGCCTTCGAATCGGAACTGGCCGCCACGCTCGATGCGGGCGTGCTGATCGACCGCGCACCGGAAATGGCCTGGCTGAAGCCCTACATCAACGGCACCTCGCCGTGGACCATCGCGGTGAACCTGCCGAAGGTCGCGCCGGCTACACCAGCGCCGCCCAGCGAGCTGCGCCTGCGCTCGGATCTGCTGGGCACCCGCCTGGATCTGCCGGCACCGCTGCAGAAGCCGGCCAACGAACCGCTGCCGACCACCGTGGCCGCACAGCTGCCGATGGGTGCCGGCCGCATCGACGTGGCGTTCGGCCAGCGTCTGGCGCTGGCCGCGCGCAGCCACAACAACCAGACCGGCGTTCAGGTCACCCTGGGCAGCGACCACGTTGACCGCGAACCACCGCCCAGCGGGCTGACCATCAATGGCCGCAGCCCGACCCTGGATGCGCTGGAATGGATCGGCCTGGCCCGTGGCGCCGGTGGCGATGGCGACCCGATGCCGCTGCGCGCCGTGGACGTGCAGGTCGGCCAGCTGATGCTGATCGGCGGCGTGTTCGAGCAGACCCGCCTGCAGCTGCATCCTGGCCCGCAGGCGCTGGACGTGCGCCTTGATGGCCCCTCGCTGGCCGGCAAGTTGAATGTGCCCAACGCCGATGGCGGCACCATCAGCGGCCAGCTCGAGCGCGTGTACTGGCAATCGCTGCCGACCCTTCCCGGAGCCACGGCGGCACCGGCGCGGGTGCAGGCCGGTGCCGACGACATGGACCCGGCCAAGCTGCCGCCGTTCGCACTGGACATCGCCGACCTGAAGTTCGGCAAGGTCGTGCTGGGCCAGGCCGTGCTGCGTACGCGGCCGATCGCCAATGGCCTGAGCGTGGAACAACTGCAGTTCCGCGCCCCCAGCCAGGAGATCGACATCCGTGGCCGTTGGCTTGGCAAGGGTGGCGGTTCGCGAACTGCGCTTGATGCGCAGGTGCGCAGTGAAGACCTGGGCGGGTTGCTGCAGAACCTCGACTACGGCGGCCAGCTGCGCGGCGGCTCCGGCCACGCCCAGCTGCAGGCCTCATGGCCCGGCGGTCCGTCGGACTTCCAGCTTGGCAACCTGCAGGGCCAGCTCGATGTGAATGCCCGCAATGGCCAGCTGCTGGAGCTGGAGCCGGGTGCTGGCCGCGTGCTGGGCCTGCTCAGCGTCGCCCAGCTGCCGCGGCGGCTGATGTTCGACTTCCGCGACTTCTTCTCCAAGGGCTTCGCGTTCAACCAGGTCGAGGGCAGCGTGCAGTTCGGAGAGGGCATGGCCCGTACCGACAAGGTGTTGATCGAAGGGCCGGCAGCGAACATCACCATCCGTGGCCAGGCCGACCTGCGGAAACAGCAGTTCGACCAGACCATCGACGTCAACCCGCGCGCCGGCAACCTGCTGACCGTGGTCGGCGCGGTGGCCGGCGGCCCGGTGGGCGCAGCGCTGGGTGCAGCCACCAATGCGGTATTGTCCAAGCCATTGGGCGAGATCGGTGCCCGCACCTACAAGGTGACCGGCCCCTGGAAGGAGCCCAAGGTGGAGGTGATCGAGCGCAGCCGCGAACGTGCGCCAGTACCCGCACCGCCGCCGCGCCTGCCGCCGTTGCCGGCCGTGCCGCCGACCGTCACCGAACCACCGCCACCGCGCTGAGCGCGGCCCCCGTTTCCCCAGGGCGGCCTTGCCTGACCGCCTTCACACCCCCAGATCGAGACCATGACTGACAACGCCCTGACGCTTGCCCAAGATCGCCTGTTGCGCCCCGGTGGCCTGGATACCGCTGGCCTGGAGCGCACCTTCGGCCAACTGCTCGGCCCCGGTGTCGACTTCGGCGACCTGTACTTCCAGCATGCCCGGCGCGAAAGCTGGAGCGTGGAAGATGGCATCGTCAAGGACGGCGCCCATTCCATCGAGCAGGGCGTGGGCGTGCGCGCGATTGCCGGCGAGAAGACCGGCTTCGCCTATTCCGATGACATCCATGCCGGTGCATTGCTGACCGCAGCGCAGTCGGCACGTGCGATCTCGCGCGAAGGCGGCGCACAGACCGGGTGTTCGCTGCTGCGCGGCGATGCGCGCGTGCTGTATCCGGCGCTGGACCCGATCGACGGCATCGGCAACGAAGCCAAGGTCGAGGTGCTCAAGCGCCTGGACGGCTACCTGCGCGCGGCCGACCCGCGCGTGAAGCAGGTGATGGTCAGCCTGTCCGGTGGCGTCGATACCGTGCTGGTTGCCCGCACCGATGGTGTGCTGGGCGCCGACGTGCGCCCGCTGGTGCGGTTGAACGTGCAGGTGATCGTCGAGCAGAACGGCCGCCGTGAGTCGGGTTATGCCGGCGGCGGCGGTCGCTATGGCTATGAAGCGCTGTTTGCCGATGGCCGCCCGGAAGCCTTTGCGCGCGAGGCGCTGCGGCAGGCCCTGGTGAACCTGGAAGCGGTGCCGGCGCCGGCCGGGGTGATGCCGGTGGTGCTGGGCCCGGGCTGGCCGGGCGTACTGCTGCACGAGGCGGTCGGCCATGGCCTGGAAGGTGACTTCAACCGCAAGGGCACCAGTGTCTACGCCGGCAGGATCGGCGAGCGCGTGGCTGCCCCGGGCGTGACCATCGTCGACGACGGCACCCTGGACGGACGCCGTGGTTCACTCAACATCGACGACGAAGGCCACCCGACCCAGTGCACCACGCTGATCGAGGACGGCATCCTGGTCGGCTACATGCAGGACAGCCTCAACGCGCGGCTGATGGGCGTGGCGCCGACCGGCAACGGCCGTCGCGAATCGTTCGCGCACATGACCATGCCACGCATGACCAACACCTACATGCGCGCCGGCCAGCATGACCCGCAGGAAATGATCCGTTCGGTGAAGAAGGGCCTGTACGCGGTCAATTTCGGCGGCGGCCAGGTCGACATCACCAGCGGCAAGTACGTGTTCTCGGCCACCGAGGCCTACCTGATCGAGGACGGCCGGATCACCGCTCCAGTGAAGGGCGCGACCCTGATCGGCAATGGCCCGGAAACCATGCAGAAGGTGCGCATGGTCGGCAACGACCTGGCTCTGGACGAGGGCGTGGGCATCTGTGGCAAGGACGGGCAGAGTGTGCCGGTCGGTGTCGGCCAGCCGTCGCTGCTGATCGAGGGCATCACCGTCGGCGGTACCCAGGCCTGAGCACGGCGATGGCCACAGCCACCGCCATGCCCGACGGGGACTCAGTCCTCGTCGGCGTCGTCGACCGGTTCGTCTGCCTCGACGTCCTCAGCGGACGCCTTCAGGCCGAGCGCGGCCGGCAGCATCAGCGCGCGCAGCACCTGGAAGATCTCGCGGTAGGCGCGCGGCGGCTTGTTCTTGGCCTTTTCGGCCTGGGCGTTGCGCACCAGCGTGCGCAACTGCTGGCGGTCGGCCTGCGGATGGTCATCCAGCAGCGCGGCCAGCGCCTTGTCGCCTTCATTCATGAGGCGTTCGCGCCAGTCTTCGACACGGTGCATCATCGCCACTTCGCGGCGCCCGGTTTCGCTGTTGGCATCCAGCGCATCGCGGATCGCGTCCAGCGCGGCATCGTCCTCGCGGCGCATGTGCTTGGCCAGGAACGCCAGCTGCCGCTTGTGCGCGATATGGGCGGTGATGCGCTTGCACTCGGCGATGTGCGGCAGCAGGTCCTCCGGGATCGGCAGGCGCGCCAGCTGGGCCGGGGTCAGCGACACCAGCTTCTCGCCCAGGGCCAGGACGTCCAGCGCATCGCGCCGGTTCTGGCTGCGGCTCTTGTCGTGGAATTCACCGGTTTCTTCGTCGCGTCCGCGCATCGTCCATACCTGATTTCAAAAAAAGTCGCCCGGCGTGATGCCGGGCCCAACCCGCACAGGATAAAGCATTGAACGTGATCGCCCCTGAAGTCGCCGTCGGCGACGACAGCCCGGCCCGGCTGGAACGGCTGGCCGACATCTCCCAGCAGCTGCTGCAGCGTGCCCGCGCGCTGGGTGCCAGCCAGGCCGAGGTCAGCTGCAGCGAAGACCGTGGGTTGGAGGTCAATGTCCGTCTCGGCGAGGTCGAGACCGTGCAGTCCACCCGTGACCGCGGCATTGCCGTGACCGTCTACTTCGGCCAGCGCAAGGGCAGTGCCAGCACCGCCGACCTGCATGAGGCCAGCCTGCTGGCCACCGTCGAGCAGGCCTGCGCGATCGCCCGCCATACCGAGGACGATCCAGCCGCCGGCCTGGCGGAGGCCGACCTGATGGCCCGCGACTTCCCCGAACTGGATGGCTGGCACCCCTGGGAGCTGCAGGCCGACGAGGCGGTGGACCTGGCGCTGGCCTGCGAGGCGGCGGGCCGCCAAGCCGATGCGCAGATCCGCAATTCCGATGGCGCCTCGGTATCGAGCATGCAGAGCGTGTCGGTCTACGCCAATTCGCATGGGTTCATCGGCCGCGAGCGCGGAACCCATCATTCGATCGGCTGTGCGCTGATCGCCGGCACCGGCGATGGCATGCAGCGCGACGGCTGGTACACCGGCGCACTGGCCCGCGAGGATCTGGAAGATCCGGCAAGCGTCGGTCGCCGCGCCGCAGAGCGCACGATCGCCCGCCTGCAGCCGCGTTCGCTGCCGACCGGCAGCATGCCGGTGCTGTACGCGCCGGAAGTGGCGCGCAGCCTGGTGGGTCACCTGCTGTCGGCAGTCTCCGGCGGCGCGCTGTACCGCCAGGCGAGCTTCCTGCTGGACAGCGTCGACCAGCAGCTGTTCCCCGACTGGATGCAGATCGAGGAGCTGCCGCACCTGCGCCGTGGCCTGCGCTCGGCCGCCTTCGACGGCGACGGCGTGGCCACCCGTGCCTCGGCCCTGGTGCGTGACGGCGTGCTGCAGCGTTACGTGCTGGGCAGCTATTCGGCGCGCAAGCTGGGCCTGCAGACCACCGCCAATGCCGGCGGCGTGCACAACCTGCAGCTGGCGGCCAATGCCGGTTCGCTGCAGGACATCGCCGCGCAGATGGGCAACGGCCTGCTGGTGACCGAGCTGATGGGGCAGGGGGTGAACGGGGTGACCGGGGACTACTCGCGCGGCGCTGGCGGCTTCCGCGTGGAGAACGGCCAGATCCAGTATCCGGTGGATGGCATCACCATCGCCGGCAACCTGCGGGACATGTTCATGGCCATCGAGGCGGTCGGCAGCGATGTCGATCCGCGCTCGCATATCCGCACCGGCTCGATCCTGGTGGGACGGATGACGATCGCCGGCAATGATTGATGCCATTGATGGCGTAAGCTAGGCCCGCCTGACGCGACCGGCTTGCCGCCGGTCGGTCAAGACCACCCAATAAAAAAGGAGTTTTGTCGTGAGCGAATTCGAGAACGTCCCGGCGGCGAGCAGCGTACCCGCTGACCAGCGCACCATGGCCCTGGTGGCGCACCTGCTGGGCATCTTCACCGGTTTCATTGGTGCCCTGGTCATCTGGCTGATCAACAAGGATGACGCCAGCAAGGCCTTCGTCACCGACCAGGCCAAGGAAGCGCTGAACTTCCAGATCACCGTCGCCATCGCGATGTTCGTCTGCATCATCCTGACCTTCGTGGTCATCGGTGTGTTCCTGGCGCCGATCGTCGGCCTGCTCAGCCTGGTCTTCAGCATCATCGCTGCGGTGAAGGCGAACAATGGCGAAGCCTACCGTTACCCGTTCGCACTGCGCCTGATCAAGTAAGCGGCAACGATCAACGACGTAAAAAGAAACGCCCGGCAATGCCGGGCGTTTCCGTGTATGGCGCGTAGGGTAGCGCCGGGCCATGCCCGGCGAACGCGCAGCGCGGCAGATCCATGCCTGCAATCAGTGATCGCGTTCCACGGCCAGCGTGGCCAGCGCGCGCAGCGCATCGGCTTCTTCGTGATAGCCCGCCAGTGCCTGCTGCATGCGCGCGGAAAGTTCGCGCAGCTGCGCCTTGGCACCGTCCATGCCGAGCAGGGCAGGGAAGGTGCTCTTGTCCTGGGCCTGGTCCTTGCCGGCGGTCTTGCCCAGCTGTTCGGAACTGGCTTCGACATCGAGGATGTCATCGCGGACCTGGAAGGCCAGGCCGAGCGCATCGGCGAAACCATCGAGCTGGGCCAGCACGGGTTCGGGTGCATCACCGCACAACGCGCCCATGCGCACCGCAGCGCGGATCAGCGCACCGGTCTTCAGCGCATGCATGCGGGTGAGGGCTGCCAGCGACTGCTGCTGGCCGGTGGCATCGATGTCCAGCGCCTGGCCGCCGCACATGCCGGCCGCGCCGGAGGCATGGGCCAGGGTCTGCAGGCACGCCACGCGCAATGCCGCCGGCAGCGGTGCATCGGCCAGCAGGCCGAACGCACGGGTCTGCAGGGCGTCGCCGGCGAGGATCGCGGTGGCTTCGTCGAAGGCGATGTGGGTGGTGGGCTTGCCACGGCGCAGGGCATCGTCGTCCATCGCCGGCAGGTCGTCGTGCACCAGCGAGTAGGCGTGGATCAGTTCCACCGCCATCGCCGCGGCATCAAGCCTGTCCAGGGGCGCGCCGAACACCTGGCCGGCGGCATAGACCAGCAAGGGGCGCATGCGCTTGCCGCCACCGAGCACGGAATGGCGCATCGCCTGGTGCAGGCGTTGCGGGGCTTCGGCCGGTGAGGGCAGGGCGGCGTCGAGCTGGCTTTCGATACGGTCGCGCCAGCGCGCGAACAACGCCTCAGCCGTCATGGCTGGGCGGATCGAAGGGTTCGGCGGTTTCGGGCTGGGCCGGATCGCTGAGCAGGCGCACGCGCAGTTCGGCCTGCTCCAGCGCCTGCTGGCACTGGCGGTACAGACCAACACCACGTTCGTAAGCACTGAGCGAGGCTTCCAGGCTCAACTCGCCGGTTTCCATCTGCTCCACCAGCTGTTCCAGCGATTCGAGCGACTGCTCGAACTGGGCGACCGGGGAGGCGTTTTCGGGGGACTTCTTGACCATGCGACAAGTGTGGACGGCGCGCGCGCAAGGGTCAATTCACCAGCCGCCCGGATGCCACTGCAACTGCGCATTGCGTGCCTGCAGCCAGGCCTGCAGCGGTGCGGCAGTGACTACATCGGCGGCCGCCAGCAGCTGCCCCTGGTCGAACAGCAGGGGCAGCTGTGCGCGTCGCCAGGGCGCCAGATGCTCGCGCTGCAGGCAATCCTTCAACGCGGATGAATGCGTACGGCCGGGCAGCACGATGCGCTCGCCGCCCTGGCGGGCACGCAGGTCCAGCGGGTGTTCGAAGCGGTCCGTGCCGAGCAGGCGCAGCTGGCCGCCGTCGGGCAGCTGCAGCGGTGCACGGCCGTCCCAGGCCGCGTGCCAGTCCTTCGGCAGGACCGGCAGCGCTGCCGGCAGCAGGTAGGCGTGCTGGCGCCACTGGCGGATGGCGTGCTGCTGCCAACGCACCTGCGACTGCCGATCGGCGCCTGCGGCCATCAATTCGTTCTGTACTTGCCGCAGCACATGCGCCGGCAACGGGGCTGCGCCATGGCGGCGCACCCACGCACGCAGCACGCGCGCAGCACGCTCCGGTGCAACCTGGCGCAGCAGCTCCAGCGACAGCACCCGGGGTGCCACTTCCAGGTGAGCGAGCAGTTCGGCGTCTTCTTCATCGAGCAATGCACGGGTCTGCGCGCAATGCGCGGCGCTGCCGGCCAATGCGGCAGTGGCATGCGGCCAGCGCTGGCGCAGCAGTGGCAGTACCCGCAGGCGCAGGAAATTGCGGTCGGCGTGGTCTTCGCCGTTGCTGGGGTCTTCGATCCACTGCAGGCCGTGTGTCGCCGCGTAAGCCTGCAGCGCGCTGCGCGGCACATCGAGCAGTGGCCGCCACAGCCGATGGCCATCGAGGCGGCTGTCAGCGGTCATCGCCGCCAGCCCATCGATGCCCGAACCGCGCAACGCACGCAGCAGGAAGGTCTCGGCCTGGTCGTCCTGGTGCTGGGCCAGCGCCAGGGTTTCCCCGGCCTGCAGTTCGGCGCTGAATGCAGCGCGACGTGCCAGCCGGGCGGCCCCTTCGATGCCATGGCCGTCATCACGGCTGACCTGCACGTGGTGCACGGCCAGTTCGATGCCCAGCACCGCGCATTGCTGCTGGCAGTGCCGCACCCAGTCATCGGCAACCGGTTGCAGGCCATGGTGTACGTGCGTCGCGCGCAGCGGCGTGCCTGCGGCCTGTGCCGATCGCCACAGCCAGTGCAGCAGCACGGTCGAGTCCAGGCCGCCGCTGTAGCCGACCAGCAGCGGTGCATCAAGCGGAACGAGGGCGGGGAAGGCGGTCACGGCGGCAAGTATAGGGTGGGTGGGTGAGTCGGCAGGGCTGCGCCCTGCACCCGCCGAAGCGGTAGTGCCGGCCGCTGGCCGGCAACCTGAGCAGCAACAGCAACAGCAACAGCAACAGCCGAAGCAAAAGCCGGCATTCCGTGGGATGGCGGGGTGGGTCCGGTTGCGGGGGACGCTGCAAGTCCCCCGCCGGGGCCCGGCCCAGCCGCTGGCGGCTGTGCGTTCGGGCGCTTGCGAAGCAGTGCTTCGCAAGCAAAGCGCCCTCACCCCTGTAAGCTCGGTCGCGCCTTGCTCGAGTGCGCAGTCCTGCGCACACGGCAAGACCGGGGTTGGGCGTCCTGCCCAACCCGCCCGAGGCATGCCTCGGGCCCATGGCGCTTACGCCCCCGCAACCGGACCCACCCCGCCTTCGACAGATCTCCGCGATCTGTTGGAATGGCTCTTGGGGTCAGATCCGTTTTCCGTAGGAAAACGGATCTGACCCCAGATTGATTTCGATATCTGAAAGAGATTCATCCACGCATGGCGTGGATCTACTGGCCACCGGCCAACTGTCAGAGGTGGGGCGGTGTCGGATTGCGGGGTGTCAGCCGCATGGATGCGGCTGCCAAACCTACAAGGACGTACTTGCGGCGTCCCCGCAATCCGACACCGCCCCGCCATCCCACGGAATGCCGCTTTGGCTGTTGCTTCGGCCGTTGCCGTTGTTCGGCAGGTGCAGGGCGCCGCCCTGCCGATAAACCCCTTACTTCAGCCGACGACCGGAACGATCGATGCGGAACCACTCGCCGCCTTCCATCGGCGTATGCCCGTCGCCATCGGGCGTGCCGCGGCGGCAGCCGTTGCAGACCTCGGCCACGCCATCCTGGAACGGCCAGGCAAAATCGAACGTGGCCGCAATCACCTGCTCGAAGGCAGCGTTGAAATAACCCACGCGATCGCCGATGCGGCCGCGGAACAGGCCTTCCTGCAGGGGGTCTGCGCCGTTGTCCCAGGCGATCACCGCCTGGCTGCGGCCGCGACGGTCGACGTAGTGGAAACCATCGGCGGTCTGTACCAGCGCCAGGCCATCGCCGTCGTAGGGGAGATCCTGCAGGGTCTCCGCGCTGATCTGCGGCTTGTCATCGACGACCTCGCAGCCGGGCAGCATCCACAACCCGTGCTCTTCGGTCATGACCTTGCAGGCCGGGCCCTGCGCCGACGCCCAGGGGCTGGCCAGCACGCCCAGCAGGGCCAGCCAGCGCGCACGGCGGAGGCTGCCCAGCGCAGAGCGTGCCGGCCGCGCCATCACTTGGCCTCGGCCTTGCGTTCGAAGGTGGCCGGTGCCGGCAGTTCCACCGGTACGCCCTTGTCGTCGCAGGTGCCGGCCTGGCACAGGCGATCGCGCAGGGCCGGGGTGGCCTGCACGATCATGTGGTAGATCGCGTTCTGCTCCAGGGTGCCGCGGATCGCCTTGCTGCCCGGGCCGCGTGCCCAGATGCCGACGTCCTCGCCACCATGCGATTCGGACTTCATCGGTACCAGCGCTTCCTGCATGTAGTCGGGATGCTCGGTATCGACGTCGTGCAGGTTCGGGCGGCCGTTGGCCGGCTCGAAGCTGCTGGGGTTGTGCGGGTAACGCTTCGGACCGGCCGGTTGCTGGTTGCTGGTGCCGGTATGGCCGGGGCCGTTGGCGTAGCTCAGAGTGTTGTACGGCTGGCCGTTGCCATCCAGCGCGTAGTCGAGCTTGCCGGCACCATCTTCGCCACCCTTGTCCTTCACCTTGCCCAGGATCGGATTGCCGCGGGCCGGGTAGCCGACGAAATTCAGGGTGTGCGAATGATCGGCAGTGACGATGATCAGGGTGTCATCGGCCGAGGTCAGCTCGTTGGCCACGCGCACGGCATCGGACAGGGCCACGGTTTCGGTCAGCGCACGGTAGGCGTTGCCGCTGTGGTTGGCGTGGTCGATGCGCGCGCCTTCGATCATCAGCACGTAGCCTTCCTGATGGCGCGACAGGTTCTTGATCGCCGCAGCGGTCAGCTCGGCCAGGCTCGGCTCACCGGCCGGGTCCTGCGGACGTTCGTATTCGTAGCGCATGTGGTCGGGCTCGAACAGGCCGAGGATCGCCGGAGCGTTGGCGGCGGCCTGCAGCTGCTTGCTGTTCCAGACGTAGGCGCCCTGCGGGTGCGCCTGCTGCCATTCCTGCACCAGGCTGCGGCCGTCCAGGCGCTGGCCGACCTTGTCGTCGTACTCGGGGTCGCGCTCTTCCACGGTGGTGAACTCACCGCGACCACCGCCCAGGGCGACCAGCGGGCCGCGGCCGTAACGCGAGGTCGACAGCAGCTGCTGGGCGATGTCCTTGCAGCCGGCGGCCTTGGCCGCCTCGGTCAGGTCGGTGTCGTTTTCCCAGTTGCGCTCAGGCGAGTGCGCATAGGTCGCGGCCGGCGTGGCGTGGGTCAGGCGCGCGGTGGAGACAACGCCAGTGGCCAGGCCGGCGCTGTCGGCCAGCTGCAGCCAGGTCAGCAGGCCCTTGGACAGGCTGTCGGCGCAGTCGGTGCGGCTGCCGGCACTGACGCCGATCGCACCCATGTGGGTCTTCACGCCGGTGGTGATGGCGGTCATGGTGCCGGCCGAATCCGGGGTCTGCGAGTCGGTGTTGTAGGTCTTGCTGAACGCGGTGGCGGGGAAGCGTTCCCACGACAGCAGGTTCTCTTCGCCCGAGCTGCCCTTCTGCTGGCCTTCGTAGATGCGCGAGGCGGCCACGGTGGTCAGGCTCATGCCGTCACCGAGGAACAGGATGACGTTTTTGGCCTTGCCAGCCATCGCGCCGTTCGCCGCTGCCTGCGCAGCGCCGCTGCGGTACCACCACTGCGGGGTTTCACCGGCCGGGTGGGCGACGGGGGCAACGGTGACCTTCAGGCCGGCCGGGGCGGACGCGGGAGCGGTGCTGGCGCAGGCGCCGAGCAGCAGGGTCGTGGCGCAGGCGGCCAACAGGGAGACGGAACGGCGCATGGACGCGGGGATCTCACAAAGTGTAACGGGACGTTCATTATGCCCGGCCTCGCAAGGCACGCCGATGACACACTGATTTGCCATGCGGGCGGTCGTTCTGCGGGCCGCCTTGGGCTATCGTGCCAGCATCCCTTCCTACCCCCTTGGATTGCCTATGAAGCTGGTCTCTGCCTGGCTGCGGATTCCATTCTGGCAGCGCGTGGTCGGTGGCTTCGTGCTCGGTGCGCTGGCCGGCTGGGCGCTTGGCCCGGCTGCTGAAACCTGGTTCGGCCCGCTCGGCGAGCTGTACGTCACGCTGATCAAGATGATCGCGGTGCCGCTGGTGTTCTTCGCGGTCATCAACGCGATCTCTTCACTGCACGGCCAGAAATCGGTCGCCGCGCTCAGCGGGCGCACCTTCCTGTGGTTCGTGATCACTGCCGCGCTGGCGGTATGCGTGGGCCTGGGCGTGGGTACGGTGCTGCAGCCCGGCGCCGGTGGCCTGCAGCTGTCGATGGCCAGCAACTATGTGCCGCGCGAAGTGCCCAGCGTGGTGCAGGTGCTGCTGGATGTGGTGCCATCCAACGTGTTCTACGCGCTGTCCGGTATCGGCACCAAGGTCAACGCCGCCGGCGAGACCGTGCTGGCCGCGGGCCGTGGTTCGATCCTGCCGGTGATCTTCTTCGCTGGCCTGGTCGGCTTTGCCATCGTCAAGCTTGGCGAGAAGGTGACCGAGGCGCGCAAGCTGGTCGGGCAGATGAGCGACATCATGATCCAGGTGACCCGCTTCGTGCTGGAAGTCACCCCGATCGGCACCTTCGGCCTGATTGCCGGCCTGGTCGGCAGCTACGGCTTCGAGAAGCTGCTGCCGCTGGGCCACTTCGTGCTGGCGCTGTACGTGGCCTGCGCGCTGCATATCGTGGTGGTGTACAGCGCGCTGCTGCTGGCGCATGGCCTGAACCCGCTGAAGTTCTTCCGTGGCGCGGCGCCGGGCATGCAGGTGGCCTTCGTCAGTTCCTCCAGCTTCGCGGCGATGCCGGTCGCGCTGCGCTCGATCACCCACAACCTGGGCGTGAACAAGGACTACGGTTCGTTCGCGGTGCCGCTGGGCGCGAGCATCAAGATGGACGGCTGCGGTGCGATCTATCCGGCGCTGTGCGCGGTGTTCATCGCCCAGTACAGCGGTGTGCCGCTGACGCCGGAGCAGTACGTGGTGGTGCTGATTGCTTCGGTGCTGGGCAGCTTCGGTACCGCCGGCGTGCCGGGTACGGCGGTGATCATGGCAACGGTGGTGCTGAGCGCGGCCAACCTGCCGCTGGAAACCATCGGTTACCTGTATGCGATCGACCGCATCCTGGACATGATGCGCACGATGACCAACGTGACCGGACAGATGCTGGTGCCGGTGCTGGTGGCCAAGGAAACCGGCCTGCTCGACCAGTCGGTGTACGACAACCCGTCCACCAACGTCGGCATCGATGATCCCGACCCGAGTCCGCCGCGCGCCTGAAGCGGCACTGCAACGCGCTGTATCAGTACCTGTAACACTACTGATACAGCCCCGATGGCGCCTTGCGCAGTGGTGTTTCCTGCGCGTTAAGGCGAACGGAATCCGAACGAAGTTGTAACACTGTGGCGTCACGCCGCCGCGGTGTTACCCGTCAAACCCCCGCTGCGACGGACTTCCGGTGTTGGCACGAAAGCTGCTCTCTCCCTGCGCATATGCAACGGGAGAGCGGCATGGACGGCAGCACCACCCTTTTCACTGTTTCTGGCCGGCGGCTTGCGCTGCTGCTGATGCTGGCCATTCCGCTGGCGGCTGCGGCCTCGGGTGCCCGTCAAGGGGTGAAGGCGCAGCCGGGTGAGATCGTCCTGCTGCGCGACGTGTCTACGCGCCCGGCCTACCGCATGGCGCCGCCCGGCGTGGCATTGATCGCCGATCCGAAACCGCAGCATGAGATCGCCGCCGCACTCGGCAGCAGCGGCGCTGCCAGCGGCATGGATGAACTCAGCGATGACGACTACGCCGGCCTCGGCGCTGGCCAGACCGGCAGCGTGCACGCGCACGGCGTCACCACTGTCGAGCGGGTGACGCAGCAGGCCCTGGGCGGAACCCTTGGACGCTCGGGCGAGGGGATGATGAGCGGCAGCAGCCTCAGCGGTGCGATGAGCGGCCCGCTGGGGGCGGTCGGCAATACCACGCGCGGCATCGGCGATACCGTGCGTGGCGCACTGTCGCAGTTCCCGTTGGGCGCTCCGGCGCAGGCGGGTGGCAAGTGAAGCGCGCAATGCTGCTGGCGGCCTGGCTGGCATTGCCCGCCACAGCACTGGCCGACGACTACAGCGGGATGCTGGCCTACCTCGACGTGACCCGCATCGACGGTCGCGCGCTGGCCGGTGCCAGTGGTGCCATCGCCATCAACCAGGCGGCGGGCGATCTCAACATCCAGGCCAATCTGCATGGTATGGCCAGCGGCGACCGCGCCGACGTGGCCATCGCTGCGCGCCAGCAGCACAGCAACGACGTCGTGCTTTCGGCACCACTGGAAGCCAGCGCGCACATCGCCGGACAGGCCTTGGCAGGCGCCAGCGGCATTGCATCGATCAACCAGGCCAGCGGCATCGCCAACACGACGCTCAACGTCGTCAGCGCGACGCTGGCCCGGCAAGGAATACGCGAGTCCGATGACACGGCGTTGGCCGCCTCGGACATCGCGTCAGCAGGGGGGCAGGGCGATACCGGTGACGGTGTTGCGGCGGGTATCCGCAGTGTCGGCGTTTCGTCGACGGCACTGCGGGGCTTCGACGGTGTCCTGCAACTCAATCAGATCGCGGGAGCGC
Organism: Stenotrophomonas sp. 2694; assembly: GCF_040548715.1. Classification (NCBI taxonomy): domain Bacteria; kingdom Pseudomonadati; phylum Pseudomonadota; class Gammaproteobacteria; order Lysobacterales; family Lysobacteraceae; genus Stenotrophomonas; species Stenotrophomonas sp. 2694. The sequence goes on from NZ_JBEPSG010000004.1 coordinate 109,621, forward strand.
GAAACGATACGGCCAATGTTCTGGGCCTGGTCGTGCAGGGCAACCCGTGAGTACCACCCACCCGAACCAATCACCTGATGAGAGAGAGGGCACCATGAAAGCGACTGTCAAAAAGACCGTACTCGCCATGGCAATTGCCACTGCCTCGACCGCTGCTGCGGCCAATGGCTGGGACAACCAGAATGCCAATGCGAACATCAACCACAACCATGTCGTGACCGAAACCCGCAACGACACGCACAACCATACCGACAACGAAGTCCGCAACTGGACCCGCACCAACACCACGGTACGCAACAACACCGACACCTCGAACGTGAGCCGTACCCGCACGGTGAACGTCAACGAGCAGGTGCAGAAGAACAGCAACATCCAGGCCGACGAGCGCAAGGAAAAGAACAACCACGGCGTCGACGTGAACCTGGAGAAGGATCTGCGGCTGAGCTCGGACATCAACTTCTCCGGCGATCCGACCATCACCGGTGACATCGACCTGGATTCGGCAGCCATCGCCGTGATCGACAACCGCCAGTCGATCAGCAACAACCTCACCGGCAACAGCCTGGTCACCAACAGTGCATCGATCGCCGATGATGTCGGTGCGGGTGCCTCCGGCAACCTCGGCTTCAACGTGGTGGCCGGCGACAACAACGCGCAGGACAATGCTGCGTCGCTGTCCGCTGCGGATGCTTCCTTCAGCTTCGGCATGGCCGACGCCGAGGTGTTCGTCAACCAGGCCGGCTTCGGCAACACCACCATGAACTCCGGCGTCACCAACGCCGCCGGACTCGGTGGCAATGCCTTCGGCGGTGCCTCGGGCAACATCGGCGTGAACATCGCCTCAGGCAACAACAACGAGCAGAAGAACGCGCTCGCAGCCTCGGTGGCAACCAGTGCGATGGCACAGTCGAGCATCAGCTCCAACCAGGTGTCCACCGGCAACACCGTGTCCAACGCCGGCTTCGTGCAGTCCTACACCGATACGGTGCAGGTCGGCCTGAGCGGTCGCGTCGCAGGCGGTACCCTGGCCGTGGGGGCCGGTACCTATCGCGGCACCGGCAATGCCTACCAGATGGCCAACTACTACCTCGATTCGTGGAGTGGCGATCTGCCGCATCCGGGTGGCAATGCGACCGGGCACATCGATCTGGACAACGAGATCCAGAATGCAACGATGAACCCGAACCGGCCGGGAGTGGGTGGCCTGGGCTTCGATACGCGTGAAAGCGGCACCAGCCAGTTCGTCGAGCTGGGCGTGGCCGACCTGTATGCCAGCCTCAGCGGCACGGTCAGCACCACCCGCTGGGTGAACGTCAATGCGACCAACACCTCGGCACTGTCCGGCAGCGCGTTCTCCGGCGCATCCGGCAACATCGGCGTGAACGTGGCATCGGGTACCGGCAACCTGCAGGCCAACAGCCTGGCATTGGCCGTGGCGCAGCCGAGCACCGGCGGTGGGACCGGCGGCGGCGAGTGATCCACGGTGTGACCGCTTTCGCAGCGAACCTGCGTTGAGCGCAACAAGCCCGGCCATCCGCCAATGGCCGGGTTCCCCCGGGGGCCCCTGTCCCTCCTCCCCCTTGGGGCAGGGGCTCCTTCCTTCTCGTGGAGAACGGCATGGCCGGTCATCGCTGGTGGTTGCGTCTGCTGCCCTGCCTGCTGCTGCTGACCAGCGCATGTGGCTGGGCAGGCGAGGTGGTGTTCAGCGGGGTGCTGCCCAATGGCGCGCTGCTGCAGCAGAAGGTGGAAAGCATGCAGGAGCGGCGTTATCGCAACCTGGTGCGGCAGCACACCGACTACAGCTGCGGGGCGGCCGCTCTGGCCACCATCCTGCGTTATGCCTACCACCTGGACACCACCGAGGCGACGGTGATCGAGGGAATGATGGGGGTATCGGATCCACAGCTGGTCAAGGAACGCGGTTTTTCACTGCTGGACATCAAACGCTATGTCGAATCGCTGGGCATGCGTGGACGCGGTTATCGCATCGATGAATCGCGCCTGCGCACGTTGCGGGTTCCTGGACTGGTGCTGATGGATGTACGCGGCTTCCGGCATTTCGTCGTGCTCAAGCAGGTGCGCGACGGGGTGGTGGAAGTGGCCGATCCGATCCTGGGCAACCGCAGCCTGTCACTGGCCGAGTTCAGTGCCGCCTGGCCGTCACGCGCCGTTTTCGTCGTGATCGGCAGCGACTTCGATCGCAATACGGTGCTGCTGCAACCCAGCGAACGGCCCAGTGCCCGCGCGTTGTATGCGCGGCAGGGACCGATCACCGATGCCGAACTGGTCGACTTCGGCTTCAGCCACGCCGACCTGTTCTGAAGGAGGCACGATCATGCAATGCCAACGTGTAGTACTCGCTCTGCTGCTGATGTTGCCGGTGTCGCCGTTGATGGCGGCAGACGGTGCACCGGGGCGAGGCCTGAAGGAAATACCCGATCCCGAACTGAACCTGATGCGCGGCCGCTACACCGTTGGCGGCAACAACGTGGCCTGGTTCGGGGTGACGATGATTTCGCAGTGGCAGGGACCCAACGGTGCAGTGGTGCAGGGCGCGCTGACCCTGGGCATGGATTTCCGCAATGGCGGCACCCCCAAGCTGAGCTTCCAGCCAAGCGTGCAGGTTACCGCCGCTGACGCACCGTTGCCGGCAACGGCAGGGCGCAGCATCGACAGTACCGGCCTGGCCAATGCCAGCGGACTGGTGCAGAGCGTGCAGGTGGCCGGCGATGGCAACACCGCACGCAACGTGACCACCCTGACCGTGCGTGACGGCGCGGTGCCGACCGCACTGGGCGATGACGGCAGCCGCATTGCACAGGCACAGCAGGGCGGGGCTACTGCCACCGCCATGCTCGATGGCAACCAGGCGCGCCTGCTGCTGCAGGTTGATGGGCAGAGCCTGGTACAGCAGTGGATCCGCAATGGCAGCGTGGGGCAGGGCATTGCCCTGGCCGGCGATGGACAGACCGCCAGCAACCGGCTGCAGCTGGAGCTGGTACGCAATACCGCGGCCAACAACCTGCCCTTGAGCCAGAACGTGGCCCAGGCGATCGGGATGAACCGCGGCATGGGCCCAGGCCAGTAACACGGCCTGGTCGGGGGGAACCGACGTACAACGCAGGTCACCGACATGCACACTCTCTACCGGCTTACTCCGCTGGCGCTGGCGGCGCTGGCGGCCACTGCCTTCGCCCAGCAGCCTGCGCCCAGTGATGGCGCCGACATGCAGGCATTGATCGCGCAACTGGAACAGCTCAAGGCCAATTACGCACAGGAGGTACGACGCCTGCGCGAACTGGACATGCAGGTGCAGGCGATGCAGGCGCGGCTGAGTGGTCGCGCAGGCCCCGGTGCGACGCCCGCTGCGCCGTTGGCGCCGGCTGCGGCATCCGCCGTACCGCCCAGCAGCGAAGGCTATGCCAGCAGCGCGGCCGAGGCACAGCAGGCCAAGCAGGAGGCCCGGCGCAGCGTGGATGACGTCAAGCAGCAGCAGGCGGCATTGTTCTCGCGCCGGTTCACCATCGAAAACGGCCTCACCTATGCACGCTACGACCGCAAGCAGCTCACGCTCAACGGGTTCCTCGCCCTGGATGCGATCTTCCTTGGCAACATCGCGATCGAGAACGTCGAATCCGATTCGTTGACCTACAACCTGGCCGCGCGCTGGGGCGTCAGCCCCAACCTCACCTTGAACATGGACGTGCCGTACCTGGCACGGCGCACGGTCTACCAGAAGGGCGGTGCCGGCGGTGCCGCGGCGGCGATCGCGCAGGAAGAAACCAACGGCAGCGGCATCGGCGATGTCAGCCTGAGTGCCAACTACCGGCTGTTCTCCGAACGCGGCTGGCGCCCGGAGACAGTGCTGACCGGTGGCGTTACCGCACCAACGGGCCGCGCACCCTATGGGCTGGACTGGAAAGTAATCGAGCGCGATGACGATGACTACATCCGCTTCGCGGTGCCGCAGGAACAGCCGACCGGCAACGGCGTGTGGCAGGCCAACCTGGGCGTATCGATGGTGAAGACCGCCGATCCGGCGATCCTGTTCGCCAACGCCGGCTACATCCATTCGTTCCCGCGCGGTTTCAGCGATATCGACAGCAACCCGGATACGGTCAATCCCGGCGATGTGAAACTGGGCGGTTCGGTGTACTTCGGTGCCGGCGTGGCATTCGCGTTCAACGAGCGCACCAGCCTGAGCATCTCCTTCAGCGACAAGATCAGCACGCGCGCCTCGACCCGGTTCAAGGGCGGTGAATGGGTGAAGGTGATCGGCAGCGATGCCAATGCGGCCTCGCTCAATCTCGGCGTGACCTACGCGTTGAACCAGCACACCACGCTGGTGACGCTGCTGGGGATCGGCCTCACCCCGGATGCGCCGGACTTCACGCTGGCATTCAAGGTGCCGTACATGTTGTAAGCGCGGCAGCCCGGCATGGCGCGGCGCTGCATGGCCGCGCTTTGCCGGTGTCGGTGCATGCCCGGCTGCGCAGGGGCCTGCGTTGTCAGCGCTGCGCCGGCAGTTCCAGATGATGCTTGCGGCACAACCGGTATATCGTGACCCGCGAGATCTGCATGTGCCGCGCACACGCCGACACGTTGTAGCCATGCTGGCGCAGGGCCTGCAGCAGTACATCGCGCTCCACCTGGCCACGCGCATCCTGCAGCAGCGCGCGCCGCGCAGGGGCGTCCGGCTCTGCCAGGTCCAGGTCAGCGGCGTTGATCAGCTCGCCTTCGGCCACGATCGCTGCCCGCTGCACGCGGTTCAACAACTCACGTACGTTGCCGGGCCAGTCGAACCCGCGCATGGCCTGGCGTGCACCGGGATCAAACCCGCGTGCGCGGCCGGGGTGGCGCTGGCGGAAGCCGCGCAGGAAGTGCTCGGCCAACAGCAGGACATCGCTGCCACGTTCGCGTAGCGCGGGCATCGGCAAGCGCAGAACATTGAGGCGGTAGTAAAGGTCCCGGCGGAAGTGGCCCTGGGCCACCGCCTGTTCGAGTTCGACGTGGGTGGCTGCCAGTACGCGCACGTCCACACGCAGCGGCTGGTTGCTGCCGACCCGTTCCAGCGTCCCCTCCTGCAGCACCCGCAGCAGGCTGGTCTGTGCGTCGGCGGGCAGGTCGCCGACTTCATCGAGGAACACGGTGCCGCCGTGGGCACTTTCAAACAGACCGATGCGGCGTTGGGCGGCACCGGTGAAGGCCCCACGCTCGTGGCCGAACAGTTCGGACTGCACCAGATTGGCAGGGATCGCGCCGCAGTTGATCGCCAGGAACGGCTTGCCGGCACGGCCGGACAAGGCATGCAGCGCCTGTGCGGCCAGCTCCTTGCCGGTGCCGGTCTCGCCGGTGACCAGCACCGGCAGGTCGACCGGAGCGAATTTATGCAGGGAGGCGCGCACCGACAGCAGGGCGGTGCTGTCGCCGATCAGCGCCGGCAGGTTGCCGGACTCGCGGACCATGTGCGGCAACGCGTCGTCGCCCTCGGATTGCCGCTGCATTGCCGACAGCAGATCGTGCAGTTCCAGCGGCAGCGCGAACTGGTCGCGGCACGCGCGCAGCAGCGGTCCCCACGCGGGCGGAGCGCTGCCCAGTCCAGGGGGCAGCACGGCGAGCCAGGGCAGGTGGTGATGCCGCTCGATCCATGGCAGCAGCAGCTGCACGGCGTCGGCATCAAGGTGACGCAGATCGACGATGGCCACCAGGTGGTCGCGGCCGCGCAGGCCGATGGCCATGGCAGGGGCAGGGCTGACGCAGCGCAGTTGCCAACCGGCCGCCGCCAGCGCACCACGCTCGGCTGCCTGCGGTTGGCCGAACCAGATTGCGCAACGCGATGGAATCTCCAGGCTTGCCGCCATTCCTTTCCCCCAGGCAACACGGGCGGCCCAGCCGGGCACCCGGCGCGCCGCCCCGCGCCGGGATGCTGTGGCCGAACACGGTCGGCCTGTCGCGGTCACTGCAACCTTGACATCAAGGACCAACGCAGCAAGCGGCGGCCAGCGGCCAGCGGCCCCGGTTACGGCCAGCCGCCCAATGAAAAAGCCGCTGCAGGGCAGCGGCTTTTCAGGCAATGCGCAGATGACCCCGGATCAGAGGTCGACCCGGCGGGCCTGCATGAACTTGTTGCCCCAGTAGCCGGTGAGCAGGGTGTCGACGCGGACGTCCTTACCGGTGCTCGGAGCGTGCAGGAAGCGGCCATCGCCCACATAGATGCCGACGTGGTCGACCCGGCCCTTGCGGCCGAAGAACACCAGATCGCCTGCAGCCAGGGCGGCGCGGTCGTTGATCAGTTCGGCATTGGCGTCATGCGCCATTTCGCGCGAGACGCGCGGCAGCTCGATGCCCAGGGCCGAGCGGAACACGTAACCGACCAGGCCACTGCAGTCGAAGCCGCTGTCCGGATTGCTGCCGCCCCAACGGTACGGGGTGCCGAGCAGGGTCATGGCCCGGCGCAGCAACGACTGTACCTTGCCGTTGTCGGCAGCGTTGCCGACCACGACGCTGCCATTGGCGGCGCTGCTGGTGTCGTAATTGGCGAGGAGGCGGCTGAGGTCACCGGCCACCATGGCCGAGCGGTCCATCAGGGGAATGGTGTCATTGGCGGCCAGGTGCGGCAGCAGGGCGGCCAGGGTGGCGCTGGCGGCGGCATCGGCGCGGCTGCGCTGCGGAGCGGTGGCGTCGGCCTTGGCGGCTGCGCGGGGGGCGGTCTCGGCGGTGGCAGCCGGGGTCGCATCGGTACGGGTGGGAGCGGACTGCGACCAGGCGGGAAGGCTGGTCAGACACAATGCCAGGCCCAGCAGAAGCGGGCGGACACTACGCGAAGAAGCGGCGGTCTGGCCTTGGCACGTCGGGTCGTTTGTCGTCACGCGTCGGTCACAAGGAAAAAAACGATGGGGCATCATGCCCTGTAAAAGCAGTAATAAGTTAAAAATTCCGTTAATGAATCGTTATTTGCGTCGTGATGCTTGTCACAGTTTTGAACATATCGCCTGTTCATTTTAGCGAAGGACGCGTTTCGCCCCTGTGTAGTGGTCCTTCCAATAGGGGCCACTGAGGGAATCCAGGCGGACCGTTCCGCCGGTGCTCGGGGCGTGCACGAATCGACCTTCGCCCACGTAGATACCGACGTGGCTGACACTGCCGCGACTGCCAAAAAAGACCAGATCGCCGGTTGCCAGGCGCTTCGGGTCGATCTTCGGCCCCTGTACCGCCGCCAGGTCGCGTGAGGTCCGCGGCAGCTTCAGGTCCAGCATTTCACGGTAGACGTAAGCGACCAGGCCGCTGCAGTCGAAGCCGGATTCGGGCGTGTTGCCGCCGTAGCGATAGGGCGTGCCGACCAGGCTGATGGCGCGCATCAGCACTGAATTGGCGGCCTCGGGGTTGTCCGGCGTGGTGCTGGGCCAGCTGGCCGTAGGCGGCGGCGGTGCGGAACGGACGGCCTTGCCGCCGCCGCAGGCGGTCAGCAGCAGGGGCAGGGCCAGCAGCAGGGCGGGCGCGAGGAGCCGGCGCGTGCCGGACGAAACTGGCGTGATGTGCATGTTCTCCGGATAATGCGCGACCTTGGATTGGCCGTCATGATGGCGGCGTCCCCGCCGGGCGACAACCCGCCCCAACCCGCCTGCCTCCGGCAGATCCAGACAGAGTTGCGCATGAAGATCGAAAAAGACCGCGTTGTCCGCTTCCACTACACCGTCTCCGAGGCCGGCCAGGAGCCGATCGAATCGTCCAAGGACCGCGGCGAGCCGCTGGCGATCCTGATCGGCCACGGCAACATCATTCCGGGCCTGGAAAACGCCATGATGGACAAGGAAGCCGGCGCGACCTTCGACGTCGACGTCAAGGCGGCCGATGCCTACGGCGAGCGCCGTGATGGCCTGTCCCAGCGCGTGCCGAAGAAGCACTTCGGTACCGCCAAGCTGGTCCCGGGCCAGCAGGTCGTGCTGCAGACCAACTTCGGCCCGCGTGCCGTGACCGTGCAGAAGGTCGGCATGAGCGTGGTCGACGTCGACCTGAACCATCCGATGGCCGGCAAGGACCTGCATTTCGACGTCGAGATCGTCGACGTGCGCGAAGCCGGCAAGGAAGAGCTCGAACACGGCCACGTCCACGGCGACGGTGGTCACCAGCACTGATCGCACCGCGATCGTGATGGCAGCAACGGCCCGCTTCGGCGGGCCGTTGCGTATCTGGAACAGGGCGGGGTCGTCCATGGCCCGCAGGCCGGCGGCATAATGACGGACCTGCACGCCGGATGCCCCGTGAACACCGCTTCCCCTTCCCTGCAACCGGTGGCTTCCGGCGAACGCATCGCCGTGCTGGACATACTGCGTGGCTTCGCCCTGCTGGGCATCCTGCTGATGAACATCGAGGCCCTCAGCGGGCCGCTGGACCTGGCCTTTACGGGCATCGACGCGCATTGGCAGGGCATCGACTACTGGGCCGATGCCTTCGTCTATGTGTTCGTGCAGGGAAAATTCTTCACCCTGTTCTCGCTGCTGTTCGGGGCGGGCTTTGCGGTGATGGCCCAGCGCGCCGAGGCGGCGGGCCGCCAGTTCACTCCGTTTTACCTGCGCCGCAGCGCCGGGCTGCTGCTGATCGGCCTGTGCCATGCACTGCTGGTCTGGTCGGGCGACATCCTGGTGCTGTATGCGCTGGCCTCGCTGCCATTGCTGGCCTGCCGTGAGGCACCGCGCAGCTGGCTGCCCTGGATGGGGTTGCTGGTGTATGCGCTGGGTGTTGCGCTGATGCTGCTGGTCGGCGCGATGGTGTCGATGGCCACCCCGCAGGACCTGCAGAAGATGCTGGTCGACGCGCAGCAGGGCATCGACCAGCAACGTCTGGTGTACGGCCAGGGTGACTGGATGCAGGCCAACGTGCAGCGCCTGCATGAGTTCGGCGCGTCGCTGGGTGGCATGTTCATTTCCGGGCCCGAAGTGCTGGGCATGTTCCTGTTGGGTGCCTGGTTCGCCGGCAGCGGCGCATTGACCGCGCCGGAGCGTTTTCCGCGGTTGTATGCCGGCCTGCGCTGGATCGCATTGCCGCTGGGCCTGCTGGCCACCCTGGCAGGTGTGTTGTGGAAGCCGTATCTGGCGCCGGGTGTCTATGACCTGCCGACCACTGCGGCAATGGCACTGGTGGCCGTGGGCGGTGTGCCGATGTGCCTGGGCTACCTGGCCTGGATCGTGCACTGGCGCGCGCGCATGGGGTGGCTGGCGCCGGTCGGTCGGATGGCGTTGACCCACTACCTTGCCCAATCGGTGGTCTGCACGCTGCTGTTCTATCACTACGGGCTGGGATGGTTCGACGTGCTGCCGCGGGCTTGGCAGCTGCTGTTGGCATTGCTGCTGTTTGCAGCGCAGGTGATCTTCAGCCATCTGTGGCTGCGCTGTTTCCGCTTTGGTCCGATGGAATGGCTGTGGCGTGCGATGACGTACCGGCAGTGGCCAGCACTGCGCCGTGGGGCCGGGCAGGCGTGATCGATGCCGGCCGCGCGCGTTTCGACCTGCGTGGCTGCATGCCCTCACGTCTGGCCTGCAGCGGGCCGTGGCATGCTCGCAGCAGCATGGGTGACGGCGCCAACCCGCTGCCTGCCGATCTTCGTTGCGGGCGCTCGCCCGCCATCTTCCCTGTCGACTCGAGCGATTGCGATGAATACTCCCTCTTATGATTACGATCTGATCGTCCTTGGCGGCGGTTCCGCTGGCCTGGCCGGTGCCATCCGCGCTGCGCAGCATGGCAAGCGGGTTGCCCTGCTGGAGCCGGGTGAACTGGGAGGCACCTGCGTGAATGTCGGGTGCGTGCCGAAGAAGGCGATGTGGCTGGCCGCCGATCTGGCCGAGCGCATCGGCCTGGCCAGCGCGATGGGCTTCGACGTGGCGCCGCGTCCGGCGCTGTCGTGGAAGGAACTGGTGATCCACCGCCAGGCCTACATCAGCAACATCCACACCAGTTATCACAAGCGCCTGGATGAAACCGGCGTGGTGCGCATCCCTGCTCGCGGCCATCTGCTGGACGCGCACACCGTGGCGTGCAGTGATGGCGTGCGTTACAGCGCTGCGCAGATCCTCATTGCCACCGGCGCCCATCCGCAGCGGCCGGACATTCCCGGCGCCGAACTGGGCCTGGTATCCGACGATTTCTTCGACCTGCGTGCGGCACCGGTCGAGGTCGCCATCATCGGCGGCGGCTACATCGCCGTGGAACTTGCCGGGCTGTTGCAGGCGCTGGGCAGCAAGGTGAGCCTGCTGGTACGTGGCAGCCGCCTGCTGGAGCGCTTCGACTACGAGCTGACCGCTCAGTTGGCAGAGAACCTGCGCCAGCAGGGCGTGCGCATCCACTTCGATTACCGTCTGCGTGAGTTGAAGCGCGACGGCGAACGCGTGCGCGCGTTCGGCCATGACGGCCCGATCGACAGTGTGTTCGACGCCGTGTTCTTCGCTACCGGCCGGCGCGGCAACAGCAAGGATCTCGGCCTGGAAGCACTGGGCATCGGCATCGGCGAACACCAGCAGGTGGAGGTGGACGCGTGGCAGACCACGGCGGTGCCAAGCGTGCATGCGGTCGGTGACATCGCAGGCAAGGTCGGCCTGACGCCGGTCGCCGTGGCTGCAGCGCGACGCCTGATGGATCGTCTGTTTGGTGGTCGCCCGGATGCGAAGATGGATTACGACAACGTGGCCAGCGTGGTGTTCTCGCACCCGCCGCTGGGCGCGGTAGGCATGAGCGAGGAAGATGCACGTGCGCGCTTCGAGCAGGTGACCGTGTACCACAGCCGGTTCCGGCCGATGCTGCAGGCGCTGGCCAACGGCACCCAGCGCAGCCTGTTCAAGATGGTCTGCGCCGGCCCGGAGGAGCGCGTGGTGGGTGTGCACCTGCTCGGCGAAGCGGCCGACGAGATCCTGCAGGGTTTCGCGGTGGCGGTGAAGATGGGTGCGACCAAGGCCCAGTTCGACGACACGGTGGCGATTCACCCGACGTCTGCTGAAGAAGTGGTGTTGATGCGCTGAGCCGACACTCACGGTAGTGCCGGCCGCTGGCCGGCAACCTCGACAGCAACGGCAACGGCAACGGCAACGGCAACAGCAAAAAGCTGGGTTCTTGTGGGATGGCGGGGTGGGTGTCGACCTTGGTCGACACGTAGATCCACGCCATGCGTGGATCAGGAGTTGCAGTGAGCATGAACGGACATCGGATCGTTCGCCCGTAAGTGCCATGAGACAATTGGAAGCAATCCGGCTGCTTCCAGCCGCCCATGCGGCCCGTTTTTTTCCTGATGTCCACTTCTTCCCCCCGTATCGCCACCACGTCCCCGCGCATCGCTCTGGGCGGCATCGGCCTGGCTGCGATCGGCGCCATCGCCGCCTCGGGCAAGGCGATCATCGTCAAGCTGGGGCTGCGCCATGGCGTGGACGCGACCACGCTGCTGGCGCTGCGCATGCTGATGGCGCTGCCGCTGTTCGCGTTGATGGCGGTGTGGGCCTCGCGCCGTGCCGAGCGACTGTCCTGGGCCGACCGCGCGCGCGTGCTGTGGCTTGGCTTCACCGGTTACTACCTGTCCAGCCTGCTGGATTTCCAGGGCCTGCAGTACATCAGCGTGACCCTGGAACGGTTGATCCTGTACTTGAACCCGACCCTGGTGCTGCTGATCAACGTGCTGCTGGCGCGGCAGCGGCCGGGTCGGTGGCAGGTCGGCGCGCTGGTGCTCAGCTATCTCGGCGTGCTGATCGCGTTCGGCCATGACCTGCAGCGCGAGGGGGGGCAGATCATCCTCGGCAGCCTGCTGGTGCTGGGCAGTGCGCTCAGCTATGCGCTGTATCTGTTCGGCAGCGGCCAGGTGGTCGCCCGTATCGGTGCGGTGCGTCTGACCGCCTACGCCAGCTGCGTGGCCAGCGTGCTGGTGCTGCTGCATTTCACCATTACCCATCCGCTGCCGTTGCTGTGGCAGGCCCCCGCTGCCGTGCAGTGGCTGTCGCTGATCAACGCGACGGTCTGCACCGTGCTGCCGGTGCTGGCGATCATGCTGGCGGTGCAGCGCGTCGGCTCGTCGCTGGCTGCGCAGGTGGGTATGCTGGGCCCGGTTTCCACCATCGTGATGAGCCTATGGCTGCTCGACGAACCGATGGGGCCGGCGCAGATCGCCGGCACCGTGCTGGTCCTGATCGGCGTGCTGCTGGTGACGCGGCTGCGCCGCTGACGCCGGAGCAGGCGCGTGCCCGCATCCTGGCGGTGATCCATGCGATCCCGCCAGGGCAGGTGATGGGCTACGGGCAGGTCGCGATGCGCGCCGGCCTGCCCGGACGCGCCCGGCTGACCGCACGCATCCTCGGCCAGAATGACGATCCCTCGCTGCCCTGGCACCGGGTGCTGCGCTCGGATGGGCGCATCGCCATGGCTGAAGGTTCGGCCGGCTGGCGCGAACAATCGCAGCGGCTGCGCGCCGAGGGTGTCATCGTCGAAAACGGCCGGGTGCGGATGCCCGCGACCGACCCGGCGGCGGCGCTGGATGCGGCCGTATGGGGGCCGGGCTGATCGCTGCCTGCGACTGAACGGGCGACCGTCCGCTCTGGTCAAAAAGGGCCGGTGCTGCGGCTATGATGGAGGCCGTTCCATGCCGGTGTCCCCATGTTCCCGCGACTGCCAACCGTCACCAAGGCCCTGTTGATCGCCAACGCGATCCTGTTCCTGCTGCAGCAGCCGTTCCTGCTCGGCATGCAGACCTTCGAGCCGTTCATGCTGCAGCCGCTGCAGCAGGGCTTCGATGCGTTCTCGCCGGGCGGCAATTTCCAGCCCTGGCAGCTGCTGACCTACGGCTTCCTGCATGGCAGTTTTTTCCATCTGTTCTTCAACATGCTGGCCGTCTTCATGTTCGGCGCGCCGCTGGAACAGACCTGGGGTGAGAAGCGCTTCCTGACCTACTACCTGGTGTGCGTGGTCGGCGCCGGCCTGTGCCAGTTGCTGGTCGGCACGATGCTCGACAATCCGGCCACGGTGCTGGGTGCGTCCGGTGGTGTGTTCGGCCTGCTGCTGGCCTACGGCATGCTGTTCCCCAACCAGCGGGTGATGCTGCTGTTCCCGCCGATTCCAATGAAGGCGCGTACGTTCGTGATCCTGTTCGGCGTGGGCGAGCTGGTGCTGGGCATGACCGGCTGGCAGCCGGGCGTGGCCCATTTCGCGCATCTGGGCGGCATGCTGTTCGGCTGGCTGCTGATCCGCTACTGGCGTGGCCAACCGCCGTTCAACAAGCGTCGTCCCCCGGGCCCGCCGAAGCGCCCGAACCACCTGCGCAGCGTGAAGTGAGGCACAGGTGGGTGCCAACCTTGGTTGACACACCTTGACGCCGGTAGATGCCAACCTTGGTTGGCACACCTTGACGCCGGTAGATGCCAACCTTGGTTGGCACGCCTTGACGCCGGTAGGTGCCAATCTTGATTGGCACGCATTTCATGCATCGGCCAGCACCACCTGCGCCGCGTTGTGCCCGGGCGCGCCGGTGACCCCGCCGCCCGGATGCGTACCCGCACCGCACAGGTACAGGCCGGGCAGGGCGCCGCGATAGCCGGCCTGGCCGACCATCGGCCGCGCCGAGAACAGCTGGTTGGCGCTGAGCGCACCGTGGAAGATGTCGCCACCGATCAGCCCGAACGTCCGTTCCAGATCCAAGGGTGACAGTGCCTGTCGACCAAGCACGCTGTCGGCGAAGCCGGGGGCGAAGTGATCGACGGTGGCGATCATCAGGTCGGCGACGGTATCGCGGTGATCATCCCAGTGCCGGCCATCGGGCAGCTCCGGCGCCACGTGCTGGCAGAACAGGCTGGCCACATGCTGCCCGGGTGGCGCCAGCGAATCATCCAGCGTGCTCGGAATCAGCATCTCCACGATCGGCTCGCGCGACCAGCCCTCGCGACGTGCATCCAGCCAGGCACGGTCCATGTAATCCAGGCTGGGCGCCATGATGATGCCGGCACTGAGGTGATCACCGGGGCCGGGCAGGGCACGGAAATCCGGCAGCCGCGACAGCGCCACGTTCATCCGGAACGTGCCCGAGCCGCAGCGCCAGTTCGCCATGCGTTCACGGGTGGTGACGGGAACCTGGGCGGGCTGCAGCAGTTGTTCGTACAGCAGCTTCGGGTTGACGTTGGCCACCACGGCACGTGCGCGCAGGCTCTCGCCGCCGGACAGTGCGACGCCGACCACGCGCCCGTCTTCCACCAGCAGGCGCTGCACGCCGGCATCAACGCGCAGCTCGGCGCCGGCCGCACGCGCGGACGCGGCGATGGCCTGGCTGATCGCGCCCATGCCACCGATGGCGTGGCCCCACGCGCCCTTGACCCCGTTGCACTGGCCGAACACGTGATGCAGCAGTACGTAGGCGCTGCCTGGCGTGTACGGGCTGGCGTAGTTGCCAACAATGCCATCGAAACCAAACAGGGCTTTGATCGGCTCGCTTTCGAACCAGCGATCCAGGTACTCGGCGGCCGACAGCGTGAACAGATCCAGCAGTTCCTGGCGCAGTGCAGGGTCGAGTGCGGCCAGCTCCCGTCCCAACCGGCCCATCTGCCACAACGCCGGCAACGCACGCCAGCCGGCCATCACCCCGAGGTCGGGCGGCGGACGCAGCGCCCAGTCGCGCAGCACATCGGCGAATACCTCCAGGCGCGCTTCATAGGCGGGCAGCGCCTGCGCATCGCGTTCGGAGAACTTCGCCACCTCGGCCTGGGTGCGGCCAGGTGCGGACAGCAGGTAGCGGCCATCAGGCAATGGCAGGAAGTTGTTGGCCGGCCGCGCGACGATGCGCAGCCCGTGCGCATGCAACTGCAGCTCCTCGATCACCTTCGGCTGCAGCAGCGACACCGTGTACGAGGCCACCGAGTTGCGGAAGCCCGGGTGGAACTCCTCGGTGACAGCCGCACCGCCAAGGATGCCGCGACGCTCCAGCACCAGCACCCGTTGCCCCGCGCGCGCCAGATACGCCGCGCACACCAGCCCGTTGTGGCCGCCACCAACGATGATCGTGTCCAACGTCGTCATGCGTTGCGGATCGCCGCTTCGATGGTGGCGATGTCGATCTTCTTCATCGGCATCATCGCGTTGAAGGCGCGCTTGGCCAGGGCCTTGTCCTTGCTGGTCACCGCTTCGATCAGCATGCGCGGGCTGATCTGCCAGGACACGCCCCATCGGTCCTTGCACCAGCCGCATTGGCTTTCCTGGCCACCGTTGCCGACGATGGCATTCCACAGGCGATCGGTCTCGGCCTGGTCCTCGGTGGAAATCTGGAACGAGAACGCTTCGCTGTGCTTGAAGATCGGGCCACCATTGAGACCGACGCAGGGAATGCCGCAGACCGTGAATTCGACGGTGAGCACGTCCCCCTGCTTGCCGTCGGGGAAGTCGCCGGGCGCGTGATGCACAGCAGTTACTTCGCTGTCGGGAAAGGTCTTCGCATAGAACGTGGCGGCCTCGAGCGCGCCGTTGTCATACCAGACGCAGATCGTGTTCTTGTGAGCCATGGCGGGGGCTCCGCAGTGGACGAAGGCACAGCGATAGCATGGGCGGTGTTAATGCCGGATCGTGCTGCACTGCGGGAGCTGCCGGCGCCGCGCTACCATGGCCGGACGACACGACAGGGATGATGCGTGAAGATCCTGATTCTGGGTGGATATGGGGTGTTCGGGGGGCGTCTGGTCCGCTTGCTGGCCGACCTGCCGATGCTGGAACTGCTGATCGGTGGCCGCAACCTGGCGGCGGCACAGGCCTTCTGCGCAAGCTATGTGGGGCAATCGACGCTGCGTCCACTGCAGGTCGACCGGCAACGGCTGGCCACGGCCCTGCAGGCCGAGCGACCGGACCTGGTGGTGGATGCCTCCGGTCCTTTCCAGGACTATGGCGAACACCGCTATGGCGCGATCGAAGCCTGCATCGCCGCCGGCATTGATTATCTGGACTTCGCCGACGCGGCAGACTTCGTATTCGGCGTTTCGCAGTACGACGCGCAGGCCAGGGCGGCTGGCATCTACGCACTGTCAGGCGTCAGCAGTTTCCCGGTATTGACCGCGGCAGTGCTGCGCGAGATGGCCACGCACATGGACATCGTCAGCGTGGAAGGCGGCATCGCGCCATCGCCCTATGCCGGCATCGGCCTGAACGTGATGCGTGCGGTGGTCGGCTATGCCGGTGCGCCGGTGAAGCTGCGCCGCAACGGTCGCGATGGGCACGGCATCGGCCTGGCCGAGAGTCGCCGCTTCACCGTCGCGGTGCCGGGGCGGCTGCCGCTGCGCAACCTGCATTTCTCGCTGGTGGATGTGCCCGATCTGCAGGTGCTGCCACCCGAACATCCGACGATGACCGACATCTGGATGGGGGCTGGCCCGGTGCCGGAGATCCTGCATCGCGTGCTCAATCTGCTGGCCAAGGCGCGCCTGCACCTGAAACTGCCATCGCTGGAGCCATGCTCGCGGTTGTTCTATACCGTGTTGAACCTGATGAAGTTCGGCGAGCATCGCGGCGGCATGATCGTGCGCGCCGTGGGCACCCGCGATGATGCGCGTGTGGAACAGAGCTGGCACCTGTTGGCCGAGGCCGATGACGGCCCGTACATTCCGTCGATGGCGATCGAAGCGGTGATCCGCAAGCAACTGGCCGGTGATCGGCCGTCACCGGGTGCACGCCCGGCCACGCATGCGCTGGAACTGTCCGACTACGACCGGCTGTTCGACGGACGCACGATCCATACCGGTTTCCGCCGCGACATGCCCGGTGCCAGCCTGTACCAGCGCCTGCTGGGCAGCGCGTACGCGCAGCTGCCGGCCAGCGTGCAGGCGTTGCATGCACCGTCTGCCGCCAAGCGCTGGAGCGGGACGGCATCGGTCGAACGCGGTGGTGGGTTGTTGTCGCGGTTGCTGGGGAACGTGTTCGGTTTTCCGGCGGCGGGCAAGGCAGTGCCGGTCAGCGTGGAGTTCACCGCAGAGGCGGGTGGTGAGCGCTGGACGCGGACCTTTGCCGGCCGTCGTTTCTCTTCGTTGCAGACGCAGGGGCAGGGGCGCAACGAAGCGCTGCTGGTCGAACGCTTCGGTGCGGTATCGGTAGCGTTGGCACTTCTGGTCGACAACGGGCGGCTGCAACTGGTGCCGCGACGCTGGTCGATCCTGGGCCTGCCGTTGCCGCAGTGGCTGTTGCCCGGGGAGAACAGTTTCGAGGGTGATGAGGATGGGCGCTTCGTCTTCGACGTGGAGATCGGCGCGCCGGTGGTGGGGCGCATCGTGCATTACCGGGGAACGTTGAAGCCCGCGTGATGTCCACCGACGAAAAAGGGCGCCACGAAGGCGCCCTTTCCGTTACCGCTGTTGCATGAACCTCAGCGCCAGACCTTGATCTGCTCGCCGTCGGTGCGCTGCATCGGCTGGCCCGGCTTGCAGCTGAAGCTGGCGCCGAACGCCGGCAGGTTCGACAGCGGGCCGTTGGTGCGCCAGCGGCCCGGTGCACGGATGTCGGCGGTCAGGCGGCGTGCGGCCTCGTTCGGCGACAGCTGCTGCGGCCACAGCGCAGCCCAGGCGCGGAAGAAGCCCTGCTGCTGTGCCGGCTTGGCCTTCGGCTCCTGCGCGGTGTACGCGGCCCAGGCCAGCTCCAGACCGGCGATGTCGGCCAGGTTCTCTTCCTGGGTCAGCGTGCCGTTGACCTTGGCCCCCTTCACGCCGGGGAACTCGTAGGCGCCGTACTGGCTGGCGACACGGGTGCCGAGCAGGGTCCAGGCGGTCTTGTCGGCCGGGGTCCACCAGCTGCGCAGTTCGCCCTTGGCATCGACCAGCGCACCCTTGGCGTCGATCGCGCGGGTCAGCTCGTGGCCGACCAGGCCGCCGAAGCTGCCGAACTTGTCGGCGGCATCGGCCTTGGCGTTGAACACCGGGCCCTGCAGGATCGCCGCAGTGACGATCAGCCGGTTCTGCGCCAGGTCATAGGCCAGCGACGGCTGCTGCGGCAGCACGTCCCAGCGGCGGTCGGCGTTGCCCTTGCCGATGCGCTTCATTTCCTCGCGGTGGCGCCAGGTGGACGCGATCAGCATGTTGCCGCCGAACGAACCACGGCCCATCGGCTGCACGCTGTAGTCCAGGTCACGCAGCGGGGTGCCGATCTCGATCTTCAGCGCGGCCAGCTTGGCCTGCGCTTCGGTCTTGGCCTCGGCGCTCATCCAGCTGTTGTTCTTGACCGCTTCGATCTGCACTTCACGCACCTTGTCGACGATCCAGGCCGCCTGGCGGCGGTCTTCGGCGGACAGGTAACGGGCTGCGTATTCGCGGCCGACCATCGGGCCAGCGGCCACGTTGATCGCGTCCAGCACGCTTTCCCAGCGCTGCGGCGGCAGGGTTTCACCACGCAGCACGCGGCCACGGAACTCGAACTCCGCATCGCGGTACGCCTTGGACAGGTACGGCGCCATCGAGTCGCCCACGCGCCAGCGCAGGTAGGCCTTCCACTGGTCCGGCTTGAGCTTGGTGACCATGCCGTCGAGCTGCTTGAACAGCGCCGGATCGGCCAGCGACACCAGGTCATCGTTGACGCCCTGCGCCTTCAGGAACGCGTCCAGCTGCAGGTTGCGGTAGCGGCTGTTGAGGTCCTTGGTGGAGATCGGCGCGTAGTTGTTGAACGGGTTGTTGATGCCCGCCAGCGACTGCGCATTGCGGGCCAGTTCGGTTTCCAGCGCGATCACCGCCTGCGACTCGGCGTCCAGCTTGGCCGCCGGGGTGCCGGTCAGTGCGAGGATCTGCTTGACGTAGTTGCGGTAGCGGCCCATCAACGCGACGGTGTCGGCGTCGGTGCGGGTATAGAAGGCCGGATCAGGCAGGCCCATGCCGCCCTGCATGAAGTAACCGATGTGGCGGTCCAGCGCCTTCAGGTCCACGTCCGGACCGAAGTTGAAGGCCACCGGGATGCCGACCTGGTGCAGCGCGGCGATCGAGGCCGGGACATCCTTGGCCTTCTTGATCGCGTTGATGCGGGTCAGCAGCGGTGCGATCGGGTTGGAGCCGTCGGCTTCCACGGCCGCTTCGTCCAGGCCGCTGGCCCAGAAGTCGCCCAGCAGCTTCTGCACGTTGCCCTGCGGCGCCTTCATCGAGGCGTCCAGCAGTTCACGCTGTTGCTGCCGGCTGCGGTCGACCAGCTGGCCCAGTGCGGTGGCGGCGCCGGTCTGCGGCACCGGGTTGGCCTTCAGCCAGCCTGCGTTGGTGGCGTCGTAGAAATCGCTGCACTGCGCACTGACGGCCGGGGCGCGTGCGGCCTTCTTCTTGGCGGCGAACGCATCGTGGGTCGGAACCAGGGTCGCCAGGCTGATGCCCAGGGCGATGGCAAGCGGACGGAAGTTGGGCATGTAGAACGAATCCGTGATGGATTGAGGGCGGGCGAACTATAGCAAGCCGCGCATGGGCACGGGATGCACGCATCACGGTGGTTCCGCCGGGCATGGCCCGGCGCTACCGGGCGGGTGGGATGGCCACGCCATGCGTGGCTGCGGCCACCGCGCGGAAAAACAAAGGCCCGGGAAATCCCGGGCCTCTGCAGGCAAGCCGTGGCCTCAGCCGTGACTTACCAGATCACCACCTGCGAGTCGCCGGTGCGCGACATCGGCGTACCCGGCTTGCACTGGAAGGCCGCAGTGAAGGTCGGCAGGTTCGACGGCGCACCGACTGCACGGAACTGCGCCGGCGCGTGCGGGTCGGTTGCCAGGCGGACCTTGGCGTTCTCCGGGGTGTACTTGGTGCGCCACACGGTGGCCCAGTTGAAGAAGAAGCGCTGATCGCGGGTGAAGCCATCGATCTTCGCGTCTTCCTTGCCGGCCGACGCCTTCTGCAATGCGTCGTAGGCGGTGGCCAGGCCACCCAGGTCGGCGATGTTCTCGCCCAGGGTCAGATGGCCGTTCACGGCCTGGCCGTCGACCTTGTACTGGTCGAACTGCTTGACCAGCTTGCCGGTCAGGCCAGCGAAATTCTTCGAATCGGCTTCGGTCCACCAGTTCTCGAAGTTGCCGGTCGGCCCGAAGCGGCTGCCCTGGTCGTCGTAACCGTGGGTCATTTCGTGGCCGATGACCGCACCGATACCGCCGTAGTTCAGCGCGTCGTCCGCCTTGGCATCGAAGAACGGCGGCTGCAGGATGGCGGCCGGGAACACGATCTCGTTCTGCAGCGGGTTGTAGTAGGCGTTGACCGTCTGCGGGGTCATGCCCCACTCGGTCTTGTCCACCGGCTTGCCGATCTTGGCCAGGTTGTACTGGTAGTTGAACGCGGTGGCCGCGCGCACGTTGCCCAGGTAGCTGTCACGGTTGGTCTGCAGGCCCGACCAGTCACGCCACTTGTCCGGGTAACCGATCTTCGGAGTGAAGGTTTCCCACTTGGCGATGGCCTTGGCCTTGGTCTCTTCGCTCATCCAGGACAGGCCCTGGATACGTTCCTTCAGCGAAGCGGCCAGGTTCTTCACCAGCTCTTCCATCTTCGCCTTGGCTTCCGGCGAGAAGGCGACCTTCACGTACAGCTGGCCGAAGGCTTCGCCGGCATCGCTCTCGATGGTGCCCAGCACACGCTTCCAGCGCGGCTTCTGTTCCTTCTGGCCATTGAGGGTCTTGCCGTAGAACTCGTAGTTTTCCTGCACGAACGCATCAGCCAGGTACGGCGAGGCGCCGTCCACGGTGTGGAAGCGCAGGTAGGCACGCCACACCGACGGATCGGTATCGCCCAGCGCCTTGCTCACTTCCTGGTGGAAGGCCGGGATGGCCAGCGAGAACTTCTCCGGCGCGGCCACGTTCTGCGACTTGAAGAACTCGGTCCAGCTGAAGTTCGGGGTCAGCGCATCGGCCTCGGCCAGGCTGACCGGGTGGTAGTACAGCGAGACATCGCGCGACAGCTCAACGCTGGACTTGGACGCCTTGGCCAGGCGGGTCTCGAACTTGACGACTTCTTCAGCCTGCTTTGCGGCATCGGCAGCGGCCACGCCGGACAGCTCCAGCACCTTGGCCACGTGGGCCTGGTAAGCCTTCAGCTTGTCGGCCTTGGACGCATCGGTATAGAAGGTCTTGTCCGGCAGGCCCAGGCCGCCCTGGCTGGCGTAGGCCATGTTCACGGCCGAGTTCTTGAAGTCGGCTTCGGCGCCGAAGCCGAACAGCACGTTCTCGCCCTTGGCGGCGCTGGTGCGCAGGTAGTTGGCGATGGCGGCCTTGTCCTGCAGGCCGTCGATCGCGGCCAGGTCGGCCTTCAGCGGCTCGATGCCCTGGGCGTTGACCTTGGCTTCGTCCATGCCGGTGGCCCACAGGTCGCCGACGATCTTCTCGATGCCGGCCGGGTTCTTGACCTGCGCGACCTGCTCGGCCAGCTGGTGCTGCACGGCCACCGAACGCTCGTCGAGGATGGTGAAGGCGCCCCAGCTGGTGCGGTCGCCCGGAATCTCGTTGGCGGCCAGCCACTTGCCGTTGACGTAGTCGCCGAAGGCGGTGCAGGCGTCAAGGTTGCTGTCCAGATCGCTGGCCTGGAAGGCGTTGTAGGCCGGCAGCTTGCTCTCGTCGAGCTTGTAGGTGGTGGCGGCGTCGGCCGCGGCCGGCGTGGAGGCGGTGGCATCCTTTGCCGGGGTTTCGTTCTTGCCGCAGCCGACCAGCGCGGCCGAAACGGCCAGGGTCAGCAGCACGATCTTGGGAGTACGGGTCACTTGAATGGCCTCCAGGCCGAGTGAGTCAGGGAAGGGCCGGGGGAACGGCCGTGGGCCGAACGATACGCCGCCGGCCCACACTGCAAGGGTGTCGAAGGTCATGGCCGGGCGCAAGGGGGCCTTGCCGGCACCGGAAAAGACAGACCCGGCAAAAGCCGGGTCTGTCGGGGTACTGCATGTGTTGCTGGATCAGAACTTGTAGGTGGCGCCCATGTACATGTAACGGCCGATGTTGTCGTACATCGCCGAACCGACGTCGGAGCCGAAGTAGTTCACCGGCGGATCCTTGTCGAAGGCGTTGTCCACGCCCAGGTAGACGTCGATCTTGTCGCCCGGGAAGCGGTAGCCGAACTGGAAGTTGTGGTAGACGTACGAACCGTTGCGGATCGGGCTGCTCTGGCCCGGGTTGGCCTGGTAGCTCTTGGGCTGCACGCGCAGGTTGCTGCTCACGTAGTTCAGGTCCCACGACGCGCGCCACTGACCCAGCGAGTACTTGGTCTGCAGCGAACCGCGCCAGCGCGGGTCGGTCACCCAGGTGACGTTCTCGTCGTACTCGTTCGGGAAGTCCTGGAAGGCCCATTCACGCGACTGCAGCAGGCGGGTACCGACCAGGCGGATCACCGTGTCGCCCTCGGCGAGCTTGAAACGGTAGTCCATTTCCAGATCGACGCCGACGCGACGCGAGCGCGCCAGGTTTTCGTTCAGTGCAACCCAGCGGCTGATCGAGTGTTCCGGGAAGGTGCGGCCGCCCGCATCGGTCTTGCCACCGACCGGTGCGCGCTCGATGAAGCCGCAGAAGCTGTTGTTGATGCCTCCCGGAGAATCCACGCAGCGGGTGGCATTGGTCTGTGCGGTCACTGCACCGATGGCATCCTTCAGGCTGATCCACCAGTAGTCCACCGACATGCCGAAGCCCTGCAGGAAATCAGGCTGCCAGACCAGGCCATAGGTGAAGCTGCGCGCACGCTCCGGCTTCAGGTTCGGGTTGCCGCCGCTGACACCCGGGCGGGTTGCGGTGTAGGTATCGACCCAGCCCACCGGCACGCCCAGCGCCGAGCAGTTGGCCTGGCGCAGGGCCGGATCCGCTGCCGTATTGGGGCGATTGGAATTGGTGGCCAGGTAGTTGCAGGGATCGTTGACGGTGGCGAAGTTCTCGCTCTGCGGGTTGTACAGTTCGCCGATGCTCGGCGCACGCACCGCCTGCGACAGGGTGCCGCGGGCACGCAGGGACGGAATGATGGTCCAGTCCAGGCCGACCTTCCAGGTGGTGGTCTTGCCGATGCTGCTGTAGTCGGACCAGCGACCGGCAGCGTCCATGGTCAAGTTGTAGATGCCCGGGATGTCGGCCAGCAACGGCACGGTGGCTTCGACGAACGCTTCGCGCACGTCGTACTTGCCCATCCGGTTGGGGATCGCGTTGAGGAAGGTCAGGCCCTGCGCTGCCAGCGGATCGGTGATTTCGCGGCTCTTCTCGCGGCGGTATTCCACGCCACCGGCCACGCCGACGTCACCTGCCGGCAGGCTGAACAGCGAGGCGTTGGCCAGCGAGGCGCTGAACACCGACTGCTGCAGGCGCGAATAGTTGAACGAATCGACGTTCATCCAGTCGCGTGCCGCCTGGGTCACCGCGCCATTGCCGAACACCGAGAACGGCACGCAGCCTTCGCGGGCGAACTGCGAGTACACGCGGTTGCCGTTGTTGGGGTTGGTGGCGTTCGGGTTCAGCGTGGTGCGGCAGACGATCTGGCCGGTGGACGGATCGACCACGGTGTCCAGGCCTGCCTGCCAACGCTCGTTGATGCGGTTGTTGAGGTTCCAGCGCTTGACTTCGCTCTGGCCCCAGTTGCCGTACACGTCGTAGGTCCAGTTCTCGGTCAGGTTGCCTTCCACGCCGAGCACGAAGCGCTGGGTGTTGCGCTCCACGTGCTCGCCACGCTGGCCGGCATCGACGTTGAAGCGGCTCAGGGTCAACTGGCTGGCGCCGTTGGCGGCCATCAGCGCGCGCAGCTGCGGCGAAACGTAGGCATTGTCACGCTGGATGCGCAGGGTCTGGTCGAACGACGGCTGGGCCAGGAAGTCCGAGACGGTCTCGGTGTACTTGCCTTCGAAGTACAGGCGGTGGTTGTCGGTCAGGTCGAAGTTGACGACCGCATTGACGCTCTTGCGGTCGAAGCCGGGCTGCAGATCGGCGACCGAATTGAGGTCGGCGAAGTCGCAGTTGACGCAGCTGGTGGTGCTCGGCATCACCCCGTCATAGCGCTGCGGGCGGTAGGTGCCATCCGGATTGAACTGGTAGCGGTTGCCCCAGGTCGCCTTGTTGGTGGGCGAGAACGCACCCAGCGTGAAGGTGCCGCCGAAGGAGATCGAGTGGTTGCCACCCGGGCCGCTGAGCACGGTCTGCGGATTGCTTTCGTTGGAGGGCTTGGTCGGGTCGTAGTTGGGGTTCGGCACCGACACCAGGAATTCATTGCCGATCGCGCGGTCGCTGCGGACGAAGCGGTCCTGCTTGCTGTATTCCAGTGCGATCGCGGCGTTGCCGCGGCCGTTGGCGAAATCGGTGCCGGCCGAGGCACTGATGAAGGAGCGGTTGAAGCCGCCTTCACTGGCCATGCCGGTCTGGCCACGCACTTCGGCGCCATCGAACGACTTCTTCATGATGAAGTTGACGACACCGGCCACGGCATCGGCACCGTACACGGCCGAGGCGCCACCGGTGATGACTTCAACGCGCTCGATCCACTCGACCGGAATCGTGTTGACGTCGACTGCCGAGGAGCCGGAGGTCGCGCCGACATGGCGGCGACCATTGACCAGCACCAGCGTACGCGAGGTGCCCATGCCGCGCAGATCCATCAGGCCCACGCCGGCGGTGCCGATGAAGCGCGTGGAATTACCCAGCGTATAGGTCGGGCTCAGCGCCGGCATGCGCGCCATCAGGTCGCCGATGTTGTTGGCGCCGGTGGCACGGATTTCTTCGGCCGTGATGGCGGTGACCGGCGAAGGGGTCACGAAGCCGGTACGCGCGATGCGCGAGCCGGTCACGCTGACGCGGTCCAGGTCGATCGGGTTGTTGCCGGAGCTGGCTTCCTGGGCCAGGGCCGGGGCTGCGGCAGCCATCATCAGGCCGGCGAGCAGGGCGTTGGTCAGCGGGTGGCGACCAGGCGTGCGGTGGTGCGTCATGTGGTGAATCCCCCTAGTGGATGAAGATCGTCCGCATCCCTGCGGTTGTTACGGTCATGTTCATGGTTTGTCCTGACCTTGATCGAACCTAACACGCGCTTAACGGGAAATGCATGGTTTCGTCACACTTTGTCACTCGGAATGTCAACGGCGTACATGAAATTGCAACAAATACAGATGCTTAGTCTCATTTGTGATGTGCCGAATCTGGCGGCACGGGCCGTATATGAATGGCCTGTTAAGTCGTACTTTGCGCAAAAAGGTGTCTCGCCAGGACATCGCTTGCCTCCTGCGTGGCGACGGGGGAGTGGTGGGCGGTGAGCGCATTCAGGAGCCATTTGTGTGCCGCGGGGCGTGCTGTCAGCGCTGGCGGTGATCGGCGGTCACGGTGCGCCGCCCGCTTGCCGCAGGCAAAAGAAAAGGGCGGCCGGAGCCGCCCTTTTCATGTGCTGCAATGCTGCGATCAGAACTTGTAGGACACGCGCGCGAAGAACGTGCGGCCGTACCAGTCGTACTGGGATGCGTACAACGGCGTGTTGCCATAACGGGTGCCGGCGGTGTTGGAGATCAGGTCCGGCTCCTTGTCGAACAGGTTGCGCACGCCGACCATGATGTTCCAGTCATCCATGTCGTAGCCGACAGAGACGCTGTGGCGGAACTGCCAGCCGGCCTTGATGTCGCGGGTCGCGTTCTGGTAGCCGGAATAGGTGAAGTTCCGGTCCAGGTCCTTGTTCTGGGTGCTGCTGACGTACGTGCCCTGCCAGTTGAACGTCCAGTCACCCCGTTCCAGGCTGACGCTGGCCAGGCCGACGGTCTTCGGCCGGCCGATGTAGCCGACCTGGTCGGAGGTGGTGATACCACTGTCAGAAGCCGAGTCGAACAGCTGGTACGTATCTTCGATGGTGTAGGTGACCTGCGCTTCAGCGGAAATCTTGCCGAAGGAGAAGTCGTTGTCGTAGTTGACCTGGAGGTCGTAGCCGCGGGTGCGCTCGCGGTTGATATTCACGTATTTGTTGTAGATCGTGGTGATGTTGTTCGGCGCCGACGCGTTGGTCGGGCTGTTGCGCACAATCTGGTCACAGAATGCGTTGGGGAACACCGCCGAGCCGTAGCAGCCGAACACGATGTCGTACTCGTCGAGCTGAGTGATTTCACCGCGCACGTCATAGTCGAAGTAATCCAGCGCCACGTTGAGGTTGGCGAAGGTCGGGCTCCAGACCAGGCCGAGGGTCTTGGCCTTGGACGTTTCCGGCTGCAGGTTGTTCTTGCCGCCGCCACCGGAATAGATGGTGGCGCTACTGCCGCCGCCGCCGGTATAGGTGTCCGGAATGCCGGCCGCTCCGCAGTTTGCACGGATGAAGGTGTTGTTGCTGTCGCCCCACTGGATGCAGGGGTCGATCTGGGTCTGCGGCAGGAAGCCGGTCTGATCGCCCAGGTACAGCTCGTACAGGCCCGGCGCACGGAACGAGGTACCCATGGTGCCGCGCACGCGCAGTGACGGGATGATCTGCCAGTTCACGCCGGTCTTCCAGACGTGATCCGAGCCCGGCACCGAGTCGTATTCGAACACGCGGCCGGACAGGTTGACCGACAACGATTCAATGCCCGGGATGCCCTTCAGCAGCGGTACGTCGACTTCGGCGAACGCTTCCTTGACCTTGTCGGTGCCACGGGTCGGGCCGGCAGAGGTGGAATTCCAGGAGCGGTCCGCGAGTGCGAAATCCGACGGCGTGTCATCGATCTTGTACCTGCGGAACTCGACACCGAATGCCGAGGCGACATCGCCGGCGGGCAGGGTGAACAGGTTGCCGCTGAAGATCGCGTTGGCACTGGTCTGATCGTAAGTGGTCTTGCCGGTGTGGTACTGGCCCACGGCGGCAATCAGCTCATTCATGCGGGTGCCGTTGAGGAAGCCCGGATCGAAGTAGTTCACCGGCATGTCGTCGTCGGTATAGACGAGGTCGCCGGCGCGGTCGACATCGATCGACAGCGCGCCGTACTTGCCGGTGGAGCGGCTGAAGCCAGCGTTGACTTCCCAGGTCCAGCTGTCGGTCGACTTGAACTGGCCATCGAACTTGGTGGTGCCGTAGAAGTAGTCGACCGTGATCTTCTGGTCACTCGGGAACGGCATGATGACCTGGAAGTAGTCATCGGCCGCCTCGCTGTAGACCGTTGGGTAGAACTGGCGCCAACTGTGCGCCTTGGTCTCACGGCGGTTGTACAGGAACTGCGTCTTCCAGTTGAAACTGTCGAAGCTGAAGTCAGTGGCGGCGTACAGCGAGGCACGCTCACGCTGATTGATCACTTCCTGGTCGTGGTAGAACGGGAAGTTCAGGACATCCTGGTAGTACGCGGTGCCGCCGTTGGCGTAGGTCGGAGTCGGGCGCGGGCGCGGACGATAGCCCGGGAACGGGCCCACCGTGCTGCCATCGGGCGAGGGCACGTAGCGGATTGCCGGGTTGTTGTAGTTGATGATGGTATTGGCGTACAGGTTGCCGGTGCTGCAGCCTGCCAGGTTGCTGCCGGCCAGGATCGAGCGATCCTCACGGTCGATCCGCTTGCCGTCAGTGCCCCAGACCATGTCTTCGGCGCAGCGGAAGTAATCGCGATCACCCACGGTCAGTGCGTTCAGACGGTCCCACTGCGCAGCCGCCACGACACTGCCCTTGTCGAAGTTCCAGCCGTTGGCGATCGAGGCAGAGAACTGCTCGCCGCCACCATGCTGCGGCACGCTCATGGAGTAGGTCATCTCCGGACGGTCGATGCTCTTCTTGGTGATCAGGTTGACCACGCCGGCAAGCGCATCGGAGCCGTAGATGGAGGAGGAGCCGTCCTTGACGATTTCCAGCCGCTGCAGGATGGCCTGCGGAATGACGTTCAGATCGAACGCGGCGACCTGGCCACGGGTACCGGCCGGGCCGGGACGCTGGCCGTCGAGCAGGATCAGCGTGCGGTTCGCGCCCAGACCACGCAGCGAGACCGTCTGCACACCGGTGCCGCCTTCGACGACGAAGCCGCCGAACTGGTTGTTCATCTGCGTGGAGCCTGCCGCGATCGAAGACGTCTGCAGGAAGTCGGCGGTATCGAACTGACCGGCAGAGATCGCCTTGTCGATCGAGATGACCTGCACCGGCGACGTGGTCTCGTACTCCGGACGCTTGATCAGCGAACCGGTGACGACGACGGTGTCAAGTTCGGTGGCGCGCTTGGATGCGGGGGGGGTACTTGACGAAGCAGCTTCCTGCTGCGGTGTTTCCTGGGCAAAGGCAGGAGCGACATGTAGACAGGCCAGAACCGCCAAGGTCAGCGGGACGCGGCTCGGCTTGGAGAGGCGAATGACGTTGCGCATTTCGGTAATTTCCCTATTTGTTACGCTTCGGTTAACGGAGTGTATGTTTGCCGTAAAGTAAATGCAAGATGAACGAAGCGCGCCTGTAATGCTTTGATGTTTAAGGGAAATTCACCTTGTGGATGCGAAACGCCCCCGCTGGCGGATGCCAGGCGGGGGCGCTCAGCGACACGATCTAGGGGTCAGAGGCCGCCCGGGCCGCAATCCTTCTTCAGGAAGCCTTCGATGAGGCCCAGCGTTTCCCGCTGCTGGCGTGGGTACCACGGCATGCTGTGCTGCTGGTCGGCAATCAGGTGGTACTGCGCAGGCACCTTGTCCTTCACCGCTTCGTAGAAGCCCTGGGCGTGGAAGGAGGGTGTACGCACATCGCGGTCACCCACGAACAGCATCACCGGAATGTTGGCGCTGGCGGTGTTGCGCATCGGATCCATGCCCTTGACCGTCTGCCCTTGCAGGATGCGCTGCAGGCGGTTGTCGCTCCAGCTGGTGCCCAAGCGTGCGAGATCGGTGACCGGAGCGCCGGCAATCGCGCACTGATACGGGCTGCCTGGGCGAACGGTGGCTGCGGCAGCAGCGAAGCCGCCGTAGGAGTAGCCGAAGATCGCGATGCGGTCCTTCGCAGCGAAACCCTGCGACACCAGCCACGCCGCACCGTCATCATTGTCGTCGGACATCTTCTGGCCCCATTCGCGGTCGCCGGCAATCCACAGGTCCCGGCCCAGGCCAGAGGAGCCACGGTACTGCGGGCGAAGCACGGCATATCCGCGAGACGTCAGCAGCGCGACCCAGCCGGAGGCATCCCATTGCACGTAGTCACGCGCCCAGGGGCCGCCGTGTGGATGGACAATGGCCGGCGCTGCGGCATCGCCTTCCTTCCAGCCCGCAGGGAGATCCAGGATGGCAGGAATGACCCGTCCGTCGCGTGCCTTGTAGTTCACCCAGCGTTGTTCGCCCACCGTGCCCTTGCTGATCCACGGACGCTCGCTGCCCAGGCTCACCACCTTTTTCCGATCCAGCAGCAGGAAATGGGAGGGCGGTGCATCCGGACCGGTAGCGCGGAACAGGATCCTCGAGAAATCATCGTTGTAGCGGCTGATCTCGATCTGCCTTCCCGGCGCAGCTTGCTTCAGCGTGTCCTGGATCGATTTCAGCGTCGGGTCGACGTAGACCGTCTGTTGCGAAGGGCCATCGATGGTGAATCCGACCACTTGATTGAAGGTGCTCGGCTGGGTGCTGAAGACAAGGCTTGCGATGGAGAAGTTCGGATTGGCCAGCACCGGTTCGGGATCGAACTTCTGCGCCTTGGCGTCGTACAGATGTGCCTGCACCTTGTCCGAGAAGAGGTCGGTCAGGACGTAGTACTTGCCGGTGGCATCGTCCACACCAGCCAACTCGACCGTATGCCGGTTGGACAGGCGTGTCAGCAGCGGCTTCTGCAGTACGAACTGCCCGGAGCTCGGATCAAGGATCTGAATCTGCTGGTCGTAATCGCCGCTGACCGGTTCGATCTGGCTCTTGGCGAGCACCTTGCCGCTGCGCGGGTCGAACAACGCAGGCTGGGCGCGGGTGCCGCCGCGGAACAGCAGTTCGGTTTCCTTGGTCTTGAGGTTGTACAGGTAGTAATTGGCGGTCAGCGTTATCTCGCTGAGCTGGCGGATGATGACCCGGTCCGGATCCAGCGGCAGCATGTTGACCAGCGATGCGCTGCCACCCAGTTCCAGGCAGCGCTGGGTCTGTTCGCTCACGCCCAGCTTGCGCGTGTTGTCGGCGAATGCTTCGTTGAAAGTCTTCTGGCTCTGGTCGGTCAGGTAGGTCTTGACCACGAATGTCTTGGTCGCACCCGATACGCTGCCCTCGCCACACCCCCCAAGCTGCCCGGTCCACTCCTGGCGGCCGACCGCCAGGATCTGGTCGGACTTGAGAGCGCCCACGGCAATGAACTTCATCCGGTCGCCCGAGGGCGTAACCACCTTCGGGGCGCCTCCCATTGCGTCGGTATCCCAGCTGGCCAGCGCAGTTTCTTCCGGGTTGCCCGGAGAGGGGATCAACGCGACCAGATGCTTGCCGTCCGGACTCATCGAGACCGACTGCAACGCTGGCATGCGTGCCAGGTCTTCGATCGGGATGGGAGCGGCGTGTGCCGTGGCGCCGGCCAGGGCCATGGAGAGGGCACCGCATAGGGTGCGAGCGGAAATCACGTGCATGTCTTGTCCTTTTGCTGCGCGTTGATCGGCTGAAGCTGACTGGATTGTGAACAAGGTCGAAAGGTAGCAGATCGATGACCTTCCTTGGCAGTGCCAGCGCCGCTCCCCCTCCCTTGCCGCACCGGTGCCACCCAAAGCAGAAGACCCCGCCGGAGCGGGGTCTTCTGCTGTACGGGAACGCGCTGACGGATCAGTTGTTGCCGAACTCGTACTTGGCCTGCACGTAGATGGCACGGCCATAAGCGTTGTACAGGTAGTTGTTGTACGGCTGGCCGCTGGTGCCGGCGAAGCTGTACCGCTGGTTGTCAGGCATCTTGTTGAACACGTTGTTGACCATCAGCGACAGGGTCAGGTTGTCCATCGCCCGATAGTTCACGCTCAGGTTGTAGGTGGTGTACGAACCCCACTTGCCGGCCTTGTAGCCGGAGCTGTGGACGTAGTCGTAGCCATTGCCCAGGTAGGCCATGTAGTTCGGCGTCTTGCCGATGTAGTTGGCATACAGGGTGGTGGTCCACTTGTCCTTGGCCCAGCCGATCGAACCGTCGGCGCGCACCTTGGCGTACGAGTCGTACACCCACATCGCATACGGGTCGCGCAGCAGGTCCAGGTACTCATCGCCCGGCTGCGGTTGCAGTTCGCGCTTGAGCATGTCGGTGTAGTTGCCGGAGAACTGCAGCGAACCGAAGCGGCCGATGTCCTGTACGTACTTGAAGCTGGCCGTCAGCGCCTGCAGGTTCTGGCTGGCTACGTTCATCTTCGGCGTATAGATCTCATCGAGTACGCCGGAGGCGTCGCGGGTGATCCAGTCGCTGACGTTCTGGCAGCTGGCCGAGGTGTTGTTGGTCTGGCCGTTGCGGCAGTAATACTCGGCCAGCAGCAACTGGTCGGAACTGAGGGTGTTGACCTCGTTCTTGATCTTCCAGTTGTAGTAGTCCACCGACACCGACAGGTTGTTGATGGGCGCCCACACGATGCCGGCGTTCCAGACATCGGCGGTGATCGGCTCCAGGTCCGGGTTGCCGGATTGGGTGCCGAACACCGACACGCTGTCATACGGGCAGCCGGTGGTGTTGGCCGGGTCGTAGCCCAGCTGGCCGCAACGGTAGTAGTCGGTGGAGCCGTTGGCGTAGTAGCCGCTGACACCCTGGAAGGCATCGGACAGGGTGGGCGCGCGGAACGCGGTGCCGTACTTGCCACGGAACAGCAGGCTGTCGATCGGCCGGAATTCCAGGCCGACGCTGTAGGTCGCCTTGTCGATGGTGTTGCCACCGATCTTGAAGGCGTCGTAGCGGCCGGAGCCGGTCACCGTCAGTGATTCCAGCAACGGCATGCGCAGTTCGCTGGTCACCGCGTAGCTGCTGCGATGGCCGGCGCCGGAAACCGCGGTGGTACCCCACACGCTGCCATCCACCAGGCGGGTATCGGGCGTGTAATCCCAGCCTTCGCTGCCGCCTTCAACCACCACTGCGAAGCCGGCGTCGCCGCCGGGCAGCTTGAACAGCGAACCATTGGTGACCTGCGCACGCAGCAGGTTCTGCCAGGTGCGGCTCTGGCTGTAGGTGTAGCCGGTGAAGCTCTGGAAATCACCGCTCGGCAGTGGCGAGTAGAACGCTTCCCAGTCCGGGCTGTAGATGTTGTACCCGGTGCTGGTGGTGCCCAGCACCGGCCCCAGCACACGCTGCTCGAAGTAGTCGTTGATCGGATCGTTCCAGCGCACGAAGTTGCGCTCGGTCAACTTGTATTCGCCGCGGGTGAAGCTGGCACTGTAGTCCCAGCTGCCGGCCGTGCCGCGGCCGCCGAGCGTGACCTGGTAAGCCTTGTTGCGATCGGTGTTCATGATGTCGCGATAGCCGCCGGCGCCGATGTCCTCCGGCGCGAACACGCGCTGCAGGTTCATGTACTGGCCGCTGTCCTGATCGTAGAAGCGGCCCCAGCCGGAGGAGGTGCCCCACCAGGTGTAGTTCGAGCCTGTGGCGTACTTCACTTCTTCCAGGCTGTAGAGCGCGTCGCCGAACAACTGGAAGTTGTCGTTCACATCGAAGGTCATCGAGCTGTAGATCTGCCCGCTTTCCTTGCCGTTCTTGATGGTCTTGTAGCCGGTGCCATAGACCGAACCGCAGGCCTGGCCGGTCGGCCGGGTGCCGAGCACGGTGGTGCCGTCGAACTGGCCCGCCACGTTGGCGCACAGGTTCGGGTCCATCATGGCGTAGCGGTTGCTGTTGGCCGGCAGCAGTACCAGGAAGTCGTTGGAGACGTACTGGGGGCTGTAGCCGTCGGGATTGTTGACCTTGGTCAGGTCACGCTGGTAGCCCCAGATCGGGCTGGTTTTTTCGTACTGCACGTTGACCAGCGCATGGAATCGATCGTCGACACCGTTGAAGCCGCGCGCCGCACTGACGCGTACGCTGTTGCCGCCGCCTTCGGAGTAGGCACCGCCACGGACATTGAGCACACCGCCATCCATGCGCTCCTTGAGGATGATGTTGACCACGCCGGCGATCGCATCCGAACCGTACAGCGAAGACTGGCCGCCGGGCAGGATCTCGATGCGCTCGACGATGTCAATCGGAATGCCGCTGATGTTGTTGAAACTGTCGCTGCCGTTGTACAGCGCCGGATACGAGAGCATCGGGCGGCCGTTGATCAGGTACTTGGTGTAGCCGGGGCTGAGCCCGAACATGCCGGCGGCCTCGGCACCCTGGGTGAACGAAGCGGAGGTCTGCCCGCCCTGCAGGCCGCCGGTCGACAGCGAGGACTGCTGCAGGACGTCGGCGACGCTGGTGAAGCCGCGGGTCTGGATGTCCTCGGCGGTGACGGTCAGGACCGGCGTGTGGTTCTCGATCTGCGTCTGCGGGATCAGTGAACCGGTGACGGTGACCCGGTCGAGCTGGGTCGGGCCGGTGTCCTGCGCGTGGGCTGCACCGGAGGCGAGCAGGGTGCCGATCAGGGCAAGGGTCAGGGGGTGACGCGAAGGCGTGGAGCGATGGCGAGACATGATGGATCCCCGTAATGAGCGATGTCGTCTGGCTGATGTCCTCCCTGACATCTTCATGATGTGTTCAGTTGCAATCCATTCAGCCGGACCGTAACACGACGTTCACGTTGTCAAAACGGTCCCGTCACACGGATGTGCTGCTTATCGGAAGAAAAGTCCTTTGAAATCAGTGCGTAAACGCGATTGTCTGGGAATGTTTCAAAATGTTGCGTTGCGGGACAGAATTGATCGAAGCCGATGTTTCGTATGTAGATCAAGGGCTTGCTGCCTTCGCGGATGCTTTTCTCATTATTTAATTTATGAGACTGGTTTTGATCTTCCGTCTCAATTGACGGGCATGAAAAAGGCCCCGCCGAAGCGGGGCCTTTCCGGGCAGTGCGGGCGCGGCGCTTACTTCCCGCCGAACTCGTACTTGGCCTGCACGTACACGGCACGGCCGTAAGGGTTGTAGATGCTGCTGTTGTACGGTGCGCCGATGTTGCCGGCGTAGCTGTGGGCCTGGCCGTCGGGCATCTTGTTGAACACGTTGTTGACCATCATCGACAGCGTCAGGTTGTCCATCGCCTGGTAATTCACGCTCAGGTTGTAGGTGGTGTACGAGCCCCACTTGCCGGCCTCGTAGCCGGACGGATGCACGTAGTCGTAGCCCTTGCCCAGGTATGCCATGCGGTTGGGCGTCTTGCCGATGTAGTTGAAGTACACGGTGGTGGTCCACTTGTCCTTCGCCCAGCCCACCGCACCGTCGGCACGCACCTTGGCGTACTGGTCGTAGTTCCACATCGCGTACGGGTCGCGCAGCAGGTCCAGGTACTCGTCGCCCGGCTGCGGCTGCAGTTCGCGCTTGATCATGTTGGTGTAGTTGCTGGAGAACTGCAGCGCACCGAAGCGGCCGATGTCCTGCACGTACTTGAAGCTGGCCGTGACCGCCTGCAGGTTCTGGCTGGCGATGTTCATCTTCGGCGTATAGATCTGCTCCAGCTTGCCGGTGCCATCGCGGGTGATCCAGTCGCTCACGTTCTGGCAGCTGGCCGAGGTGTTGTTGGTCTGGCCGTTGCGGCAGTAGTACTCGGCCAGCAGCAACTGGTCGGAACTGAGGGTGTTGACCTCGTTCTTGATCTTCCAGTTGTAGTAGTCCACCGACAGCGAGAGGTTGTTGATGGGCGCCCACACGATGCCGGCGTTCCAGACGTCGGCGGTGATCGCTTCCAGCTCGGGGTTGCCGGACTGCTCACCGAACACTGATTCGTTGGCATACGGGCAGCCAACCGTGTCGCTCGGGTTGAAGCCGAGCTGGCCACAGCGGTAGTAGTCGACCGAGCCGTTGGCGTAGTACCCGCTGCGGCCCTGGAAGGCATCGGACAGGCTGGGCGCGCGGAAGGCGGTGCCGTACTTGCCGCGGAACAGCAGGCTTTCAATGGGACGGAATTCCACGCCGATGCTGTAGGTCGACTTGTCGACGGTCTTGTCGGCGATCTTGAATGCGTCGTAGCGACCCGAGGCGGTCACGGTCAACGACTCCAGCAGCGGCATGCGCAGTTCGCTGGTCAGCGCATAGTTGCTGCGATGGCCAGCGCCGGCCACCGAGGTGGTGCCCCAGACGCTGCCATCAAGCAGGCGCTGGTCGGGGGTATAGGACCAGCCTTCGCTGCCCGCTTCGGCCACCACTGCCAGGCCCGCATCGCCACCGGGCAGCTTGAACAGCGAACCATTGGTGATCTGCGCGCGTCCCAGGTTCTGCCAGGTGCGGCTCTTGTTGTAGGTGAAGCCGGTGAAGGTCTGGAAATCGCCGGCCGGCAGCGGCGAATAGAACGCGCCCCAGTTCGGGTTGTAGATGTTGTAGCCGTCGTCGGTGACGCCCAGCACCGGACCCAGCACGCGGTCTTCGAAGTAGCTGTCGATCTCGTTGGCCCAGCGCGCGAAGCTGCGCTCGGTCAGCTTGTACTCGCCACGGCTGAAGCTGGCGCTGTAATCCCAGTTGCCGACGTTGCCGCGC
This sequence comes from Stenotrophomonas sp. 2694, assembly GCF_040548715.1. NCBI lineage: Bacteria > Pseudomonadati > Pseudomonadota > Gammaproteobacteria > Lysobacterales > Lysobacteraceae > Stenotrophomonas > Stenotrophomonas sp. 2694. The sequence goes on from NZ_JBEPSG010000004.1 coordinate 145,023, forward strand.
CCGCCCAGCGTGATCTGGTAGGCCTTGTTGCGATCGGTGCTCATGGTGTCGCGGTAGCCGGCCGGGCTGATGTCCTCCGGCGCGAACGCGCGCTGCAGGTTCATGTATTCGCCACTGGCCTGGTCGACGAACGCACCGAAGCCGACATCGCTGCCCCAGAAGGCGTAGCCCGAACCCGAGTTGTACTGCACTTCTTCCAGGCTGTAGAGCGCGTCTGCGAACAGCTGGAAGTTGTCGTTGACGTCAAAGGACATCGACGAATAGATCTGGCTGCTTTCCTTGCCGTTCTTCAGCGTCTTGTAGCCGGCACTGAAGGGTGAACCGCAGGATTCGCCGGTGGCACGGGTGCCCAGCACGGTGGTGCCGCCGAACTGGCCGGCCACGTTGGCGCAGCGGCTCGGGTCCATCATCACGTAGGCGTTCTGCTGGTCCGGCAGGTAGACCAGGAAGTCGTTGGTCGGAACCTGCGGCGTATAGCCCCGGGTGTTGTTCTGCTTGGTCAGGTCGCGCTGGTAACCCCAGATCGGGCTGCTTTTCTCGTACTGCACGTTGACCAGTGCGTGGAAGCGGTCATCAAAGGCGTTGAAGCCATGCGCGCCGCTGACGCGGAAATCGTTGCCGCCACCCTCGGTGTAGGCGCCGCCGCGCACGTTCAGCACGCCGCCGTCCATGCGGTCCTTGAGGATGATGTTGACCACGCCGGCGATTGCATCCGAGCCGTACAGCGACGACTGGCCGCCGGGCAGGATCTCGATGCGCTCGACGATGTCGATCGGGATGCCGCTGAGGTTGTTGAAGGTATCGCTGCCGTTGTAGAGGGCAGGGTAGGACAGCATCGGCCGTCCGTTGATCAGGTACTTGGTGTAGCTCGGGCTGAGGCCGAACATGCCCGAGGCTTCGGCGCCCTGGGTGAACGACGCGGAGGTCTGGCCGCCCTGCAGGCCGCCGGTGGTCAACGAGTTCTGCTGCAGCACCTCGGCAACGCTGGTGAAGCCACGGGTCTGGATGTCCTCAGCGGTGACGGTCAGGACCGGCGTGTGGTTCTCCATCTGCGTCTGCGGGATCAGTGAGCCGGTGACGGTCACGCGTCCAAGATCGGTGGGAGTGTTGTCCTGGGCGAGCGCGATCGCGCTGCTGCTGGCCAGGATCAGGCCGCTGAGGACGGCGCGGGTGAGCGGGTGACGCGGGAAGCCATTGCGAGACATGCGGTACTCCGTGTGGTCGTGAGAAACGCGTTTTCCCTTTCCTGGGAACTCATGGATGGTTCAGCAGCCGGTGGACGCAGAAAGGCGGCGTTTTTCGAACGTAACACACGCTTAACTTGTTTTTCGCGGGCTTGTCGCGCTCTCGCAATGGCTCGTTCGGAGTTAATAAAAATTTCTTTAAAAACAATTGATTGCAATATTGGTACGAATTTGCCGAGTTTGGCTTAATGAATATCCAGTAAATGTCCGGATATTTAACAATCGAGATGTTCCCGCGGCGATCGCCGCACATGCCTCGCCAAAAAAAAGGCCCCGCCGAAGCGGGGCCTGGTCCGGAATAAAACCCGGAAATCGACGGGATTACTTGCCGAAGTCGTACTTGGCCTGCACGTACACGGTGCGGCCGTAGACGTTGTACAGGTAGTTGTTGAACGGCGTGCCGGAGGTGCCCTGGTAGCTGTGAGCCTGCTGCTCGGGCATCTTGTTGAACACGTTGTTGACCATCAGCGACAGGGTCAGGTCATCCTGCACGCGGTAGTTCACGCTCAGGTTGTAAGTGGTGTACGAAGCCCACTTGCCTGCCTTGTAACCCGACGCACCATGGGTGTACTCGTAGCCGTTCAGGCCCGCCAGGTAGTTCGGGGTGTGGCCGATGTAGTTCGCGTACAGCGTGGTGGTCCACTTGTCCAGCGACCAGGCCACCGACGCGTCGGAACGGACCTTGGCGTAGCTGTCGTAGTTCCACATCGACTTCGGGTTGCCCAGCAGGTCCTGGAAGTCCTCGCCCGGCTGCGCCTGCACTTCACGCTTCAGCATGTTGGTGTAGTTGCCCGAGAACTGCAGCGAACCGAAGCGGCCGATGTCCTGCAGGTACTTGAAGCCGACGGTCACGGCCTGCAGGTTCTGGCGGGCCACGTTCATCTTCGGGGTGTACAGCGAGCTCAGGTTGCCGGCCGAATCGCGCACGACCCAGTCAGCCACGTTCTGGCAGGTGGCCGAGGAGCCGTTCGGCAGGCCGTTGCGGCAGTAGTACTCGGCCAGCAGCAGCTGGTCGGTGCTGGCCGTATCGACTTCGTTCTCGATCTTCCAGTTGTAGTAGTCGGCCGAGATCGACAGGTTCGCCATCGGCGCCCAGACGATGCCCGCGTTCCAGACGTCGGCAGTGATCGGCTCCAGGTCCGGGTTGCCGGCACGCTCGGAGTAGACCGAGACGCTGTCTGCGTAGCGGCAGGCGTCGGTGTTGCCCGGCACGTAGCCCAGCTCACCGCAACGGTAGTAGTCGGTGGAGTTGGCAGCGTAATAGCCGCTGCGGCCCTGGAACGCGTCGGGCAGGGTCGGCGCGCGGAAGGCGGTGCCGTACTTGCCGCGGAACAGCAGGCTTTCGATCGGACGGAACTCTACACCCACGCTGTAGGTGGCCTTGTCGACGGTGTTGTCGGCGATCTTGAAGGCGTCATAGCGACCGGAAGCGGTCACCGTCAGCGACTCCAGCAGCGGCATGCGCAGCTCGCTGGTCACCGCGTAGTTGCTGCGATGGCCGTTGCCGGCAACAGCCGACGAGCCCCACACGTCGCCGTCCAGCAGGCGCTGGTCGGGGCTGTAGTCCCAACCTTCGCTGCCGCCTTCGACGACCACGGCCAGGCCGGCATCACCGCCCGGCAGCGAGAACAGCGAGCCGTTGGTGACCTGCGCGCGTGCCAGGTTCTGCCAGGTGCGGCTGTGGTTGGTGGTGTAACCGGTGAAGCCAGCGAAATCTTCCGGCGAGATCGGCGAGTAGAACGCGCCCCAGTTGGTGTTGTAGATGCCGAAGCCATCCTGGGTGCCCAGCTGCGGGCCCAGCACCTTGTCGGCGAAGTAGCTGTTGATGGCATTGCCGAAGCGCTGGAACTTGCTCTCATCCAGGCGGTATTCGCCACGGGTGAAGCTCAGGCTGTAGTCCCAGTTGCCGACCGCACCCTTGCCGCCCAGGGTGACCTGGTAGGCACGGCTCTTGTCGTTGTTCAGGATGCCCTTGTAGCCTTCGCCGCCGATGTCTTCCGGAGCGAACGCGCGCTGCAGGTTGACCAGCTTGCCGGAGGCCTGGTCATAGAAGCCACCCATGGTGCTCTTGGTGCCCCACCAGAGGTAGTTCGAGCCCGAGGTGTATTCGGTCTTTTCCTTGCTGTACAGCACGTCGGCGAACAGCTGGAAGTTGTCGTTCACGTCGAAGGTCATCGACGAGTAGAACTGGCCGCTGTCCTTGCCGTTCTTCAGGGTCTTGTAGCCGGCGCCGAAGACCGAGCCGCAGGACTGGCCCGTCGGGCGGTTCGCCAGCACGGTGGTGCCGTCGAACTGGCCGGCAACGTTGGCGCAGTTGCTCGGGTCCATCATGTACAGCGCATTGGTCTTGGCGTCGATGACGGCGAAGTCGTTCGACGGCAGCTGCGGGGTGTAGCCGTTCGCGTTGTTCTGCTTGGTCAGGTCACGCTGGTAGCCCCAGATCGGGTTGCTGCTTTCGATCTGCACGTTGACCAGTGCATTGAAGCGGTCGTCCAGTGCCGAGAAGCCGTGTGCACCGCTGACGCGGAAGCTGCTGCCGCCGCCTTCAGTGGAAGTGCCGCCACGCACGGACAGGCTGCCGCCTTCCATGTGGTCCTTCAGGATGATGTTGACCACGCCGGCGATCGCATCCGAACCGTACAGCGAAGACTGGCCGCCGGGCAGGATCTCGATGCGCTCGACGATGTCAATCGGAATGCCGCTGATGTTGTTGAACGCGTCGCCGCCGTTGTACAGCGCCGGGTAGGACATCATCGGGCGGCCGTTGATCAGGTACTTGGTGTAACCCGGATTCAGGCCGAACATGCCAGCGGCTTCAGCGCCCTGGGTGAACGAAGCGGAGGTCTGGCCGCCCTGGATGCCGCCGGTGGTCAGCGAGGACTGCTGCAGCACCTCGGCGACGCTGTTGAAGCCGCGCGACTGGATGGCTTCAGCGCTGATGGTCATGACCGGGGTCTGGGTCTCGACCTGGGTCTGCGGGATCAGCGAGCCGGTGACGGTGATCTTGTCCAGATTGGTGGCCTTGTCCTGGGCCATTGCCGGCGAGGCGGCAACCAGGGCGGAGATCAAGGCGACAGCGAGGGTGTTGCGACGTGCAGAATTGCGAAGGTCTTTCATGTAGTTCCGTTCAGAGAGCAAATACGAGTACGGCACTGCGCATGCGCCATCGTGCGTGCCGTAGATCCAGCAACGCAGCCCAAAACCAGTGCTTAGCGAACGTAACATGAACTTAACAATCTGTGCACGAATCTGTAGCAATCCTGAATTTCAGTCAGCGTACGTCCAGCTAGTATGATGTTGGGTTCTTCTTGTCGATTCACCCGGAGCCCGCAGTGAACAGTTCTTCCCGTCGTCCGCATGCCAGCCAGGTGCAGAAGGGACTGGCGCCGCATGCGCGCATCCGCAACGTGATCGCGGTGGGCTCGGGAAAGGGTGGCGTGGGCAAGTCGACCACGGCGGTCAACCTGGCCGTCGCACTGCAGCAGCTGGGGGCGCGCGTAGGCGTGCTTGATGCCGATATCTACGGCCCCAGCGTGCCGGCGATGCTCGGCCTGTCCGGTCGCCCGGAAAGCCCGGACAACAAGAGCATCGAGCCGATGCGGGCCTTCGGCGTGGACACCATGTCGATCGGTTATCTGGTCGAGGATGAAACGCCGCTGATCATGCGCGCACCGCGCGCGACGGCGGCGTTGACCCAGCTGTTCGAAGACACGCTGTGGGACGACCTGGACTACCTGCTGATCGATCTGCCGCCGGGCACCGGCGACATCCAGCTGACCCTGGTGCAGAAGATCCCGCTGGCCGGCGCGGTGATCGTCACCACGCCGCAGGACATCGCTACGTTGGATGCGAAGAAGGCGCTGAAGATGTTCGAGAAGGTCGAGGTGCCGGTGCTGGGCGTGGTCGAAAACATGGCCGTGCATACCTGCAGCAACTGCGGGCATGTGGAGCACCTGTTCGGCGAAGGTGGTGGCGAGCGCATGGCGGCGCAGTACGGCGTGCCGCTGCTGGGGTCGCTGCCGCTGCAGATCGGCATCCGCGAGCAGGGCGATGCCGGTACCCCGATCACCGCCGCGCAGCCGGAATCGGCGGCGGCCCAGGCCTACCACCGTGCCGCCCAGCGTCTGGTCGAGGAAGTGGGCAAGCGCCCGCGCGCTTCGATCCCGATCCTGTCCTCGCTGCTGTAAGGGCCCGCTGGGGGCTGCGGCGGCGACGCCCGGCCCCCTGCTAGAATCCTCGCGCCCCCTCGCACCCAGGACAGAGCATGAGCATCAAGAGTGACCGTTGGATCCGCCGGATGTCCGAACAGCACGGCATGATCGAGCCGTATGAGGCCGGGCAGGTCAAGCAGGCCAACGGCGAGCGCATCGTCAGCTACGGCACTTCCAGCTACGGCTACGACGTGCGCTGCTCGCGCGAGTTCAAGGTGTTCACCAACATCAACTCGACGATCGTGGACCCCAAGCATTTCGATCCGGGCAGCTTCGTCGATATCGTCGGTGACGAGTGCATCATTCCGCCGAACAGCTTCGCGCTGGCGCGCACGGTCGAGTATTTCCGCATTCCGCGCGACACCCTGGTGGTGTGCCTGGGCAAGAGCACCTATGCGCGCTGCGGCATCATCGTCAACGTGACCCCGCTGGAGCCGGAGTGGGAAGGCCACGTGACCCTGGAATTCAGCAACACCACGCCGCTGCCGGCGCGCATCTACGCCAATGAAGGCGTGGCGCAGATGCTGTTCTTCCAGTCCGATGAAGTGTGCGAGACCTCGTACAAGGACCGCGGCGGCAAGTACCAGGGCCAGACCGGCGTGACCCTGCCGCGCACCTGACAGCTTGCGTCAGCGCGTATCGGTAGCGCCGGGCCATGCCCGGCGTTTCCGTTTTGTGGGTCCGCGCGCTGCGTTCGCCGGGCATGGCCCGGCGCTACCTTATTTGCCGCGACCGAACAGGATCGCGATGCCTACGGCCACCAGGCCGAGCGGCCACCAGGTCAACAGCAGGCGCGACAGGTTCAGGTTGGTCCAGCCCAGGTTGCTGGCCAGCATGAACAGGCCGATCAGGATCAGCAGGATGGCGGCGACGATATTGAATCGCATCGGGTCGGCACTGGCTCAGGAATGGGCTGGATATCCTAGCCGTTCCTTCCAGTAGGCGACATGCTGGTCCAGCGCGGCCGGCTCATAGCGGTGCGCCGGGCCACTGCCCCAGACCGGTCCCGGCCACGCCGGATCGCCGTCGTGGCGGCCGATCACGTGGAAATGCAGCTGGCGCACGATGTTGCCCAGCGCGCCGATGTTGATCTTCTCCACCCCGTCCGAACCGTGCAGGGCCTTGCAGGCGCGGTTGAGCTCGGTGCGCAGCTTGTCCTGCTGCTCGCCGTCCAGCTCGATCCACTCGGTCACCCCGGCCAGACGCGGCACCAGGACCAGCCAGGGGAATCGTTCGTCGTTCATCAGTCGCACTTGCGACAACGGGCCTTCGGCCACCAGTACGCTATCGGTGGCCAGGCGTGAATCGAGTTCGAAATCGCTCATCCAAGATGCTCCGAGAAGAAGTCCAGGGTGCGTTGCAGCGCCAGGGCGGCGCTGTCTGGATCATACGCATGTCCGACCTCGCGGTTGAAGGCATGGTCGGCCGGATAGACGTAGGTCGCCATCTGCGGCAGCTTCTCACGGTGCGCCTGGATCGCCTCCGGCGGGATGCTCTTGTCCTGCGCGCCGAAGTGGAACATCACCGGGGCCTTCGGCGTCTCGTCCAGGAACTGCACGTTGCGCGCGCCGTAGTAGCTCACCGAGGGCAGGCCCAGGCGCAGCGCGGACAGCAGGGCGACGCTGCCACCCCAGCAGTAGCCGACCGTGCCGACCTTGCCGTGCGGGGCCAGCCGGGTTGCCGCGGCGCGGACCACTTCCAGTGCCTTTTCCATGCCCAGCGCGGTGACCCGTTCCAGCCCATCCTTCACGCCCTCGGGGCTGTAGGGCAGGGCATCCGGGTCGGCCTCGGGGCCGTCGACCAGGTCGAAGAACGACGGCGCCAACACGGCGTAGCCCTGGGCCGCGAACCGTTCGGCGACGCCGCGGATATGCGGGTTGGCGCCGAAGATCTCCTGCACCACCACCAGCGCGCCGCGGGGTTTGCCCTCGGGCAGTGCCTGCCAGGCGCGGACCGGGCCGTAATGCGTATCCAGGATGATCCATTCGGACATCGGGGTGTACCTCGTTGCAGGGAACAGAACGTTATTGTCGACGTTGTGAGGGTTAGCGCGATGTCAGCGGCTGTGCCGCATCGGGCGGCTATGGTGGGGCTGGCTGTGGTTTCCCAAGGCGGTGCAGGTACCGGTTTCCGTATTGACCGGTGCACACCCGAAGCCTAAGCTTTCAGCCACGATGACATACAAGCCTCCGGCGCGAGCCGGGGGCTTTTTTGTTGTCTGCGCGTTGCCCGAGGGCGACGTGGAAACAGGCGGCTGTGCCGGGCCAACCGCGACGAAGACATCCAGGCCGACCCGAGCCTGACAACCCCGAAACCCAGCCGCCGCAAGGCGGCTTTTTCATTTCCAGGAGATTCAACACCATGTCCATCAATCAAGCCATTTCCGCCCAGGACTCCGCGCTGTACGTGAAGGCCGGCACCGCCCCGACCGCGCCGAACAATCCGGCAGGCTATACCGAAATCGACGGCCTGACCGCCTTCCCGTTTGGCCGTGGTCAGGCCAACACCCTCGACGCCACCAACCTGCGTTCGAAGCAGATGGAGAACATCGCGGGTCTGTCCGGCGGCCAGGCCGTACAGGTGTCCGGCCATCGCTGGCCGGTGGGCAGCTCGGCGGGCCAGGAAATCCTGCGTGACGCCGATCCGGATACCGACCTGCACTTCCTGATGGTGCTGCCCACCGGCGATGCCGCCACCTTCGTGGCCAAGGTCGCCGCGTTCAACGTGGCGCCGGGTACCAACCAGGTGCTGACCTTCACCGCCGATCTGTTGCCGCGTGAGTTCGCCATCGTCACCGCTGCTGCCGGCGGCACCCCGTGATGCTGCTGGGCAAGCAGCAGATCCTGGACGCACAGGATCGCCGCCACGAAGACATCGCCGTGCCCGAATGGGGCGGCAATGTGCGTGTGGCGATGATGTCGGCCAGCGACCGTGACCGCTGGGAGCAGGAGACCTACGGCGGTGATACGCCCAAGGTGGATGACTTCCGTGCGCGCTTCGTCGGCCTGTGCCTGGTCGACGAAATGGGGGGGCGCCTGTTCTCCGACCATGAGGTGGCCCAGCTGGGCACGAAATCGGCGGCGGCGCTGGATCGCGTGTTCCGGGTCGCGCAGACGCTCAATGCGCTCGGCGATGCGGCCGTGGGAGAGCTGGAAAAAAACTGATCCGCCGGCCTGAGCGCCGGCTTCAGTTCCGGATCGCGTGGCGGCTGGGCCTCCCGCATCCGGACCACCTGCTGGCGGGAGTGACGTCCCGCCAGCTCTCGGAGATGTATGCATTTGCCCGCGTCGAGCCAATGGACCAACCATTGCAGGACATGCTCGCGCAATTGACCAACGTACTCGCTCAGGTGCATGGCAATTCGACCACGGCCGAAGACTTCCTGCTGGTGCAGCAGCGTCGTCCGCCGGAGGTCGAGGCAACGCTGCGGACACAGCAGCTGCTGGAGGTGTTCCAGGTCGCATCGGAGCGCAATGCAAGCCAATAGCGTGATCCGGCTGGCCCGAACACGCCGGTGAATTCGTTCCGGCTGCGGCGGCATCGACAGCCGGACCGGCAGCGGTGACCGGACCAACGAACCAAGGGCTTCCCATGGGGCCCTTCATCAAACAGGAGAAATGTGTGGCCACTACAGTCCACAACTTGGACATCACACCGCGCATCAACACACCGCAATTCCGCACTGCGATGAATGAGCTCAATCGAATCGCCGCGCAGAATTTCGCGGCCATTCGGGCCCAGGCGGCACAGGCGACGGCATCCATCGGGAGCGTTGGCAAGGCAGCGGCACATCTGGCCAGCTCCCCTGGCCGTGCTGGCGGCAACGGATCACCGCAGGATGGCGGACCGGCCCGCCTGCCGGAACTGGTGGCGGACATGCAGCCCGAGCGCGAGCGGATTTCCTACGATTCGAGTCTGTTCGCCATCGAAGCACCGGAGATGGACAAGGTCGAGGCGATGTCCTTCGACAAGGATCGAAAGCCCTGGCAGCAGGCCGAAAAGTTCAGGGAGGGATTCCACTCCGCTTACGCCGACTACGCCAAGGCGGCGACCGATACGGCAGCACAGAGCAAGGCGGTGTTCACCAAAACGTTCCAGGGGATCGAGGACGCGCTCTATACGTTCGTGGACAAGGGCAAGTTGTCCTTCAGGTCACTGGCCGATTCGATCATCGCCGACCTGACACGAATTGCGATCAAACGGGCGATGGTGGGGATTTTCAATACCGTCTACAACGCCGTCGTCGGGGCCACCATCGGCCCGCCAGTGAAGGAGGGCATTTCCATCTCCTATTCCACCGGCGGATACACCGGCCCTGGCGGCAAGTACGAACCGGCCGGCATCGTCCACAAGGGTGAAGGTGTACTCAGCCAGGAGGACATGGCGGCACTCGGCGGCCCATCGGCATTCTTTGCTCTGCGCACGTCGCTGCGAACCGGCAACGGCCTGGGCGGCGGCGAAAGCGGGGGCTATGCGCAGGTGCCGATCACCCCGGCGGGCGAGGGCGGCATGAATGTGGAAATCAACAACTACGGCGAAGGCCGGGTCAACACCCGGGAAGAACGCCAGCGCATGCCGGATGGCAGCGAAGTGAGGCGACTGGTGATCGACATCGTGGGCGACAGCCTCAACGGTGGCGAGCTGGGCGCCATTGGACGGGCCCGATATGGATGGACGGAGGCAGTGGGATGAGCAGTTGGCCAGAGTATGCAGAGATTCGTTTCGCCGACTATGGCGAGGAGATCGTCGCGTCCGAAGAGCGGACCGACATGGAGCGCGGGCCGAGCAAGATGCGCGCGCTCAACAGCCGGGTGATGAAGAATGTGTACGCCTCGGTGCAGTTCCGCAGTGCGGCCGACGCCGAGGCGTTCGAGGAGTGGTACCTGCGCGATGTCGGTCGTGTTGGCTGGTTCACGATGGAGCACCCACGGACCAGGCAGCCGATCAGCGCCCGCTTTCCGCAGGGGATCGGCCGCCTGGTGCCGCTCAACACCCAGTTCCGTTTCTCCAAGCGTGATCTGGTGCTGGAGTACATGCGATGAGCTCGTTCCATGAACGTCGCCAGCGCTTGGCCGATACCCAGGGGCCGCTGATGCTGCTGGAAGTGTCGGCGCCATCGATGCCGGAAGTACTGCGGATCGTCAACGACAACGTGAACTGGACCAGCAATGGCAGCGAGTTCATCGCTGCGCCATTCGGCTTTCAGCTTCCCGACGACGTCAGCGGGCAGGCTCCGCGTGCGCAGCTGGTGATCGACAATATCGGCCGCGCACTCACCGAAGACCTGGAAGCACTGGCCCCGGGCGAGATGGTGACCGCCCGGTTGATGCTGACCGACCGTGCCAACCCGGATGCCATCGAGGCCGAGTACGACCTGCCGATGACCCAGGTATCGGTCAACACGCGCACGGTCAGCGCCCAGTGCGGCGTCGATTTCCTGATGCGCCAGCAGGCCGTGCTGCTGCACGCCAATCCGTTCACGTTGCCGGGGATCTTCTGATGCGCCTGGTCGACGTCGAGCGATGGGTGGGCATTCCCTATGACGAAGCCGCGTGCGACTGCGCCGACCTGGTGGTGCAGGTGCAGCGGGCGCTGTTCGCCCGTGAAGTGGCGCTGCCCGGGCGGCGACCGCGCGGGCGGCGCGGCTCGGCCGAGCTGGGCGCGCTGTCGCGCGCGCAGGCGGTAGCCCGCGAGGGCCCTCCGCAGGACGGCGACCTGGTACTGATGATCGAACGCGGACAACACAACCCCGGCCATGCCGGGGTTTTCTTTTTCCTGGCCCACGAGGGCTGGGTTCTGCACAGCAATGAAACGAACGGCTGCAGCGTGCTGCACCGCGTTCGTGACCTGCCCGGATATGGGCTGAGGATCGAGGGATACTACGCATGGAACTGACCCCACAACCGGCGACCGACGGTCGCCTCATCATCACCCCGCATCCGGTGCTGCTGGATGGCCAGCGCAACGTGCCGGTCGACCTGCGCCCGGGCGAAAGCCTGTACGCCTTCCTCATGCGCCATATCGATGGCCTCGATGGGCAGGCCTGGCAGGTCTGCGTGGATGGTATCGATGTCCCGCGTGAGCAGTGGATGCAGGTCCGCCCGCGGCATGGGCAGCTGATCGAAGTGCGCAGCGTGGTCGGCAAAGCGGTGATCCCGCTGGTAGCGATGATCGCGCTGACCTACTTCACCTTCGGCATCGGCGCGCTGGCGGCAGGCTCCGCCTGGGGTGCGGGCGCGATCGCGAGCACTTATGGCACTTTGGCCGCTTCGGCGGTCTACGTGGCCGGCAGTGTGCTGATCAACAAGGTTCTCACTCCGAAGCCTCCCCGGCCCGGTGGTGGTGGTGTTGCCGATACCGCCTATTCGCTGGCTGCGCCTCGCAACCGCGTGCGCGCCTATGAGCCGCTGGGCCTGCTGTTCGGCTCCACGCGCGTGGCGCCCGATCTGATCAGCCGTCCCTATACGTGGTTCGAGGGCGACGAACAGTTCGTCGGCATGACCCTGAGCCCAGGCATCAATGTCGGCCGTGTCGAGGCCCTGCAGAACGGTGAGTCACCGCTGTCCAGCTATGAGGGGGTGCGCACCTGGTTCCGCGGCTTCCCGCAGATGCCGGACGAAGCGATTCCGCTCTACAGCAACGCGGATGTGATCGAAGGCGCTCTGTTGCTGGATACCGGCAGCGACGCCAAGCATGTGGCCAGCCCCTGGGTGGAGCGCACCAGTTCGGCCGAGACGCTGCGCCTGCAGGTGAACGTGGAATTCCGTCTGTGGGACACGACCTCCAAGGGCAAGGACAAGGACAACCGCGAGCAGCTCCAGATCCAGTACCGCCCGGTAGGCACCACCAACTGGCAGTTGTTCGGCAACTACAACCTTGTGGGACGCACGCAGAAAGCCCGTCGGGTGAGCTACGGTCGCGATGTGGAGCTTGGCCAGTACGACGTGCGTGTGCGCGTGGCTGGACAGAACACAGATGGCAGCGGCGCGCAGGCGAACTTCACCTGGACCACGCTGGTCAGCGTGCAGCGTGACGATGCCAGCCATGCCGGCATTCCCGCCATCGGCCTGCAGATGAAGGCCTCCGGCCAGCTCAACGGCACCCCGGATGAAATCCGCTGCGTGGCCCATTCGCGGCCGATCCCGGTGTGGAAGGGCGATGCGGTTGGCTGGGTGACCGAGGAGACGAGCAACCCGGGCGCGCAGATTCTGGCCTACGTGCGTGGCATCAACGACGAAAATGGCAAGCGCATCGCAGGCCTGGGCATGGCGGATCGACGCATCGACATTGAAAGCCTGAAGGCCTTCATGTTGCATTGCGCAGACAATGCGCTTGGCTATGACTACTGGCTGACAGAAGTACGCAGCCACCAGGCGGTGCTGGATGCCATCGCCCTTGCTGGTTTTGGCCAGGTGACATGGGCAAAGGGCCGCCTGGGTGTGGCATGGGCCGCCGACGAGCAGCCGCTCTCCGGCGTCGTCAACATGGCGACGATCAAGAAAGGCCAGTTCCAGGTCGACTACACCCTGGCCAATGCGGCCGACGGCATCGAGTACAGCTATCTGGACCGTCACACCTGGAAGGCGGCGACGCTGCGCGTGCCGGCACCGGGTGTGGAAGTGATGCTCAACCCGGCCAAGATCACCGGCGAGGGCGTCAGCACCGAAGCCCACGCCGCGATGCTGGCGCGTTGGCATCTGGCGCAGAGCGTCTACCAGTACAAGTCGATCAGCTACAGCACCGACATCGAGCACCTGGCCTACTCGCGGTTGTCCGTGCTGGCGTTGCAGCACGACCTGACCCAGTGGGGCTTCGGTGGCCGCCTGATCGGCGCGACGGTCGATGCCGAAGGTGTGACCACGCTGCAGTTGGACGAGCCGGTGCCGCCGCCGGCGGTGGGCAGTGCGTTCATTGGCCTGCGCATCCCGGGCGAGCGCGTCTACCGCGTACTGCGCGTGGTACCTGGCAGCGAGCCGAGCGACACCCTGGTGTTGGCGGACCCGTGGCCGGCCGACGCGTCGCTGCCTGGCAGCAGCGAGACCAATCCTGCGCACGACACCATCTGGATCTATGATTTCAAACAGACGCCGGGTACACGCGTGCGCGTGACCGGCATCCGTCCGGAGGGCGACCTCAAGGGTGCGTCAGTGGACGTGGTGCAGGAAGGGCCTGCGTTCTGGCACTACGTGCGCACCGGCCAGTACGTACCGCCGTCGAACGAATCGTCGCTGCAGACCCGACCCATCGCCAGCAACCTGAAAGTGATCGAACGGCAGGTCAGTCAGGGCGGCAGCGTCCATACCGAACTGCAGGCCAGCTTCGACATCAGCGGGCCGGTGGGTGACACGCTGGTGTTGTCCGATCCAGACGGCAATGCCGCTTTGGAGGAAGTCGCACGTACCACGACGCGCTCGGCAAGCTGGTCGATCCCCGGCGCGGGTACCTATCCCATCGTCGTGCGTCCGTACAGTCCGGAGGGACGCGCCGGCGTGGCGGTGTCTGCCCAATACACGACGTTGGGCGCTGACGCGCCGCCTGTCCTGGTCGACCTGTTCGACATCGAGGAGCTCAGTGGCGGCGTGCGTCGCTACGTATGGGGCTTCTTCAGCGATACGGTACAGTCGGCCGACTTCGCTGGTGTGGAGATCCGTTACACCGCGGGCAGCATAGACAACCCGCTTTGGGAGCAGATGACCCCGCTCGGCGATGCAGGTGGCTTCTTCACTGCTGCGATCGAAGCGGTGCTGCCGGCGTCGGGCAGTTGGACCTTTGCCTGCCGCAGTCGCAACACCTCGGGTGGACTGTCGACGGCCGCCCGCTACCTGCGACGTTCGCTCGGCCGCAACGTCGGGCAGACGCTGGAGGGGATCGGTGGCGTGGTGGAGGCGGTCAAGCAGGATCTGGGCAAGGAAATCACTGCCCGCATCGACAACGACCTGGCCAATGCCACCCAGGCGGCCGAAGCACTGCGCAGCGAATCGCTGCGCCTGCAGGAACAGATCACGGCCGGGGCCGAACGGCTTGCCGGGCAGGCCGAAAGGCTCGACCAGCAGGCGCTGGCGATCAAGGCAGGCACCGATGGCCTGGCGCGCGAAGTGCTGGACCGCGCTGCCGGTGATCTGAATGCCCGCACCGAGCTGACCACGGCGGTGACCCGCGAAACCAGCGAGCGCCGGTCGGATGTCGAGAATCTCACGCGGATGGTGAGCCAGCTGTCGGCAGGCAGTGGTGTGCAGTTCGACAGCAAGCGCATCTGGCACTTCGACAACAGCGTGGAAGGTTGGGGCGCGAACGGCGGCAGTCCAACGTTGGTGGATGGCTGGTTGCGTCCGGCCAACCATGCCAGCGATGCCTTCGTGGCCAGCCCGCGTGGCCAGGACGTCCAGGGCGCGGCGCACCGCTTCGTCAAGCTGCGTATCCGCAAAGTGGGTAGTCCTGCCTGGGACGGCCGGCTGCTGTGGAACGGCCCCGGCCAGTCGTGGGACAACGCTCGCATGGTGCAGTTCGCAGAGCCCGGCTATGACAGCAATGGCATCGCGACGCTGGATGTGGACAACATTCCGTGGAACGGTAGCGTGGTCGACCAGATCCGCCTGGATCTGTCCAAGGCGCAGACCGATGCCCACTACTTCCTGCTGGACTGGGTGGCGATCGGCCGACCGACACCGGGCGCGTCGGTGGCCATGCTGCAGGACGAAGCCAGTGCACGCATCGCGGCCGATTCCAGCGAGGCCAGCCGTCGAGAGACGCTCGGCGTGCAACTGCGAGGCAGTTACGAGGGAAGCGATCTGGCGGGCGTCAGCCAGGGCCTGATCGCGGCGGAGAAGTCCGCGCGGCTCAGCGGCGACCAGGTCAACGCACAATCGATCCAGGCACTGCAGGCACGCATGCCCGCAGGTACCGGCGCGCTGGCGACCAATGCCAGCGTCAGCAGCCTGCAGCAGGCAATGGTCACCGCCGATACCGCGCTGGGGAGGCGTGTGGACAGCCTGGACGCTACGATGGGCGACAAGGTTGGCTCCAGTGCCTTCAATGCGCTGAAGACGGAAGTGGGGCAACTCGATGGCAAGGTCACCACCAGCAGCCAGGACCTGGTCCAGCTGAAGAGCCGCATGGAAGCGGTGATGGGCGCAGGCAGCAACCTGGCGCTCAATGGTGACTTCAACCTGGCCTCCGAAGGTTGGACGTTCTTCAATACGACGGCTGCGTCGGTGGTGCGCGAGGGGCGTGGCAACACCCTGTGCTGGAAAGCCGCGCCCTATGCAGGGGGCAGCAACACGGTGGTCAGCGCGGCGGTCAACGAAGGGCGTGTCATCGCTCTGACCGCTGGCCGCCGCTATCGCGTTTCCTGCTGGACGCGGACCAGCGAGGACTTCGACGGCACGGCCGACAATACCAAGCTGCGTATTGGCGACCAGAACGGCAACCTGATGGCGGCTGCGACAGCGTCGTTCCCCAGGTCCGTGGATTGGGTGAAGACCGAGACCTTCGTGAACCTGCCGTCCTCCGGCACGGTGCAGGGCATCAAGGTCACGATCAATCGCAACGGCACGGCCGGCACGCTGTGGCTGGATGACCTGTGGGTGGAGGAAGTGACTGACGCCGATGCGAATGCCTCGGCGATCACGGGTCTGTCGACCAAGGTGGAGCAGATCGATGGCAGGCTGACGACCGCTGCCGAGGATGTCACACGCCTGGCGTCCGGCATCGGCAACATGGTGGCCTACAACATCATTGCCAATGCGCACATCAACGCCTGGCCCACCGGCGGTCCGCGTGCATCGGGTGTGTATCGCGCCAACGGCAGCATCGTGGCCGGCATGGGCGCCAACCGCGGCCTGCGGGTAGGGGTGATCAATGCGGACAACAGCATCAGCAGTACCGCCGTATTCGACACGTACGGCAATCTGCAAGCTGAATCGGCCCGTTTCAACTCCTGGTACGACGAAACCCTGAAGGACAACCAGTACTTCATCGCCTATACGTCGGACGCGGTGGGGGCGATCAGCAGCGGCACCAACGCCGACACCATCGGCCTGCGCACCCGCCTGCTTGATGCCGGTCTTTCGCAGGAGAACCTTGCAGCGCTTTCCGGCGGACGGATGCTGGTGATGGTCGGGCGCAGGAAGAGTGGCGCCGGTGGCGGCAGGCAGATCCTGTCTCCGCCCCCGCTGGATGCCAGCCGCGTTGGCCTATGGGTGGAAATGACCATCACCCTGCTCAATGGTGTACCGACCGGATCGCAGGACTCGTCGGCGCTGGATCGTGCGTCGCGGGCCAATGCCGAAGCGCTGACCGGGCTGCGCACCGACGTGGGCAAGCTCGGTACCGACCTGGCATCTGCGGCAGACAGCATCACCAGCCTGGGTGCACGGATCGATACCTCCGTGGTGAGCAATGACAACCTGCTGCGCAACAGCACCTTCGCCGGCAGTGCCGCGTGGTGGACGTTGACCCGCACGCTGCCGGCAAACACCGTGGAATGGGTGAAGGCCTCTGGCCAGGGCGGCGATGCGTTGTTGATGACGCACGGCCCGCAGGCCGGCCAGAACCCGGTAATCACAGCCAATGACTCCCGGTGGCTGCCGGTGGCTGCCGGCAAGTCACGCCGGTACCGGATGGTGATGATCGCCCGCGCCTTTGATGGCGCAACGGCGACGCTGGTATGCCGCCTGAGGGTGCGCACCACGGGTGTTGGCGAAAGCCATGCGGACGTGACACTGAACCTGACCGACGGTGCCTGGAGAACCTACACAGCGGAGTGGTCGGCTGGGCTGGATCGCAATGAAGTGATGCCGCAGGTGCACCTGACCAATGCGAATGGCAAGGTGTTGTTCGACCGCGTCGAGCTCTATGACATCACCGATGCACAGGACATCGCAGGTAATGCCACGGCGATCTCCAACCTGCGCACCGACGTGGTGCAGCTTGGCGACCGCATCACCAGCAGTGCGGCCCATGTGGTCAAGCTGCAGTCGGATGTGCAGTCGGTTCTCAACGGAAGCGACAGCCTGTTCCCGCTGGGGTCGTTCGAAACCTTCCAGGACGGCCAACTGCTGGGTAGTGCGGCGGGCACGGTCTACACCGCCCGCACCGATGCGCGCCGGACCGGTGAGCGGGGCTTGGATGTGAATGTCGCAGCCAACACCAGCCCGAACACAAATGCGGACATGTACGTTGGCCAGTGGACCCCAATCACCGGCAATCGTCGCATCTATGTGGAGTACTACGCGCGCCTGCATCCGGACAGCATCCAGCCGACCGGAGGCTCCATCAGGGTGGGCTGGCAGACCACGAACGAAGCCAACGCGGAAAGCTCGTGGCCATTGCAGGCCTACGCCCTTGCCTCCCTGCGCAAGGATGGGTGGACCAAGGTCAGCGGCTACATGAATACGGCGGTCTCTGCCGCGAAGTGGCGGATGCTCGTCAGCATCCCGGGTGGAAACGGCGCACGGGAAGTGGGGGTGCGCGTCCAGGTTGATGACATCCGCATGATCGATGTCACCGATGCCTACGCTGCCCAGCAGAGCGCCGCTGCCAACGCAACGGCGGTGACTGCGCTGACCACGAAGGTGGATCAGCAGGGGGCGAAGGTCGATGCGCAGGCACAGCAGCTCACCGATCTGTCCAGCGGGCTGAAGGGCGTACTCAACACCGGCAGCGGTCTGCTGCCCAATCCCGACTTCGCAGAGGGCCTGGGAGGATGGACCGCAACGGCGGCCGCCAACGGTGCAGTGTGGAGCACGGTCAATGGCGATGGCCGTCCAGGCGTGCTGCTCAATCGATATACCAGTGTGAATCCAACCCTGCAGCCCAATGGCGGCAAGTGGGTGCCGATCAACGGTGCACGTCGATTGCGCGTGGTTGTACGTGCCTGCGGCGCAGGTGGGGCGAACAATCTGATGGTGCGGATGTATCGCAGGAGCGTCGCCGGCCAGCAGTCCAACCAGGACCTGCGTGCCGTGTTCGCGGTGGCGGCATTCGAGACCCGCACGTTCGATTTCGATGCGTTCAACAGCGGCATCGATGCGTGGCGGTTGAATGTGTACGCCTATCCGGACAATGGCCAGGTACGTTTGGACAGCGTGCAGGTGTACGACATCACCGATCAGTTGGCCAATGATGCCAATGCCTCGGCGATCAGCGGGCTCAGCACGTCCGTTGCGCAGCAGGGCAGCAAGCTGGACACCACCGCACGTGACCTGACCCAGCTCAAGACCCAGGTGGGGGATGTATCGGCCAGCGGCTTCTCGCAGCTGAAAAGCCAAGTGAGTCAGCAGGGAACGCAGATGACGGCGCTGTCCGGGCGCTTGGATGGCGTGCAGGCATCGTTGGGCGGCAAGGCGGATGCTGCGGTGGTGACCAGCATGCAGGCACAGGTCAAGAACCTCGGTTCGGGCGGCAACCTGCTGATGAACACCACCTTCCCGTTCTGGCAGCGCTCGGGTTGGGGCTGGGGAAGCAATCCCGGCGCACGCTGGTCCGAGCTGGGCAATCCCACCGGTGATGACAATTGGCATCCGAAGGGCATATTCGGCCTGGGATCTGTCACGGGTGGTGTTCTGGCCGCTGGTGCGATGGCTTGGTGGGGTACCGAGTACGACATCGCCATCGAGGGTGGCAAGACGTACTGCGCCTCTGCATGGATCAATGCCCATCGAGTGGAGGTCAAGCTGGAGCTGACGTTCTTCGATGCGTCCGGTAACCACCTTGGGCTTGTACACAGTCCGGGCGTCCGCAACAACACGGGAATCCCAATCACGCTGGACAGGGTGTCGCGGCCATTCCTGATAACGCAGGCGCCCGCTAATACGGCATCCGCGCGCTTCCGCGTCATCGTGATCGGTACCGGTGAGGACACGCCTTATTTCTGGATGTTCCGCCCGATGCTCAGCCAGGTGGATGCGGCAGCAACTACGCCGCCGACCTGGTCGGCCGGTGGCACCGAGTCATCCGCGCAGTGGTCGGTCAATGTCCGCGCCGACGGCAGGGTGGGGGGCGTGCAGCTGGCGTCGAATGGACAGGTCTCGCGCTTCGACGTGGTGGCCGATGCGTTCAGCGTCAGCGCACCGGGCGGCGGCCGGCGTACCGAGTACAGCGACGGCAACTGGCGTGTCTTCGACGAGGCCGGACGCCTGCGCGTGCGTATGGGTGTGTGGTGACACGGTGCCTGCCAGGGACGGCAGGCACCGCGAGTTTCAACCGTATCGGCCGCCGGTGAAAGCGGCCGCTTTTTTTCCTGGAGTTCTCATGAAATTCAATGCCCGACTAGTCCTGCTTACCCGCGCCGTGGAGCAGCCCGGCGTGGTCAACCTGCACTTCCGTGCGGAGGGGGAGGCGGTTCTGCCGCAGATGGTGATTCCGGTAGCGCCGGCCGATGCCTATGCCCTGAAGTTCGGCGCTCTATACCGGTTCGAGCCGGTGGAAGTGGACGAATTGCCCGTCGCCTTGCCCTGAAAGCTCGGCCTGGGGCGGAGAAGGGACTGTCGCGGCAGTTCAGGGACCGTGGCCCAACCCCGGTATACTGACGCCCTTTCAGGCCCCGGCCCCCAGGTCCCCCTGCCATGCCGGCAGGGGCCCAGGCCCCCAGAGTCCCGCGATTCCATGTCCCAGCTGAACCCCAAAGTCGGCTTCGTCAGCCTTGGCTGCCCGAAGGCCCTCGTCGATTCCGAGCGCATCCTCACCCAGCTGCGGTCGGAAGGCTACGACATCGTCCCGTCCTACGATTCGGCCGACGTGGTGGTGGTCAACACCTGTGGCTTCATCGATTCGGCGGTGACCGAATCGCTGGATGCCATCGGCGAGGCGATGAACCAGAACGGCAAGGTCATCGTCACCGGCTGCCTGGGCAAGCGCCCGGAGCAGATCCGCGAGGCGTACCCGAACGTGCTGGCGGTGTCCGGGCCGCAGGATTACCAGAGCGTGATGGAAGCGGTGCATGCGGCGCTGCCGCCCAAGCACGATCCGTTCGTGGATCTGGTGCCGGACTACGGCATCAAGCTGACCCCGCGCCACTACGCATACCTGAAGATTTCCGAAGGCTGCAACCACCACTGCAGCTTCTGCATCATTCCGTCGATGCGCGGCAAGCTGGTCTCGCGTCCCGTGGACGAGGTGCTGCGCGAAGCCGAGCGCCTGGTGCGCGGCGGTGTGCGCGAACTGCTGGTGGTTTCGCAGGACACCTCTGCCTACGGCGTGGATGTGAAGTACGCCGAGAAGATGTGGCGCGACAAGGCCTACCAGACCCGCCTGAAGGCACTGTGCGAAGGCCTGTCCGAACTGGATGCGTGGGTGCGCATGCACTACGTCTATCCGTATCCGCACGTCGATGACGTGGTGCCGCTGATGGCCGAGAACCGGATCCTGCCGTACCTGGACATCCCGTTCCAGCACGCCAGCCCGCGCATCCTGCGCCTGATGAAGCGCCCCGGCGCGGTCGAGAAGACCCTGGAGCGGGTGCAGAACTGGCGCCGCATCGCGCCGGACATCACCGTGCGTTCGACCTTCATCGTCGGTTTCCCGGGCGAGACCGAGGCCGAGTTCGAAGAGCTGCTGTCCTTCCTGGACGAAGCGCAGCTGGACCGCGTCGGTGCGTTCGCCTACTCGCCGGTGGAGGGCGCTACGGCCAACAACCTGCCGGACCCGGTGCCGGAAGAAGTGAAGCAGGAACGACTGGCGCGCTTCATGGAGAAGCAGGCGCAGATTTCGGCTTCGCGTCTGGAAGCCAAGATCGGCACGGTGCAGCAATGCCTGGTCGATGCCATCGAAGGCGATATCGCGGTGGCCCGTTCCAAGGCCGATGCGCCGGAGATCGACGGCCTGGTGCATATCCAGAACGCAGACCAGGTGGCGTTGCGCGTGGGTGAGTTCGTCGACGTGGAAATCACCGAGAGCGACGAGCACGATCTCTACGGCGACGCACTGCCGCCGACCACGCGCCCGGCATTCGACCTCAAGGTGCTGTGACCGGGGCGGAGGCTGCTGATGGCGGCCCCCGCCGCTTCGTGCCGCCGCTGCGTGCAGCGGTGGACAGGGCTGCGTTCGATCATCCGCTGTTTGCCGGTATCGCTGGGTTCGGTGATCTGCTGACGGCAGCGGACTGGCCACGGGTGGTCGATCTGGACGCGCGCCTGGCGCTGCCGGGCAAACGCTTTGTTGAACAGGATGCGGCGTTGCTGGCCGACGGCCTGCACTACGAAACGCGCATTGCGGAAGGGCGCATCGCAACCCGCGCGGGCAACTGGCACGACCTGTTCAACGCCCTGGTCTGGGCACGCTACCTGCCGATCAAGTGCGCACTCAACGCGCAGCAATGCCGGCACATAGAGGGCATGGCCGCAGGACAGCGCAACCGCGCGCAGGCCGCGCTGACCCAGTTCGATGAAACCGGCGTGGTGGTGCGCGTGCGCGACCCGGCATTGCTTGCAGCCTGGGATGCTCACCAGTGGCGCGTGCTGTTCGAGCCGATCCATTGGCAGTCAGGACGGATCGCCATCGCCGCGGTATTCGGTCATGCCTTGATGGAACAGGCGCTGCTGCCGGGCCGGCTGCTGGTCGGCAAATGCGTGGTGCTGCAGGGCGATGACGATGCGGGCTGCATCGACACGGTCGCGCGCGCCATCGAGGAGGGCAGGGTGCTGCTCGATCCCTTGGAACTGCGTCCGCTGCCATTGGCGGGTATTCCCGGCTGGCACACCGACCAGGCGCCAGCCTTTTACGCGAACGACGATTATTTCCGTCCGCTGCGCGAAGGGCGCCGCTATCCGCCGCCGCTTCTGTAGAACCGGGCCCATGCCCGGCTGAGCGCCGCTGCCCGCCACAGGCTCAGCCGTTGGCCGCGGTCTCGTACTCCACACCGATCACCGCAAAGGTGTGGTTGCCACTGGGCAGTTCCACTGAAAACTCATCATCCAGGCGCTTCTTCAACAAGGCCCGCGCCAAGGGTGAATCGATGCTGATCCAGCCCAGCCCCGCATCGGTCTCATCCGGCCCGACGATGCGGTAGCGGCTGGTCTGCCCGCTGTCCACGTTCTCCAGCTCAACCCACGCACCGAAGAACACCGCTTGCGGATCAGTCGGCGTGGTGTCGACCACGCGCAGCGATTCCAGGCGCTTGGTCAGGTAGCGCACGCGACGATCGATCTCGCCCAGCTGCTTCTTGCGGTAGGTGTATTCGGCATTCTCCGAGCGATCGCCTTCGGCCGCGGCCGCCGCCAGTGCCTTGACCACCTCGGGTCGACGCACCCGCCACAACTCATCCAGCTCGGCCTTCAAACGTGCATGGCCGGCGGCGGTGATCAGCGCGGTGCTCTTTTCTGCGGGGGGACGCCAACGCGACATGTAATGCGGATTCTCGTGCGGAATGAAACAACTACGGCGCGCCGTCGCCGGCGCGCCGCAAAGGAACTGCCGGAGCTCTCAGCGCTTGCCGCCGAAGATGCCACCGAGGATGCCGCGCACGATCTGGTTGCCCAGCTTGGTGCCGACCGTACGCGTGGTCTGCTTGGCCATCGTCTCGATCATGCCCTGGCGGCGCTTGGTACCGAAAATAGCGTCCTTGATCGACTGCCCGAAACCGCCTTCCTGCGCCTCGTCCTGCTCACGGCTGCGTGCGGCCGGCGCATCGGTTTTCTCGACGGCCTTCTGCGCGCGCTGCGCCAGCAGTTCGGCTGCCGATTCGCGGTTGACGGCAGTGTCGTAGCGCGTGCCGACCGGGCTGCCGGCACGCACCTGCGTACGTTCGGTGTCGGTGACCGGTCCCATGCGGCAGCGGGGTGGCGCGATCATCGTCTGCTGCACCGGCATCGGCACGCCCTTGTCCTGTAGCGTGGAGACCAGCGCTTCGCCGGTACCGAGCTGGCTGAGCACCTTCACCACATCCAGCTTCGGGTTCGGCACGAAGGTCTCGGCGGCGGTCTTCACCGCCTTCTGGTCGCGCGGGGTGAATGCGCGCAGCGCGTGCTGTACCCGGTTGCCGAGCTGGCCAAGGATGTTGGCCGGCACGTCGTCCGGGAACTGCGAGCAGAAGTACACGCCCACGCCCTTGGAACGGATCAGCCGCACCACCTGTTCGATGCGCTGTACCAGAGCGGGCGGTGCATCGTCGAACAGCAGGTGCGCTTCGTCGAAAATGAAGACCAGCTTCGGCTTGTCGAGGTCGCCCACTTCGGGCAGCTGCTCGAACAGCTCCGACAACAGCCACAGCAGGAAGGTGGAGTACAGCTTGGGCTTGAGCACCAGCTGGTCGGCGGCAAGGATGCCGATGACACCGCGGCCGTCATGGTTGACCCGCATGATGTCGGCCAGTTCCAGCGCCGGTTCGCCGAAGAAATGCTCGCCGCCGTCCTGCGCCAGCCGCAGCAGGGCGCGCTGGATGGCGGCCACCGACTGCGCACTGACCAGGCCGTACTCGGTGGAGATGTCCTTGCGCTCCTCTGCCACCAGGCCGAGCAGGGCGCGCAGGTCGTCCATGTCCAGCAGCAGCAGGCCGCGGTCGTCGGCCAGCTTGAACACGATGTCGAGCACGCCGGCCTGGGTGTCGTTCAATTCCAGGATGCGGGCCAGCAGGGTCGGGCCCATCTCGCTCACGGTGGTGCGCACCGGGTGGCCGAGCTTGCCGTACAGGTCCCAGAACACGGTGGGGCTGGCGGCCGGGGCATAGTCGCTCACGCCGATCTCGGCCGCGCGCTTGAGCAGGTTCTCGGCGTCGGTGCCCGGCACGGCCAGGCCGGAGACATCGCCCTTCACATCGGCCAGGAACACCGGTACCCCGATCCGCGAGAAGCCCTCGG
Organism: Stenotrophomonas sp. 2694; assembly: GCF_040548715.1. Classification (NCBI taxonomy): domain Bacteria; kingdom Pseudomonadati; phylum Pseudomonadota; class Gammaproteobacteria; order Lysobacterales; family Lysobacteraceae; genus Stenotrophomonas; species Stenotrophomonas sp. 2694. Next base: position 169,269 of record NZ_JBEPSG010000004.1, read on the forward strand.
CCAGGGTCATCAGGGTCACGGTCTTGCCGGTGCCGGTGGCGCCGGCGACCAGCCCATGGCGGTTGCCGAGTTTCGGCAGCAGGGTGACAGCCACATCGTCGGTGATGCCTTTGCCGAGCAGAATCGGATCCATGGTCCAGCCCTTGTGATGAATGTGCCAATGTTAACCGCCGACGGTGACGGGCCGAAGGTCGGCTTGCCCCGACCTTGGCAGCGCCGCTACTCTGCCTGCCTGTTTCATACACAGTGCCACCAATGCCCGTTCCTGTCCTGATTTCCCGCGCCTGGCCGCTGCTGGCCCTGGCTGGCCTGGTTTCCCTGGCACCGGAGGCCCACGCACAGCGGGTTTCGGCCCGGGACAAGGTGAAGGTGGATGCCCTGCAGCAGCGCATGACCGCAGCCGAGAAGCGCTACAGCGATGCCGTTCTGCTGGTGGCCAACGCCGATCCGAAGGGGCGCAACGAGGCCGATGCCGCGCTGGAGGACATGGAAGATGTCATCAGCGAATGCGTGAAGCAGAAGGGCTGCCAGATGAGCAACATGCTGGCGACCTACAAGCGCCTGCTCAAGCACGATGCCGATGCCGCCGCCGATGATGACGTGGCCGATGAAGCCGGCGACCGCCTGGAAGCCGACCCGGACCATGTCGGCCCGCTGGCTGCCGACGTGCCCGAGGCGGCCCGCGCAGCGGCGCTGCTGAACGACAAGCGCCATGCCTTCGACAACATGGTCGAGTACAACCCCGCCGTGCAGGCCGGCATCCGCCGCTGGCTGACCGACATGCGCCCGGCGCTGATGACCACCTACGAGAACTACCAGAACCTGCGTGCGGTGATGTGGCCGGAATGGGAGAAGCGCGGCCTGCCCGAGGCGCTGCTGTTCGGCATCATGGCCAAGGAATCCAACGGCCGTGTACATGCGTCCTCGCGTGCGGGCGCCGCGGGCCTGATGCAGTTCATGCCGGCCACCGGCCGCCGCTTCGGCCTCGGCCCGGACGGTACCGGTTTCGATACCCGCTTCGATGCGCGCAGCGCCGCTGAAGCCAGCGCGACGTACCTCAACGAGCGGATGCGTGAGCTCAACAACAACGTCGAACTGTCGCTGGCCGGCTACAACGGCGGTGAGGGCCGCGCAGCGCGCGTCTACAAGCAGTACCCGGGCCAGAGCTTCTGGGTGGACAGCGTCTACAACCAGTTCCCGGGCGAAACCAAGGACTACGTGCCGATGGTGATCGCCGCGTCCTGGATCTTCCTGCACCCCCAGCAGTACGGCGTGGAGTTCCCGAAGATCAACGCGCAGCCGGCCACCATCCGCCTGGCCCGCTCGACCACGATCTACGAACTGACCATCTGCCTGGGCAGCCATGGCACCCGCGATGGCTACATGCGCGCATTGCGCAACCTCAACCCGCGCTATGAGGCCGATGGCTGGATTCCGGCAGGAACCCTCATCAACGCCACCAACCGCATTGCTGGCCTGTACGCGCGCAACTGCGTCAGCGGCCCGCGTGCCGATCTGGCCCGCACCCTGATCACCGCCGACCTCAATGCCGCGATCGTGCGCCCGAGCGCTGCCAGCTACACCGGCAGCGTGGCCGTGGGCGGGGTGGTGCCGGTGGTCGATCCCAATGCCGCCAGCAGCGTGCCGACCACGCCCGCCGCGCCGGTGGCTGCGCCGCGCCCGGCGCCGGCCCCCCGTGCCAAGCCGGCCCGCAGCTACAAGGTCGGCAAGGGCGAGACCCTGGGCCGGATCGCCGCGAAGTTCCAGTGCGATGTGCCGGTGCTGGCCCGCGCCAATGGCCTCAAGGCCCCCGGCTACAGCCTGCGCCACGGCCAGGTGCTGAAGCTGCAGGGCTGCGACAAATAATCTTTCCGCAATCTGGATATCGCATGGACCTCGAAGACACCCGCAACCTGTTCACCAACCTTCGCGAGAACACCGACTGGGACCTGGACGCCCCGCTGCTGTGGGGGTACTTCTTCGTGCACTCCACCGCCGAGCCGCTGCACGCACTGGCCACCCACCTGCAGGCACAGGGTTATGTGCTGGTGGAAGTGTTCGAGCAGGAGCCGGAAGACGGTGAGGCTGCATTCCACGTGCTGCATGTGGAGCGCGTGGAAGTGCACGACGAAACCTCGCTGGACAAGCGCAACCAGGAACTGAGCGCGCTGGCCACGCAGATGGGCGTGGAAGACTACGACGGCATGGACGTCGGCCCGGCGCCGACCCTGCAGTAACGCCCGCATCCGGTAGTGCCGGCCGCTGGCCGGCAACGCTCGATGCGTTGGATCAACGGAGATGCCGGCCAGCGGCCGGCACTACCGCAGGATCAGCGCAGCTTGGCCAGTGCCTGGCCCAGCTGTACCGGATGCTCGGCATCCAGGTGCGGGGCGAATTCGGCCACGCCCGGCGGCAGCAGCACGATCACGGTCGAGCCGTAATTGAAGCGCGCCATCTCTTCGAAGCGCTGCAGCGTGATGCCGCGGCCCCGGTAATCCTTGCGGGTGATGCGGTCGCCGTAGTGCGGAATCTCTTCGCCGCTCCACACCGTTTCCACGCCCGACACCAGCAGCGCACCGACCATCACGCTGACCATCGGGCCGAAGCTGGTATCGAAATGGCAGACCAGGCGTTCGTTGCGTGCGAACAGGCCAGGCACGTTGTTCACCGCGGCCGGGCCGACGCTGAACAGGCGACCGGGCACGTGCACGGTTTCGCGCAGGGTGCCGGTCCACGGCATGTGCACGCGGTGGTAGTCGCGCGGCGACAGGTACACCGTGGCATACAGGCCCTCGTTGAACGGCTTGGCGTCCTCGGCGCTGCCCAACAGCTCGGCGGCGGTGAACGATTGCCCCTTGGCCTGGAAGATGCGCCCGGCGTCGATCTTTCCGAGCTGGCTGATGCGGCCGTCCGCCGGCATCACCAGGCTGCGCGGATCGGCATCGGCCACGCGCGCGCCGGGTTTCAGCGCGCGGGTGAAGAACTGGTTGAAGGTCGGGTAGCTGCGCGGGTCCGGATTGGCCGCTTCATCCAGGTTGACGTTGAACTTGCGGGTGACCGTGTCGATCAGCCAGCGCGATACGCGCGGGTTGTCCGAGTACGCCAGCGAACGCGCCATCGAGGACAGCAGGCGGTGGGGCAGGACGTACGTCAGGGCGGTGGTCAGACTCATGGGGCGGATTTCTCGGTCAGCTTCTGCAGGTCGCGGGCGATCGCCGGCGCGTTGAACGGGGGCCGCACCAGGCCGGCGAGCCGGCCCTGCGGATCGAGCACGGCCAGGCTGGCGGAGTGCTCGAGGGTGTAATCCTCGGGATTCTCGTCGAAGTGCTTGCCCGGCACTTTCTGGAACACGAAGCCCAGCGAGGTGGCAAAGCGCTCCAGCGAGGGGATGTCGGCAGTCGCCGCCAGGGTGTCCTTGTGGAAGCCATGGGCGTACTCGCCCAGGCGCGTGGCGGTGTCGCGCTCCGGGTCGACCGAGACGAACAGCACGCGCGGGCGCAGGCCATCGGGCAGGGCTTCCCACTGGTTCTGCGCGCCGGCCAGCTCGGCCAGGGTGGTCGGGCAGACGTCCGGGCAGAAGGTGAAGCCGAGGAACACCAGGGTCCAGTGGCCCTTCAGTTCGCCGGGAATCAGGCGCGTGCCGTCGGACTGGGCCAGGTTGTAGTCGGGCAGGGTGCGCGGCTGCGGGTACAGGGTGATCGCTTCGGTGGCCGGCTGCCCGGCCGGCGGCTTCGGCGCGAACACCTGCTGGGCGGCGAGCAGGCCAAGGCCCGCCGCCAGGGCGATCAGCAGGATGATGCCGACGTTGCGATTGAACATGGGATTCCGCCGCAGGAAGTGGCCACCATCATACCGGCTGCGGCTGGATCGTTTCTGCCGCAACGGATGCCGGCGCAGGCGGCAACCCCTATAATCGGGGGCCACTTTGCCCGCAGTACCGCCATGACCGCTGAAACGGCCGCCGAACTCCACACGATCATCGATCTGATCCGCTACGGCACCAGCCGTTTCAATGCTGCGGGCCTGACCTTCGGGCACAGCTACGACAATGCCCTGGACGAGGCCACCCAGCTGGTGCTGCACGGCCTGCACCTGCCGCACGACCTCGGCCCGGCCTACGGCCAGGCGCGCCTGCTGCGCGAAGAGAAGCTGGCGGTGCTGGAGCTGTTCCAGCGCCGCATCGACGAGCGCATCCCGGCCGCCTACCTGACCGGTGAAGCCTGGTTTGCCGGCCTCAGCTTCAAGAGCGACACGCGCGCGCTGGTGCCGCGTTCGCCGATCGCCGAACTGATCGAGTGCGGCTTCGAGCCGTGGCTGGCCGGCCGCGATGTCAACCGCGCGCTGGACCTGTGCACCGGTTCGGGCTGCATCGCCATCGCCATGGGCCACTACTATCCGAACTGGGAAGTGGACGGCGTGGACCTCAGCGATGAGGCGCTGTCACTGGCCGAAGAGAACAAGGAACGCCTGCAGGCGCACAACGTGACCCTGCTGAAGTCGGACCTGTTCAACGGCCTGACCGGTCGCCACTACGACCTGATCGTCACCAACCCGCCGTACGTCACCAACGACGAGACCGACGCCCTGCCGCAGGAATACTCCTACGAGCCGGAGATGGGCCTGCGTGCCGGCGACGACGGCCTGGACCTGGTGCTGAAGATCCTGCGCGACGCGCCGCTGCACCTGAGCGAGGACGGCCTGCTGATCTGTGAAGTGGGCGAATCCGAACAGCACCTGATCAAGCTGCTGCCGGAAGTGGATTTCGCCTGGGTCGAGTTCAAGGTCGGCCAGATGGGCATCTTCGCGGTCGAGTGCCGCGAGCTGATCGCCCACAGCGCGCGCATCACCGAACTGGCGGCGCAGCGCCCGTGAGCTCCAATTCGTTCGGCAAGCTGTTCACCGTCACCACGTTCGGCGAATCGCACGGGCCGGCCATCGGCTGCGTGATCGATGGCTGCCCGCCGGGGCTGGCGCTGGACGCGGCCGAATTCAACCATGACCTGCAGCGTCGCGCCACCGGCAAGAGCCGGCATACGTCGGCGCGGCGCGAGGCCGACGAGGTCGAGATCCTGTCCGGGGTGTACGAGGGCCTGACCACCGGCACTCCGATCGCGCTGCTGATCCGCAACACCGACCAGCGCAGCAAGGACTACAGCAACATCGGCCAGCAGTTCCGTCCGGGGCATGCCGACTACAGCTACTGGCACAAGTACGGTATCCGCGACCCGCGCGGCGGTGGCCGCTCCTCGGCGCGCGAGACCACCATGCGCGTGGCTGCTGGCGTGGTCGCCAAGAAATGGCTGGCCGAGCGTTTCGGCATCACCGTGCGCGGCTACCTGTCGCAGCTGGGCGAGATCACTCCGGCCGGTTTCGACTGGTCGGTAGTCGAGGAGAATCCGTTCTTCTGGCCGCACGCCGCACAGGTGCCCGAGCTGGAGGCGTACATGGATGCGCTGCGCAAGTCCGGCGATTCGGTCGGTGCCTGCGTGGACGTGGTCGCCGACAATGTACCGCCGGGCTGGGGCGAGCCGATCTACGGCAAGCTTGATGGCGAGCTCGCGGCCGCACTGATGAGCATCAACGCGGTGAAGGGTGTGGAGATCGGCGACGGTTTCGCCAGCGCCATGCAGAAGGGCACCGAACACCGTGACCTGCTGACCCCGCAGGGTTTTGCCAGCAACCACGCCGGCGGCATTCTCGGTGGTATCTCCACCGGCCAGCCGGTGGTCGCCTCGATGGTGCTCAAGCCGACTTCCAGCCTGCGCCTGCCCGGTGAATCGCTGGATACGGCCGGCAATGTGGTGGAGGTGGTCACCACCGGCCGCCATGATCCCTGCGTCGGCATCCGCGCCACGCCCATCGCCGAGGCGATGATGGCCCTGGTGCTGATGGACCAGGCGCTGCGCCACCGCGCGCAGTGCGGCGATGTCGGCACCATCACCCCGCGCATTCCCGGCCAGCTTGATGGCTGATACGCGGCCGACGGTATGGGTGAGCCAGCCGCTGATCGACGCGGCCATCGCGCCGCTGCGCGATCGCGTGCAGCTGCGCACCACCGATACCGTCACCGCTTGGTCGCCACAGCAGATCGCCGCGCAGCTGGCCGACGTTGACGGGGCGATCATCACCCTCAACGAGCGCATCGGTGCGACCCAGGTCGCCGATGCCGCGCAGTTGAAGGTGATCGCCAATGTCGGCGTCGGCTACAACAATCTGGATGTCGACGCGCTCAGCGCCGCCGGCATTCTCGCCAGCAACACCCCGGACGTTCTCACCGAGACCACCGCCGATCTCGGCTTTGCGCTGTTGATGGCCACCGCGCGCCGGATCACCGAATCCGAGCGCTGGCTGCGCGAGGGCCAGTGGGGGCAGTGGTCGTTCCAGACCATGCTGGGGGCCGACATCCATGGCAGCACGCTGGGCATCCTCGGCATGGGCCGCATCGGCCAGGGCATCGCCCGTCGCGGCGCGCACGGCTTCGGCATGAAGGTGCTCTACCACAACCGTTCGCGGCTGCCGGCCGATACCGAAGCCGCGCTCGGCGCGACCTATGTGGATCTGGACACGCTGCTGGCGCAGTCCGACCATCTGTTGACCGTGTTGCCATACACCCCCGCCTCGCACCACATCATGGACGCCGCCGCGCTGGCCAAGATGAAGCCGTCTGCCACCCTGGTGAACATCGCCCGCGGCGGCATCGTCGACGAACTGGCGCTGGCCGATGCACTGGCCAACGGTCGCCTGGCGGCGGCCGGCCTGGATGTCTACGAAGGCGAACCGAACGTGCGGCCGGAACTGCTGGCCCTGCGCAACATCGTGCTGACCCCGCATATCGGCAGCGCATCGCTGGCCACGCGTACGGCCATGGTGCAGATGGCCGTGGACAATCTGCTGGCCGGGCTTGGCCTGGATGGCAGCCCGTCGCGCATGCCGAGCGCGATCAACGCCGACGCGGCCCTTGCCGCGCGCGCGACCTTGGACAAAAAAAGCGGGAAACGATAGGGAACCTCCGCGCATCCATCCGAGGAGGCTCCCCGAACCCAGCTGTCGTGCGTGAGTTTTCCCCCTTCCCGTTTTCGTGAGAGTTCCCCCATGAGCAATGCACAACGCAGCTTCCACGTCGCCATCGTCGGTGCCACCGGCGCGGTCGGCGAGACCATGCTGGCCATCCTGGCCGAGCGCGATTTCCCGGTCGGCACCCTGAGCCTGCTCGCTTCCGAGCGCTCGGCCGGCGGCGAAGTCGAATACAACGGCAACAAGGTCAGGATCCAGGACCTCGCCACTTTCGACCCGAGTGGCGTGGACATCGCCCTGTTCTCGGCCGGTGGCAGCGTGTCCAAGGAATACGCCCCGAAGTTCGCTGCCGCTGGCGCGGTGGTGATCGACAACTCCTCGGCCTTCCGTTACGACGATGACGTGCCGCTGGTGGTGTCGGAGGTCAATCCGGACCAGGTCGCCAACCGTCCGCGCGGCATCATCGCCAACCCGAACTGCTCGACCATGCAGATGCTGGTCGCGCTGGCACCGCTGCACCGCAAGTACGGCATCGAGCGCATCAACGTGTCCACCTACCAGTCGGTATCCGGTGGTGGCCGTTCGGCACTGGAAGAACTGGGCAAGCAGACCGGCCAGCTGCTGAGCTTCCAGGAAATCGATCCGCAGCGTTTCCCGGTGCAGATCGCCTTCAACCTGATCCCGCACATCGACGACTTCCTGGACAACGGCTTCACCAAGGAAGAGATGAAGCTGGTCTGGGAGACCCGCAAGATCCTGGGCGACGACAGCATCCTCGTGAACCCGACCGCGGTGCGCGTGCCGGTGTTCTATGGCCATTCCGAATCGGTGGCGATCGAAACCCGTGACAAGGTGACCGTGGCCGAAGCGCGCGCGTTGCTGGAACAGTCGCCGGGCATCGAGGTGGTGGATCGTCACGAGGCCGGTGGCTACCCGACGCCGGTCACCCATGCCTCGGGCACCGACGCGGTGTACGTCGGCCGCATCCGCGAGGACCTGTCGCATCCGCGCGGCCTGAACCTGTGGATCGTGTCGGACAACGTGCGCAAGGGCGCAGCCCTCAACGCGGTGCAGCTGGCCGAGCTGGTCGCCGCCGAGAAGCGCTGATCCCTGCCGTTGCATGACCGGTAGTGCCGGCCGCTGGCCGGCAGTGCCTTATCGGTGCATGCCCGTGCCTGCCGGCCGCTGGCCGGCACTAGCGCAGTCCGCCTCCCCGGTGGGTGCGGACCGTGGTCCGCACGCTTTATAGTGTCGCCCATGAATAAACGAGCCAAGGGCGCACGGCGTCCGCTCACCTGTCTTTCCGCCGCGCTGCTGGCCCTGGTCAGCAGTTCGGCCATGGCCCTGGGCCTGGGCGACATCCGGGTCCTGTCCAAGCCGGGACAGCCGTTGCTGGCCGAGATCCCGGTGATCTCGGCCGATCCGTCCGAACTTGAGAACCTGCGCGTCGCGCTCGCTTCGCCGGTCACCTTCGAGCGCGTTGGCCTGCAGCGCCCGGCGGGTCTGGTCAGCGAACTGCAGTTCGAGCTGACCCGCAATGCGCAGGGCAGGGCGGTGGTGCGGGTGACCTCGCAGACGCCAGTGGAAACACCCTCGTTGAGCTTCCTGGTCGAGGCCGACTGGGGCCAGGGCCGGCTGGTGCGTGAGTACTCGGCGCTGGTCGATGCACCGGCCAGTGCACTGGCCGTGGCCGAACCGGAGATCGTCGCGCCGGCCGGCGTGCTGTCGGACACCATCGTCCGTGATGCGCCTGCCGCCGCTGCAACCGCACCCGAGCCGGCACCGGTCACGGCGGCCGCCGCACCTGCTGCACCGCGTCCACGGGCTGCGTCACCTGCGCCAGCACCTGCACCTGCACCAGCGCTCGCTGCAGACGGCAGTGTGACCGTGCAGCGCGGACAGACGCTTTCGCAGATCGCCGGCTCGCTGGCCCGTGGCAATCAGATCAGTCGCGACCGGGCGATGATCGCGCTGTTGCGTGCCAACCCCGAAGCCTTCATCCGTGGCAACGTCAACCTGCTCAAGCAGGGCGCGGTACTGCGCATGCCGGGCGATACCGCACTGGCCGCGGTGGATGCGGCCGAGGCGGCCGCGCTGGTCCGCGAGCATGCCGCACAGTGGCGGCAGGCACGCACCGTGCCACAGCCGGCTGGCGCCGCGATGCCGGTGGCCAAGGCCGATGGCGCTGCTTCTTCCCCGGCTGCGGCCACCGGGGCACGACTTGAAATCGCTCCGGCGCTGGCATCCGACGCCGCGCACGCGGGCACAACCACCGGCACCAGTGCCGGCAGCGAGGGTGACATGCTGGGCAACGAACAACTGCGCCAGGCCAAGGAGGACATCGCCACCCGCGATGCCGAAATCGGCGATCTGAAGCAGCGCGTGGCGGAGCTGGAGAAGCTCAAGGAGCAGCAGCAGTCACTGATCGCGATGAAGGACAACGACCTGGCCGCCGCGCAGCAGCGTTTGGCCCAGGCGCCCGGTGTGCCCGGCGCTGGCACGCCGTGGTACTGGCTGGGCCTGCCGCTGCTCGTGCTGGTTGCCCTGGGCGCCTGGCTGCTGCGTCGTCGCAAGCCCTCGCCGCTGCCGCCGCTGCGCGAGGAACACGATGCCGCCGGCCTGGCAGCAGCGCTGCCGGCAGGTGCCGCGCTGGATACCCTGACCGAACAGGACGCCGGGGTGAACTTCGCCGCCGATGGCGGACGCCAGGAACCGGCGATGCCGGCCTGGGCTGCCACCGACCATGACGTGCCGGCTGCGGACATCCATGAGGATGCCTCGCCGGCCGAGTGGCGGGCGGGTGAGCTTGATGAAGACGAACGGGTTGAACTGCCTGCTGCGGTGAACGATCTGCCGCGTTGGGACGATCCTGCCGGCGCTGCTGCGGTGGCGCCCATCGAGCCAGCCGAGGTGGCCGTGCCCGAATACGCGCTGCAGGCCGAACAGGAGCCGCAGTTCCGCGGTGTGTTCGATCTGCCGGCCGAACCGCATGAGCATGAGACGGCTGCACCGTTCGACCTGCACGACGACCGTGCTGCCGCCGGGGACGCCGTCGGGTCTGCTGCAGACAATGGCCATGACTGGGCACCGCGTATCGGCCAGGAGCGGCTGGAACTGGCCATCGCCTATCTGGACCTGGGCGACGCGCAGACCGCGCGCACCCTGCTGCAGGAGGTTGCCGAAGGGGGTGACCTGCATTGCCAGGCGCAGGCCCGCGAACTGCTGGCCCGTCTGCCCTGACACCCTTTCGACAAGGACCTGCGATGACCCGCGAACGCCGTCTCGACTACGTTGAATTCGCCTCGAGCGACCCGGCTGCGAGCCGCGCGTTCTTCGAGGTCGTGTTCGGCTGGTCGTTTGTCGATTACGGCAGCGACTACACCGCTTTCGATGATGGCCGCCTGCAGGGAGGCTTCTTCCGTGGCCAACCACAACGTGCCAGCGAAGGCGCGCCACTGCTGGTGCTGTATGCCGACCAGCTGGCGCCGATGGACGCGGCGGTGCGTGCGGCCGGTGGTCAGATCGTGCGGACCGTGTTCTCTTTCCCTGGCGGCAGCCGTTTCCAGTTCGTCGAGCCCGGTGGCAACGAACTGGCGGTCTGGTCCGAGCGCGACCCGGCCTGAGCGCCGCCCCACCCGCAATATCGAGGTAGCACATGCGTTACGCGCTCGGCGTCGAGTACGACGGCAGCGATTTCAGGGGATGGCAGAACCTGGGCGAGGGCGGACCCAGCGTCCAGGCCAGCCTGGAACAGGCCCTGTCATCGGTGGCCGATACCCCGCTGCAGGTGGTCTGCGCCGGCCGCACCGATGCCGGCGTGCACGGCCAGTGCCAGGTCGTGCACTTCGACACCGACGTGGTGCGTGATCCGCGCGCGTGGATGCTCGGCACCACTACCCGCCTGCCGCGTTCGATCGCCGTGCGCTGGTGCGTGCCGGTGGCCGATGATTTCCATGCCCGTTTCTCCGCCCGCGCACGACGTTATCGCTACCGCCTGCTCAATCGCGAAGTGCGCCCGGCGCTGGGCCGGCAGACCCTGAGCTGGGAGCGGCGCCCGCTCGATGCCGAGCGCATGCACCTGGCCGGGCAGGCCCTGCTGGGCGAGAACGATTTCAGCGCCTTCCGCTCGGTCCAGTGCCAGGCCCTGCATGCCCGGCGAGAGCTGCAGTCGCTGCAGGTCAGCCGCCACGACGACGTCATCGAGGTGGCGGTGCGCGGCAATGCATTCCTTCATCACATGGTCCGCAATATCGTCGGTTCGTTGATACTGGTCGGCAGTGGCGAGCAGCCGGTGGAGTGGATCGCCGAACTGCTGGCCGGGCGCGACCGCACCGTGGCCGGTCCCACCGCTCCTCCGCAGGGACTGGTGTTCCTGGGGCCGCTGTACCCCGACAACTGGCATCTGCCCGCCGAGGTAACGCTATGAGCCGCTCCTACTACCGTACCCGCATCAAGTTCTGTGGCATGACCCGTGCCGGCGACGTGCGCCTGGCCGGCGAGCTGGGCGTGGATGCGGTGGGCTTCATCTTCGCCCGCGAGAGCAGCCGCCGGGTCGCCCCGGCCGAAGCGCGCGCGATGCGCCAGGCCATCGCACCGATGGTCGACGTGGTGGCGCTGTTCCGCAACAACAGCAGGGAAGAAGTGCGCGAGGTGCTGCGTACCGTGCGGCCGACCCTGCTGCAGTTCCATGGCGAGGAAGACGAGAGCTTCTGCCGCAGCTTCAACATGCCTTACCTGAAGGCGATCGCCATGGGCGGGCGCGAGGAGATCAATGCGCGCACCCTGCAGCTGCGCTACCCCAGCGCCGCCGGCTTCCTGTTCGACAGCCATGCGCCGGGCGGCGGCGGCGGTACCGGTGTGGCCTTCGACTGGTCGCGTATCCCCACCGGCCTGCACCGGCCGTTCCTGCTGGCCGGAGGCCTGACGCCGGAGAACGTGCATGACGCCGTGCTGGCGACCCTGCCGTGGGGCGTGGATGTCTCCAGTGGCATCGAACTGGAGCCGGGCATCAAGGACGGCTACAAGATGCGCACGTTCGTCGAAGAAGTCCGGCGCTCCGATTGCGCCGTGCTCGATTGAGACACGGTCACTTCCGAGGTGTCCGGTCTTCACATTTGAGCCTGCACACCCTCTTCACATAGGATGATCCCCAAGCGTGCTGGCCATGAGGGCCGGCACGAGGATCGACGGAGCCGCTGGTGGCGTGCTCCGAACGGGCGCTTGGCGCCCCCGCCCAGGAAGGCAAGCGATGCAGGAATTCCTAACCGTCGTACTCGGTTATCCGACCCTCCCGTACAGCGTAGCGCTGGCGGTGGCGGTTCTGTATTGGGGGATTGCCGCCTTTGGCCTGGTCGATGACGGTTTCGGCGAGGCCGGTGCCGATGGCGCCCTTGAAGGCGATGCCCATCTCAGTGGCCTGTCAGCGCTGCTGGCGCGCTGGGGCCTGGGCGGCGTGCCGCTCATGGTGGTGGTGACGCTGCTGAGCCTGTTCGCCTGGACCCTCACCTACTTCATCCATCTGTACCTGCTGCTGCCGTTGCCCGACCTGCTGCGCTGGTCATTGGGCACCGTCGTGGCGGTGCTTGCGCCCCTGCCGGCCGTGCCGGTCACCGCGCTGCTGCTGCGTCCCATCCGCCGCTTCCTGCTGCGCCTGCGCCCGGTGCCGCAGGCCTCGCTGCTGGGCCGGGTCGGCGTGGTCGCTTCGCCGAAGGTCGACGCACGCAGTGGCCATGCCACCGTCGATGACGGCGGTGCCGGCCTGGTCCTGCAGATCCGCAGCGACATCGAACTGCAGCGCGGCGAGCGCATCGTGCTGGTCGAGCACGTGGCTGCACAACACCATTACCGGGTGGTCCGCGCCGACGCGGTCGCCCTCGACTTCCAGGACAACCTGCTTCCGGGCAACAAGGAGAAACATCAATGACGTTGGCATCCGTGCTCCCCTTCCTGATCATCGTGGGCGGCGTCCTCGCCCTCCTGCTCGGCGTGGCGGGCCTGTTCAAGGCGTTCTACCGCAAGGTCGACCAGGGCGTGGCCCTGATCGTCAACGACATGAGTTCCACCCCGAAAGTGCATTTCACCGGTGCGCTGATCATTCCCGTGCTGTACCGCGCCGAGCTGATGCGGATCAGCCTGATCACCCTGCAGATCGACCGCCGCGGCAAGGAAGGCCTGATCTGCCGCGACAACATGCGCGCCGACATCGCCGTGGCGTTCTACCTGCGCGTCAACGAGACCCAGGCCGACGTACTGCGCGTGGCCAAGGCGATCGGCGCCGACCGCGCGTCGGACAAGCATGCCGTCGATGAGCTGTTCAACGCCAAGTTCTCCGAAGCACTGAAGACGGTCGGCAAGAAGTTCGATTTCACCGAGCTGTTCGAGAAGCGCCAGGAATTCCGCGACGAGATCATCGCGGTGATCGGCAACGACCTCAATGGGTATGTGCTGGAAGACGTGGCCATCGACTACCTGGAGCAGACCCCGAAGTCGCTGCTGGACCAGTTCAACATCCTCGACGCGCAGGGCATCCGCAAGATCACCGAGCTGACCGCTGCGCAGAACGTGGTGACCAACGAGCTGGAGCAGAACGAGAAGCTGGCCATCACCAAGAAGAACGTCGAAGCCCGCGAAGCGTTGCTGGCCCTTGAACGGCAGCAGGCCGAAGCCGAGGCACGGCAGAAGCGCGAGATCGAGACCATCCGTGCGCGCGAGGAAGCCGAGACCGCCAAGGTGCAGGAAGAGCAGCGCCAGCTGTCCGAGAACGCCCGCATCGAAGCGCAGCAGGTGATCGACATCCGCGAGCAGAACCGCATGCGCGAAGTTGAAGTGGCCGAGCAGAACCGCCAGCGCGCCGTGGCCATCGAAGCCGAGCGCGTCGAGCGCGCACGCCAGCTGGAGCAGGTCACCACCGACCGCGAAGTGCAGCTGCAGGGCGTGGAGCGCGACAAGGTGGTCGAGCAGGGCAAGATGGACGTGGCCAACATCACCCGCGAACGCATCTCCATCGACAAGACCGTGGCGCAGGAAGAAGAGCGCATCAAGGAAGTGCGCGAAGTCTCCGAGGCCGACCGCCAGAAGCAGGTGTTGATCCTGGAAGCCGAGGCGAAGGCGCAGGAATCGCTGGTGCGCGAAGTGAAGGAAGCCCAGGCCCGCGAGACCGCCTCCAAGCATCGCGCGGTGGAGCTGACCACGCTGGCGCAGGCCGAGCACGAAGCCGCCGGCAAGCAGGCCGAGGCCAAGCGCCTGCTGGCCGACGCCTTCCGCGCCGAGCAGGCCGCACCCGGCCTGGCCGAAGCGCAGGTACGCGAAGCGTCGGCGCTGGCCATCGAAAAGGTCGGCATCGCCGAGGCGCGCGTGATCGAAGCCAAGGCCGAAGCGAACCTGAAGCAGGGCAGCAACGAGGCGCGCGTGCTGGCCGAGACGCTGCAGGCACAGGCACAGGGCGAGGAGAAGATGGGCCTGGCCCGCGCCACCGCCACCGAATCGCTGGGCAACGCCGAAGCCGGCGTGGTGCAGAAGAAGCTGTTGGCCGAGGCCGAGGGTCTGGTCCGCAAGTTCGAGGCCATCGCCTCGCTGAGCGACCAGGCGCGCGGCCATGAAGAATTCCGCATGATGCTGGACAACAGCCTGAAGCAGGCGCTGGCATCGATCGAAGCCGGCAAGGAAGTCTCGCGCGAGAACGCCGGCGTCATCGCCAGCGCGCTGCGCAACGCCGACATCGACCTGGTTGGCGGCGACGGCGGCATGTTCGAGAACCTGATCAAGGCGGTTTCGCTGGGCAAGTCGATCGAGGGCTTCGCCGGCAAGAGTCCGATCGTGCAGGACCTGATGCAGCGCTACCTGGGCGTCAACGTGGCCGACAATGCACCGCGGCAGATCGCCGAGGACGCAGAGACCGTGCCCGTCGCGGCGACCGTCGTGGTCGACAGCGCGCGCTGATCCACCCGGCGATGGCCATCGCCATCGCCCACCCGTGCCGGCCGCATCGACGGCCGGCCGTCCGTGAGCCGGAAACCTGCTGATGTCCGAAACCAAACCGTCCACCGAGTCCGCCGCACCAGAGGCTGCCGGCGATACCGTCGACCAGGCCGTAGCCCAGGGCGGCGCCTATGAAGTCCTGCGGCGCCGTCTCGGCGAGCAGGGCCAGCGCCTGCAGGCCGTTGCCGAGCAGCTGAACCGCCAGCGCCTGGCCGAGTTCGGCGACAGCCGCCTGGAGGTGGTCGGCCGTTTCCGCATCCGCAGCGAGAACAACTGTGTCGGCCGCGACATCGTCCAGGTCGGCCCGGATCGCCTGCTGTTCGGCTACAACGTGTTCATCGGGCTCAAGACCCAGACCCGCATCGAAGATGTGTTCGGTCTGTACCGGCTGGTACAGGGCGCTGATGGCTACGACGTCGCTGCCCTTGAACTGAGGGGCAGTTTCCTCGACCAGCCCGGCTTCGTGCATGACTTCAACGAGCTGTACGCGTACTACAAGCATGCGCGCCTGCTGCAGCTGATCGTGGTGGGCGACAAGCTGCTGGCCTCGTTCCAGATCGGTGAGCGCAGCAGCGACGTGCGCGTGTTCCGCTGGGCGTTGTCACGCGAAGGTGAACTGACCTATCTCGATGCGCGCGGCGAGCGTGACATCGCCTTGCCGCCACCCTTCGATTTCGAATGGACCCGCGCCACGCGCGACCTTGCCGTCAACGGCCGCCATTCGCATCTGAACATCCTCGATACCCTGTTCGTGGAAACCACCGGTGGCGATCTCACCATCAAGGTGGAGAACAACACCGAAACCGGGCAGGGCATCTACAGCGAACCGGTGGAGGACAGCACGCAGTCGCTGGACGATGCCCAGTTCGAGTTCGCCCGGGTCGGCTCGCTGGTGCTGCTGAAAGTGCTGCCCTACCGCGAAACCGAATGGCGCGGACTGATCTACAACACGCTTACCGGCGACATCGTGCGCAACGATGCCATCGTCCAGGCCTGCGTGCAGCTGCCCGAAGACCACGGCATCATCTTCCCCGGCGGCTATTACCTGCAGGGTGGCGAGCACAAGGCGTTCGACGCCTCGATGGATGGCATGCAGTTCAAGCGCAGCATCCGTTCGCCCAACGGCGAGGACGTGCTGTACATCTTCTACGAGCGCGAAGGCGGGCGTTCGGCGCTGTTCGTCTACAACACCATCCAGCGCGTGCTGCAGAACCCCGTGTTCGGCCACGGCTATGCCTTCATGCAGGACGGGCGCATGGTGCTGTTCCATGCCGAAGGCACCGAGCCGACCCGCATCCATCCGATGCAGGTCTGGCAGACGCCCTTCAGCAGCGATGAGTTCGCCGCCAGCCGTCCGCCCGGCAATACCTTCATGGGGCGCATCGGCAACGCCGAGCTGGTTCGCGGCATCTCCAACCTGTTCAACCTGGCGCGCGAGATCGACGGCCAGGATGTATCGGTGCAGCGCTACCAGCGCCTGGTAGCCGACACCCGGCGGCTTTTCGATGCGCATCATTGGCTGGGTGACGAGGCCTGCGATGGCGCCGAGGCCCTGCTGCGGCAGATCAGCGCCACCGGCGAATCGGTGCTGGACGAATACGAAAAGGTGCAGTCGATCCGCCAGCAGTCGGCCCAGGCAATGGCCGAGGCCGAGGCCACGCACAAGGCGCTGCTGGGCCGGCTGCAGCCGGAAAACTGGAACGAGGTGCAGGCCTTCGTCGAAGCGCTCAACGCGATCACCGCACTGCGCGGTCGACTGCTGACCATCCGCGAACTGCGCTACATCGATACCGCGCGCATCGAGGCGATGGCCGCCGAACTTGTGCAGGCGCACGACCGTGTCGGCGCCGCCACCGGTACCTTCCTTGCCGGCGATGCAGCACTGGCCCCCTTGACCGTCCGCATGCAGGCGCTGGACGACGCCGCACAGCAAGCCGCAAGTGCACGCCAGCTGGATGAGCAGCTGGACGGCCTGCGCGGCATGGCCGGCGATCTGGACATGCTGTCCGAGCTGATGGCCGGACTGAAGGTCGACGATGCGACCGCGCGCACCCGCGTGGTCGAATCCATCTCGCTGCTGTACGGGCGCCTGAACCAGGCACGCGCACGCGCCGAACAGCGCCGCAAGTCGCTGGGTTCGGCCGAAGCCGTGGCCCAGTTCGCCGCCCAGTTCGCCCTGTTCTCGCAGTCGATCACCAGCGCGCTGGCGATGGCCAGCGACCCTGAGCGGGCCGACGAACAGTTGTCGCGCCTGCTGGTGCAGCTGGAAGAACTGGAAAGCCAGTTCGGCGAGCACGAGCAGTTCCTCGGCGACATCCTGAGCAAGCGCGAAGAGCTGGTCGAAGCCTTCGATACGCACAAGCAGGCCCTGCTGGATGATCGCCAGCGCAAGGCGCGCTCGGTGCTCGATGCCGCCAACCGCATCCTTGATGGCCTCGGAAAGCGTACCGAGCGGTTCGGCACGGCCGACGAGCTCAACGCGTTCTTCGCCGGCGATCCACTGATCCTCAAGCTGCGTGAACTGGCCGAGCGCCTGCGTGCGCTGCGCGACAACGTCAAGGCTGACGATGTCGAGGCGCGCCTGAAGGGCGTGCGCGACCAGGCCGTGCGCCAGCTGCGCGACCGCAGCGACCTGTACGAGGCCGGCGGCAACGTGGTCCGCCTTGGTCCGCGCCATCGATTCAGCGTGAACACCCAGGCGCTGGACCTGACCCTGCTGCCACGGGGTGAAACCCTTGCCATCCACCTCACCGGCACCGATTTCCTGGAGACCCTGCACGATCCCGAGCTTGATGCGCTCAAGCCGTTCTGGCCGGTGACCCTGGATTCGGAATCGGCAGCGATCTACCGCGGCGAATACCTGGCCGGGTGCCTGTTGCTGGCTGCGGAGGAGGGCCGCGATGGCCTGGACCTGGCCCAGCTGCAGCACGATGCAGCCGAACCGGAAGCGCTGGGCCAGCGGGTCCGCGCCTTTGCCGCGCCCCGTTACCGCGAGGGCTACGAGCGCGGTATCCATGACCATGACGCCGCCCTGATCCTGCGCGCGCTGTTGCCGCTGCAGCAGGCCGCCGGACCGCTGCGGCATTCGCCCCATGTGCGTGCGTTGGCACTGCTGTTCTGGGCCGCGCGGCAACGCGATGAAGCCGTGGCGCAGTGGCCCGGCCGGCAGGCTGGTGCCGAGGCCATCGCGCGCCTGTTCGGTTCCGATGAGGGGCGCCAGGCCCTGCGTGCGGAGATGGCCAAGGCGCTGCATGACCATGCACTCGCGCATGCACTGCCGTTTGACGCCGCCGCCGCCGATGCAGCAGCGGCATACCTGGGCGAAGAACTGGTGGCCGGCGAGCCGGTGTTCAGCACCAGCCGGCACGCGCAGGCATTGCTGGACGCGCTGTCGCAGCAACTGGAGCAGGCGGGCCAGCGTGATGCGCTTGAACGTGCGCTGCAGCGCTCGCAGGATCCGCTGGCCATGCGCTGGGCATTGGCCGGGCAATGGCTGCGGGCGCTCGCCGGGCTGCCGGCACAGTCGGCGCATGCCGGCTATGTCGAAGAAGCAGCGGCATTGCTGCTGGTGCAGCGACAGCTGCGCACCCGTGCCAGCGATGCACCGCTGCAGGCGGAGGTCAGCGGCCTGCTGGGTGAACACGCCCGCATCCACAACGGCAGCCTGACCGTGTCGCTGGACGATTTCCTGGCACGCCTGCAGCATCACCTGCAGGCGTTCGTACCGGCCTTCCATGCCTATCAGGCGGTGCGCCAGGGCATCATCGGTCGCGAACGCGAAACCCTGCGGCTGTCGGAGTTCAAGGCCCGGCCGTTGTCGTCCTTCGTGCGCAACAAGCTGATCAACGACGTATATCTCGGCGTGATCGGCGACAACCTGGCCAAGCAGATGGGTACCGTTGGCGAGAACAAGCGCAGCGACCTGATGGGCCTGCTGATGATGATCTCGCCGCCCGGCTACGGCAAAACCACGTTGATGGAGTACGTGGCACATCGCCTCGGCCTGGTCTTCATGAAGATCAACGGCCCGGCGCTGGGCCACGAAGTGCGGTCGCTGGATCCGCAGCAGGCACCGGACGCCACCTCGCGGCAGGAGCTGGAAAAGCTCAACCTGGCGCTGGAGATGGGCAACAACACCATGCTGTATGTCGATGACATCCAGCACACGCACCCCGAGTTCCTGCAGAAGTTCATCTCGCTGTGCGATGGCACGCGCCGCATCGAAGGCGTATGGCGCGGCCGTACGCGCACCTACGACATGCGTGGCAAGAAGTTCTGCGTGGTCATGGCCGGCAACCCGTACACCGAATCCGGCGAAGTGTTCAAGATTCCGGACATGCTGGCCAACCGTGCCGACATCTACAACCTGGGCGATGTGCTCGGTGGCATGGAAGCAGCCTTCACGCTCAGCTACATCGAGAACAGCCTGACTTCCAACCCGGTATTGGCGCCGCTGGCCACGCGCGAGATGGCCGACCTGTACCTGCTGGTCGACCGCGCGATGGGCAAGGATGTGTCCACCAACGGCCTGAGCCACGCCTACAGCGGCGCCGAGATCAACGAGATCACCGCCACCCTGCAGCGCATGCTGCAGGTCCGCGATGTGGTCTACAAGGTCAACCAGCAGTACATCGCCAGCGCTGCCCAGGATGACCGCTATCGCACCGAGCCGCCCTTCCGCCTGCAGGGCAGCTACCGCAACATGAACAAGCTGGCGGAGAAGATTTCGCCGGTGATGAATGACGACGAGCTGCAGCAGCTGATCTCCGACCACTACCTGGGCGAAGCGCAGCTGCTGACCACCGGTGCCGAAGAGAATCTGCTGAAGCTGGCCGAGCTGCGTGGCGTGCTCGATGAAGAACGCGCGCAACGCTGGGCGCAGATCAAGCGTGATTTCCTGCGCAACAAGGCAATGGGTGCCGGTGACAGTGATGTCGGTGGCCGCGTGGTCGCGCAGCTGGCCGACATCGCCAGTGCGTTGCAGCTGCCACCGCCACCGCCGGCAGAGGTGGCCGTCGCACCGGAGCCTGCGCCATGGCCCGCCCTGCTGGCAGCGCTGCAGCGCCTGGCCGATGTACATCCGGCCAGCGCGCCGGCTGCCGCCGTACCGCAGGCCGCAGCCACGCCATTGGCCGAAGACCTGCAGGCTGGTCTGGCACCGCTGCTGCAGCTGCTGGTCGCCTCGCAGGAACAGCAGGTGCAGTTGTCGCAGACGTTGGCGGCGTTTGCCGGGTGGGCCCGGCAGCAGGTAACGGCCGATGTGGCCACGACCGACACGCGTCGTCGCCCGCGGGTGCGTCGTGCAGCGACTCCGGAAGAACGTGCGCTGGACGAAGCGCTGATGCGCCACTTCTACGGTGAATCATTGCCGCCGGAAACGGTGGCTGATGACGGCCCACGGCCGCCGCCACTGCCGTGACCTGCGTGCGCTCCCTGCCCGAACCCACGCTTCCGGCGCGTGCCGATGTGGCCACGCTGGCAGCGTACGGCAGCCACTTGCTGCAGGTATTGGCCGAGCCTGCACCGTTGCAGGCCGGCGCGGAAGGCGAGGGACTGGTGGCTGCGCTGGCGCGGATCGCATTGGCGTTGCAGGCCAGCGATCCGGCGCGCCTGCGCCGGCAGGAGAGCTGGTGGGGGCGCCTGCTCGGCCGTGACGTTGAACGCCAGGCACAGGCGCAGGGGCTGCAGGCGCAGCTGGGCGTGCTGGCGCTGCAGGCGCGCGAGCAGGCGCAGGGTCTCGCGCAGCGTGTGCAGCAGCGTGCCCGGGCCATCATCGACAACGATGCGGCTGCCGCCGCGTTGGAGGCCTGGGCCACGTTCGGCGCCGCGCAGCTGGCGACACTGCAGGGAGCTGCGCAGGTCGCGCTGGCCCCACGCGTGGACCATCTGCAGCGGCTTGCCACGCTGCGACGCATCGAAAGCGGGCAGTGGCGGCTGCTGCAGGAGCAGGACGAAGCCCTGCTGCAGCGCTTCGTCCGCATCCACGATGTCCTGCTGCCGGCCTGGCGCCAG
The DNA here is from genome assembly GCF_040548715.1 of Stenotrophomonas sp. 2694. Taxonomy (NCBI): domain Bacteria; kingdom Pseudomonadati; phylum Pseudomonadota; class Gammaproteobacteria; order Lysobacterales; family Lysobacteraceae; genus Stenotrophomonas; species Stenotrophomonas sp. 2694. The sequence continues at coordinate 190,272 of NZ_JBEPSG010000004.1, forward strand.
GCCGCATTGGCGCGCCAGGCACTGGCGCAGGCTGCACAGGCTGAGCAGGCAGCCACGCTGCAGGCCCAGATCGACGACGAAGTAGCCGCTGCTCAGGCTAGACTGCCCTGAGCCGGCCGCCGCTGCCGCTTATCCACCGCAAGGACACTGCCCGATGACCCAGGACAGCCAGAACTCCGGCACGCTCGTGCCCGCCACCACGCCCGCCCCTGAACTTGATGACAGCACGTTGAAGGCCCTCGGCCTGGTCCGCGACGACCTGCCGCGCATCGCCGAAATCGGCCGCGAGCTGGAAGACCTGCGTCCGGGCAACCTGCAGGTGTTCGGCCGTGAGGCCGCCGCTCGGACAACGGCCTTCTCCAGCCAGCTGCTGGACCAGGTGCGCAACCGTGACCTCGACGCCAATGGCGAGAAGCTCGGCGAAGTGGTGCGCATCGCGCGCGAGCTCAAGCTGGATGGTTTTTCCCAGCGCTCGAAGGTGCCGTTGATCGGTGGCCTCATCGATCGCCTGCGTTCTTCCAAGGGCGAGCTGGTGCAGAAGTTCAGCGATACCAATTCGCAGATCGAACAGCTGCTCGGCGACGTGGGTGCGCAACAGGCGCTGATGGGCAAGCGGGTAAGCGATTTCGACCGCATGCATGACATCGTCCGCGAGGAGCGTCATGCGCTGGGCCTGTATGCCGCCGCCGGCAAGCAGCGCCTGGCCCAGCTGCAGTCCGAGCAGTTGCTGGGTCAGGGCAGCGATGACCCGCAGCAGCGCATCCGCCAGAGCGAGATCGACAATGCGATCCGCCTGATCGAGAAGCGTGTCTCCGACCTGCAGCTGATGCAGCACGCGGCTGACCAGTCGCTGCCGATGATCCGCCTGATCCAGGCCAATGCGCTGCAGCTGATCGAGAAGTTCAACACCGTCCGCGACATCACCATCCCCTCGTGGAAGCGTCAGTTCGCGATCCAGTTGTCGCTGGGCGAACAGAAGAACGCCGCCGAACTGGCCAATGCCATCGACGATGCGACCAATGAGCTGATGCGACGCAATGCCGACCTGATGCGCCAGGCGTCGGTGGACACCGCACGCAGCAACCAGCGCGGGGTGATCGACGTGGCCACGCTGCGCCACGTCCACGATCAGCTGATCGCTACCGTCGAGGAAGTGCGCAGCATCCATCGCGAGGGCATGCAGCAGCGGCAGCAGGCCGAAGTCGAGCTGTCGCGCCTGCGCGAGGACCTGCAGCAGCGCCTGGCGGCGCCGACGGCGTCGTAGCGGTCACCCTACATCCACCAGGCATCTGGCCTGACACCATGCACCCAACCTGCCACGGCTGGGTGCCAGCCGTGCGCGTTCCACCACCGCGCGACGTCTGCGGTGCGACATGCCGTCAATGAGGTTGCAAATGGATATGCCCCTTCTCCGTCCGCGCATGGCCCGCATCGCCGCTGTTCCAGGTTTGCTGCTCGCTCTGGCTGCGTGCGCCGCCGGAGAATCGTCGAGCCCGGCCACTTCGTCGCCAACCATTGCAACGGCGCCCGCCACTGCTTCGACGGCCGCACCCGTGTCTGCATCAGCATCGGCCGACAGCGGGTTGGCCGCGTTGATCCAGGCCAGCGGGGTGAAATGCAGCGATGCCAGCAAGGGCGCTGGCTGCACGGCGGGTGACGTCGACAGCGGTGATTTCTACGACGTCGAGCTTTCCCCGGCCTGTGGCGAACAGGGCTTCTTCGCCGGCGTTGCCGAGGATAAGGGCGTGGACACCCTGGACGCAGTGCCGAGCACCGGCAGCAGGGTTTCGACGACCGCAAGGCTGTCGAAAGGGCAGCTGGTCTGCGTACAGGCCATCGGTCGTGCCGGACAGAATCCGCTCTTCTATTACGTGGTCGCCATTCCCGCCGCAACGGTCGGCAAGTGCAAAGGCAGCGCGTTGTGTGAGACCTATGGTGACAGGCCCATCAGCGGCATGAAGGAAATGGGAAGCGAAGCCTGCCACGTGGCAGGGCCGGGACACTACGCTGGCAACTGCGCGCAGGGCTGGGTCAGTGCTGACGTGCTCGACCTGTTTTCTGACGGGATGTAATCGACGTCAAGCGAGGTTGCCCGCCGTTGCGGCCACTTCGTGGCGGCGATCTTCACTTCAGCTGCCCTACCGCCCAATCAGCCAACGCGTCCACGCGCGCATCGACAGGGCCGTCCGGCCGCGCCAGCACCCAGAACCCGCCGGTCGCGGCGAACCCCCACGGCGCGACCAGCCGCCCGGCTGCCAGATCCTCGGCCACCAGTGGCTCCGGCGCGATCGCCGGGCCCAGCCCCGCTACCGCTGCTTCCAGCAGGTAGTACAGGTGTTCGAAGCCGGTGCCGAGCTGCAGCTGGGCCGGGTCCAGCCCGTGCGACTGCGCCCATGCAGGCCACGCCTGCGGGCGCGAACTGGTGTGCAGCAGCGTTTCCCGCAGCAAGGCCGACGGGAGGACATGGCGCAACCGTTGCGCCGCCGGGTGCGAGGGCGCCACCACCACACCCACCCGTTCCGGTGCCAGCTCGCGCACCTGCCAGCCGCGCGGCCATGGTCCCTGTGCCAGCAGCAGCACCGCATCCAGCGTGGCCTGCGCCTCGGTGAAACTGCCATCCAGGGCCGACCACTGCAGGCGCACGCCGGGCAGGGCAGCCTGCAGTGCCGGCAGCCGCGGAATCATCCAGCGCGCCAGCACGCTGCCGCTGCAGCCCAGCACCAGGGCCGGCTCTGCGCTTGGCCGCCGCAGTTCGCGCACGCAGTCTTCAATGCCGCCGAACGCCTCGCTGCAGGCCTGTTGAAGGCGGGTGCCGGCGGCGGTCAGGCGCAGTCCGCGGCCGGCGCGCTGGAACAGGGCCAGGCCCAGATGGTCTTCCAGCAGCTTCAGTTGCCGGCTGATCGCGCCATGGGTCACATGCAGCGCCTGGGCCGCGCGGCCAACGCCGCCCAGACGTGCGGTGGCCTCGAACGCCCGCAGGGCATTCAAGGGCGGCAGCAGTGACGTGCTCATGTGAGATTTCCTGACGGGATAGGCCAGATAATATCCATTTTCCGGACACAATCCGTGCGCTAGAGTATCCACCTGTCTGAACGACCGGTCGTCTCCATGCCTGACTCTCCCATCGCCGATTTCCATGCCTTCCCTGACGCCCAGGGCCACTTCGGCCGTTACGGTGGCAGCTTCGTCGCCGAAACCCTGGTAGGCCCGCTGCAGGAACTGGCCCAGGCCTATGACCAGGCCCGCCAGGATCCGGCGTTCCAGCTGGCCTATGACCGCGACCTGGCCCATTACGTGGGCCGGCCGAGCCCGATCTACCATGCTGAACGATTGAGTGACCACGTCGGTGGCGCGCAGATCCTGCTCAAGCGCGAGGACCTGAACCACACCGGCGCGCACAAGATCAACAACACCATCGGCCAGGCGCTGCTGGCGGCGCGGATGGGCAAGAAGCGCATCATCGCCGAGACCGGCGCCGGCCAGCATGGCGTGGCCAGTGCCACCGTCGCGGCGCGGCTGGGCCTGGAGTGCGTGGTGTACATGGGCGCCACCGACATCGAGCGGCAGAAGATCAACGTCTACCGCATGAAACTGCTCGGGGCGACGGTGGTGCCGGTGACCTCCGGCTCGGCCACCCTGAAGGACGCCCTCAACGAAGCGATGCGCGACTGGGTCACCAACGTGCAGGACACCTTCTACATCATCGGCACGGTAGCGGGTCCAGACCCGTACCCGCGCATGGTGCGCGACTTCAACGCCATCGTCGGCCGCGAGGCACGCGAGCAGATGCTGGCCGAGTACGGTCGCCTGCCTGATGCGATCACCGCCTGCGTCGGCGGCGGCAGCAATGCGATCGGCCTGTTCCATGCCTTCCTCAACGACCGCCAGGTCGAGATCGTCGGCGCTGAAGCGGCCGGTGATGGCATCCACACCGGCCGCCACGCAGCTTCCATCGCCGCCGGCCGCCCGGGCGTGCTGCACGGCAACCGCACCTATGTGCTGTGCGACGACGATGGCCAGATCATCGAGACCCATTCGGTGTCGGCCGGCCTGGATTACCCGGGTGTAGGCCCCGAGCATGCGTTCCTGGCCGACAGCGGCCGTGCGCGCTACGTCGGCATCACCGACGAAGAGGCGCTGCAAGCCTTCCATCTGCTGGCCCACACCGAAGGCATCCTGCCGGCGCTGGAGTCCAGCCACGCGCTTGCGCAGGCGATGAAGCTCGCGCGCGGGCGTCCGCGCGACCAGATCGTGCTGTGCAACCTGTCAGGACGTGGCGACAAGGACGTGCATACCATCGCAGCGCGCGAAGGGCTGGTGCTGTGAGCGCACTGATGCGCAGTACGGGCGTGCTGCTGGTGCTGGGCCTGGCCGCGTGCCAACCGCCGGAACCGCCGGTGCTGGCGCCGGCGGCCAACGCCGCTGCGCAACCGTCGCAGCCGATGGCGGCCAACGATGACGTCGACCCGATTGCGAGCACGCCCATCGATGATCCACCGGCCTCGGCCGCGGTCTCCAGCGATGACGCGCCCGCCGTGGCGTCGGTGGCGCTGGATCATGCCGGCGAGGTGCTGATCGGCCAGCACATGAGCGACCTGAAGGCCTTCGGGCCGTGGAAGGCAATGGGCGCGGTCGAAGCCATCGGCGGCAGCTGCGAGTACTACGACGGGAAGGGGCTGCCGCCCGGCGTGTCGATGATGACCGACGAAGACCGCGTGGTCCGTTTCGATCTTGGTCCGGGCGAGGACGCCAAGGCGCCGGTCGACCAGCCGGGTCCGTTCGGACTGCGCATCGGCATGACGCGGGCGCAGGCGGTGGCGCAGTTCCCCGGCGCGCCGGTCTCCAGCCCGCATGCCTACGACGGCGATCAGGGCGAGTACCTGACCTGGCAGGATCCGGGTTCCGACCTGGGCATCCGCCTGGAAGTGTTTGAAGGGAAGGTCATCCTGATGTACTGGGGGACCAGCGAAGCGATTGAACTGATTGAAGGATGTGCCTGAGATGCCTGTTTCCCGACTCGATGACTGTTTCCAGCGCCTGCACCAGCAGCAGCGCAAGGCCCTGATCCCCTTCATCACCGCCGGTGATCCCTCGCTGGAAGCCACGGTGCCGGTGATGCACGCGCTGGTCCAGGCCGGTGCCGATGTGATCGAACTGGGCGTGCCGTTCTCCGATCCGATGGCCGACGGCCCGACCATCCAGCGCAGCTCCGAGCGCGCGCTGGCGCGCGGTGCCGGCAACCGTTACGTGCTGCAGGCGGTGGCGCAGTTCCGGCAACAGGACACGCAGACGCCGGTGGTGCTGATGGGCTATCTCAACCCGGTGGAGATCCACGGTTACGTGGCGTTCGCCGAAGCGGCGGTGGCGGCTGGCGTGGACGGCGTGCTGCTGGTCGACCTGCCGCCGGAAGAGGCCGGCGAAGCCCAGCAGGCCTTCGACGCTGCAGGCCTTGCGCTGGTTCTGCTGGCATCGCCGACCACCAGCGAGGCACGCGCCGACAAGCTGCTGGCGCTGGCCCGTGGCTATCTGTACTACGTCAGCTTTGCCGGGGTCACCGGCGCCTCGGAACGACTGGACAGCGACGCGGCCAGCGCACGCCTGCAGGCGCTGCGGGCCAGGGCCAGCGTGCCGGTGGTGGCCGGCTTCGGCATCAAGGACGCAGCCAGTGCGGCGGCCATGGCGCGCCAGGCCGACGGCGTGGTGGTCGGCAGCGCACTGGTGGCGGTGCTGGCCGAAGCGACCTCCACCGAGGATGCGGCGCAGCGCGCCGCAGCGTTCCTGGCTCCGCTGCGGCAGGCGCTGGATCAGTAATGGTAGCGCCGGGCCATGCCCGGCGGTGGGGCGCGCAAGAATATCCGCCGGGCATGGCCCGGCGCTACCCAGCACCTAAACGTACGTCCCAGCATGGTTTTTTCCAGCGGGCCCAAGGCCGGGCAGGGGGTGCACGGGCAGGGAAAGCGGAGCTAGACTGTCCGCCTTTGCGGCCCCCGGGCCGCCCTGAACGGAAGTGTCCTCCCGCATGAGTTGGCTCAGCAAGTTGATGCCGTCTGGCATCCGCACCGACAACACCCCCAGCAAGAAGCGCAGCGTCCCCGAGGGCCTGTGGGAAAAGTGCAGCAACTGCGGCAGTGCGTTGTACCGTCCGGAGCTGGAAGAGAATCTGGAGGTCTGCCCGAAGTGCGGCCACCATATGGCCATCCGCGCGCGCGCCCGTCTGGCTGCGCTGTTCGACGCCGACAGCACCACCGAGATCGCTGCCCGCCTGGGGCCGACCGACCTGCTGAAGTTCAAGGACCAGAAGAAGTACAGCGAGCGCATCAAGATCGCGCAGAAGAACACCGGTGAGTACGACGCGCTGATCGCCATGCGCGGCCTGCTCAAGGGCCGTCCCCTGGTGGCCTCGTCCTTCGATTTCGCCTTCATGGGGGGCTCGATGGGCTCGGTGGTCGGCGAGCGCTTCGCCCTTGCCGCTGAGACCGCCGCCGAGATCGGCGCACCGTACGTGTGCTTCTCCGCCAGTGGTGGCGCGCGCATGCAGGAGGGCCTGTTCTCGCTGATGCAGATGGCCAAGACCTCGGCCGCACTGGGCAAACTGCGTGAAGCCGGACAGCCGTACATTTCGGTGCTGACCCACCCGACCACCGGCGGTGTGTCGGCATCGTTCGCGATGCTGGGCGACATCAACATCGCCGAACCGCGTGCACTGATCGGCTTCGCCGGCCCGCGCGTGATCGAGCAGACCGTGCGCGAGAAGCTGCCGGAAGGGTTCCAGCGTTCGGAGTTCCTGCTCGAGCACGGCGCCATCGACCAGATCTGTGACCGTCGTGAACTGCGCGACCGCCTGGCCGACCTGCTGGCGATGCTGCGTCGCGAGCCGGCACCGGAGGAGGTTTGATGGGGGGCCGCAAGTACTTCGGTACCGACGGCATCCGCGGTCGGGTCGGCCAAGGGGCGATCTCGGCTGATTTCGTGCTGCGCCTTGGCAACGCCCTTGGCCGCGTGCTGGTCGCCCAGCGCGGCCAGGAGGGGCGCCGTCCGATCGTGGTGATCGGCAAGGACACGCGGATCTCCGGCTACATGTTCGAAGCCGCGCTGGAAGCCGGGCTGGTCGCCGCGGGCGCTGACGTGCAGCTGCTCGGCCCGATGCCGACCCCGGCCGTTGCCTTCCTGACCCGTACGCTGGGCGTGGACGCGGGCATCGTCATCAGTGCGTCGCACAACCCGCACTACGACAACGGCATCAAGTTCTTCTCCGCCCAGGGCGAGAAGCTCGACGATGCTACCGAACTGGCGCTGGAAGCCGCATTGGACGTGCCGTTCACCACGGCCGTTTCGGAAAAGCTCGGCAAGGCCTCGCGTGCACGCGAGGCCGTCGGCCGTTACATCGAGTTCTGCAAGTCCAGCGTGCCGCGCGCGTTCGATCTGCGCGGTGTGCGCCTGGTGCTCGACTGCGCGCATGGCGCCACCTACCAGATCGCGCCGCTGCTGTTCCGCGAACTGGGCGCGGAGGTCATCGGCATCGGTGCCGAACCCAATGGCGTCAACATCAACGACGGCGTCGGGTCGACCCACATCGACAACCTCGCTGCCAAGGTGCGTGAGACCCGCGCCGACCTGGGCATCGCCTTCGACGGTGATGGTGACCGGGTATTGATGGCCGATGACCGCGGCAACCCGGTCGATGGCGATGACCTGGTGTACATCCTGGCGCGCGCATGGCAGGCCGAAGGGCGCCTGCGCGGTCCGGTGGTCGGTACCCTGATGAGCAACTTCGGTCTGGAAAAGGCCCTGGCCGAACTGCAGATTCCGTTCCAGCGCAGCAACGTCGGCGACCGCTACGTGCATCAGGCACTGGTGGAGGGAGGCGGCGTGCTCGGCGGCGAAGCGTCCGGCCATCTGCTGTGCCTGGACCGGGCCACCACCGGCGACGGCATCGTCAGTGCCCTGCAGGTACTGGTGGCGCTGAAGCAGCAGGGAAAGAACCTGCGCGAAGCGCTGCAGCCGTTGTCCAAGGTGCCGCAGAAGACGGTCAACGTGCGCCTTGGCGATGTCTCGGCCAAGGCCACCGTGCAGGCCGAGAGCGTGCAGGCTGCGCTGCTCGAAGCGCAGCAGGCGGTATCCGGTCGCGGGCGCGCCTTCCTGCGTCCCTCCGGCACCGAACCGGTGGTGCGGGTCACGGTCGAGGCCGATGACGCGACGCTGATGCAGGACACCCTGGACCGGCTTTCGGCGGCGGTCAGGACAGCGGCTGCGGCCTGAACCCTGTCGCTGGATCGAACCGACAACATGGCCGCTTGTGCGGCCATGTTGCTGTCTGCCGCAAGCAAGGCATCAGGCGCTGCGCGTCATCTCCGTCTGCCATTTCCAGGTGTCGCGGCACATGTCCGCCAGGCCATGGCGCGCGGTCCAGCCCAGCTCGCGCAGGGCCAGGGACGGGTCGGCAAAACTCACCGCGATGTCGCCAGTACGGCGACCGGTGATCCGGAACGGAATCGGCCGGCCGACGGTCTGCTCGAAGGCCTTGATCAGTTCCAGCACGCTGTGGCCCTGGCCGGTGCCCAGGTTCAGGGTGATGCTGCGGCGCTTGTCGCGCAGGTACTGCAGCGCCAGCACATGGGCCCGCGCCACGTCCTGCACATGGATGTAGTCGCGTACGCCGGTGCCGTCACAGGTCGGATAGTCATCGCCGAATACCTGCACTTCGGGCAGCAGGCCGGCGGCCACCTGGGCGATGTAGGGCATCAGGTTGCTGGGCGTTCCGTGCGGCAGCTCGCCGATCAGCGCGCTTGAATGCGCCCCCACCGGGTTGAAGTAGCGCAGCGTTGCCACATGCAGCGACGTATCGGCGCCGACCAGGTCGGACAGCAGCTGCTCCACCACCAGCTTCGAACGGCCATAGGGCGTCATCGCGCAGGTCGAGGCCGTTTCGGCCACCGGGCAATGGTCCTGGTCGCCGTACACGGTTGCCGACGAGCTGAACACGAACGTGCCCACGCCGGCGTCGCGCATGGCGCCGAGCAGGGCGAGGGTGCCGCTGATGTTGTTGTCGAAGTAGTCCAACGGCATCTGCCGCGATTCGCCAACCGATTTCAGCGCGGCAAAATGCAGTACCGCATCGATCGAATGCTCGCGCAGCACCGCGGTGATCCGCGCACGGTCACGCACGTCGGCCTGTACGAACAGCGGCGCGATGCCGGTGATGTCGCCGATCCGGCCGATCACCCCGGCGTCGCTGTTGCACAGTGAATCGACGACGACCACCGCATGGCCCTGCTGCTGCAGTTCCACGCACGTGTGGGAGCCGATGAATCCAGCGCCGCCGGTAACCAGAACGTTCATTTCCTGTAGTCCTTCCACTCTGTTGGAGCTTCCTTGCCGAAGCTGTGCCAGCCCAGTGCTGGCAGCGCCATCACGGCCCCGGCACCATCTTCTTCTGCCGCGCCTTGAAGCCGTTGAACAGGGGGGCGATCAGCGGGTTGTAGCTCCACGCGATGCGCTTGCGCAGCCAGCTTGCCGGCCGGTTGCGGATGGCGAAGCGGTAGATGCGCTCGGGATCGCCGCCGACCACGTTGCGGCCGAACGGATGGGTGGTATGCAGGTAGCGGAAACCCTGCTCACGCGCCACTTCGATATAGTCCTGGTCGAAATCGCCGTACGGCCAGCACAGTGTGTCCGACACTTCGCCCAGCTTCTCCAGCAGCACTTCCTTTGCCATCGACAGGTCGCCACTGATGCCGGCGCGGCGCTGGGCGCGATCCAGGTCCTGGCGGCGCAGCCAGCGGGTGTGGGTGTGGGTATGGCAATGGATCTCGAACGTGCCCGCCTCGATGGCCGCACGTGCTTCGCTCCAGCGCATCATCACCTCGTCACTGCGGCCCTGCTTGTAGATCAGGTCTTCGCAGGCGCGATGTTCGGGCGTTTCCGGCAGCGTGGCGCCGGCGATGCCGGCATGCGGGCGCATCGGCCCCTCGTGCATCCAGCCGGTCACCACGAACACCACCGCGTGCATGCCGTACTTCTGCAGGATCGGATGGGCGTAGACCCAGTTGTCCAGGTAGCCATCATCGAAGGTGATCACGATCGATTTGCGCGGCACCGGCTTGCCGGCCAGGAAGCCGGCGTACTGGTCCAGCGTCAACGAGGTCCAGCCGGTGCGCGCCAGCCAGGCGATCTGGCTTTCGAAATTCTCCGGCGACACCGTGATCATGCCGGGCGAGTTGCTGACGTGGTGATGCATCAGCACCGGTACGGTTCTGGCATTAGCCATGACCCAGCTCCTTCATCCATTGGTGGTAATAGTGTTCGGTGGCTTCAGCGTGGCCCTCGGGGCTGAAACGCTTGGCGCTGCGGATCCAGTCCCAGCCGGAACGTCCCATCTGCCGGCGACGCTCGGGATCGTCCACCAGCAGCCGCAACGCGCCGGTGAGGGCAGCATTGTCGCCAAGCCGGGTGAGGATGGCATTGCTGCCTTCCACCAGCATTTCAGGCACGCCGCCGACCCGATGCGACACGATCGGCAGGCCGGCCTGGGCCGCTTCCAGGAACACCGTGCCCGATGCTTCCTTGTGTGTGGCCAGGGCGAAGATGTCAAAGCCTGGCATCAGCTGGCTGGCATCGCTGCGGAAGCCCAGCAGATGGACCTGGTGCTGCAGGTCGTGCTCGGCGCAGGTGGCCTGCAGGCGCTGCATCACTGCCTGGCCATCGCCGACCACCACCAGATGCAGGCGGGGATTGGCCTTGCACAGCGGCACCATGGCCTGCAGCAGTTCGGCGTGGCCCTTGGGTTCGCGCAGCACGGCCACGCAGCCCACTACGATGTCCTGTTCGTCGAATCCGAGCTCGGCGCGCACGCGTGCGCGCGCCTCCTGCAACGCCTGCCAGGAGGGCTCATGCGTGGTGTCGGTTGGCGCAACCGCCATCGGCGGCACGATGCCGATGTGATCGGCGGGAATGCCACGGTCGGCCAGCAGTTGCTTGACGAAATTGCTTACCGTGATGACCCGGTGCGGCAGGCCGGTGTAGGTCAGCAGCGAATTCACCGGGCTCATCAGGTGGCGCGAGCGCACTACCAGCGGTGTGCCGCCCAGGCGTGCGCCCGCGGCGGCAATCAATGCATCGCGACGGCTGGTGGTGTTGACCACGTCGTAGCGCTCGCGGCGGACCAGCCGTGACACCGACCAGATGCCGCGCAGCAGCCGGGCCAGGCCGCCCATGCGCAGCGTATGCACGGTGAAGCCATCATCGCGCGCGCGCTTTGCCAGGCGCGCGTCCGGCTGGCACAGCAGGGCGACGTCATGGCCGCGCGCGCGCATCACCTGCATGTGGCGGAAAATGTAGATCTCCTGCCCACCCATGCCTTTGGCGGCTTCGGTATGCAGGATACGCAGCGGACGGTTCATGGTGGATCGGTCCTTGGATTCAGCGGTTGCGGAAGCGCGTCAGCGCTTCCCATGCCGCGCGGATGCTGGCGGCGTCGGGGGTCTGTTGCGGCAGGGGGCGGTAGCGCGCATCGAGCGCGGTGGCGTTGCCGAATTTGTCGAACACGTAGATCGCCTCGCCATTGCGCACCGCACGCTGCGACCAGCTTTCCACCACCAGAGCTCGCTTGCCGGTCGGTGCAGCCAGCAGGTCGTGGCCGGTGCTGTAGTCGGTCAATGCGTTCTCGCAGCCCAGGCCGTGGCGCATCAGCGTCGGCACCCAGTCTTCATGCGAACTGACCCGCGCGTCGCGGCCGCCACCCTGGCCGGGCCAATGCAGCACGAAGGGAACCTGCAGCTGGTGGTTGGAGAAGTTGCCGTTGTGGCCCCAGTAGTTGAGTTTGAGGTCGTTGAATTCCTCGGCGTGGTCACCGGTCACCAGCACGATCGTGTCCTGGTCCAGTCCCTGTGCACGCAGGTCATCCAGCAGCGATCCAATCAGGCTGTCGGCGTAATGCACCGCGGTGTGATAACGGTTCAATTCCGGCGTTGGATCGTGCTCGGGGCCGAACTTGAGAAAATCGATGGCATCGGCCATCGGCGTAGCGAGCGGCGGATAGCCGACCGGCATGTGGTAGGGCGCGTGGGTGGAATCGAGGAACACGAAACCAAACCACGGGCGCTGCGCAGCCTGGCTGGCGCGGATGTCCTTCTGCAGTCCAGCGACGATGGCGGCATCACGGCCGTCGGAGGTCAGTTCGGACGGCCCCTGGTGCAACTGGTCGCGGACATCGGCGAACGCTGTGCGATCGAACTCCGGGCTGTACAGCGGCGCGCTGCCATACAGATGCAGGTCATAGCCCTGCTGTCCCAGCACCTTGAACAACTGCGAGCCGCGCTGCTCGTCGAGCATGCTGGGCCAGTAGCCACCCGGCAGGCCGTACAGCAGCCCGAACAGACCATAACGGGTGGCGTTGCCGGTGCTGAAATGATGTTCGTACACCCGCGAGGACCGGGCCAGTTGCGACACGTTGGGCATGAACTGCGGGGTGAGCACGTCATGGCGCAACGACTCCAGTACCACCATCAGCACGTTCGGCCGCTGGTGGCTCTGGCAGCGCAGGGGCTGCAACGGATAGTTGAGCTGGGCATGGCGCGGATCGGGCAGGCCGACCTGGTGCTGGCTGACCACGCCGAAGCGGCGCATCGCGCTCTTGGCGGTGATCGGCTGCGCCCATGGCAGGTAGTTCCATTGGCTGATCACTGCGCGTTCGCCGAGCGCGTCGTAGTAGGCAGTGGCGACCTGGCCGCCGCCCATCAGCAGGGCAACCACCGCCCAGGCCTGCAGTACCCGCCGCCGCCGTGGCGCTGCGGGCAGCAGCTTCCAGCACGCCCAGGCCAGCAGGCCCTGCGCGGCGAAAATCGCCGATACCAGAGCCGCCGCCTGCAGCCAGGTCTTCCAGGACAGGCTGACCTGATCCTGCAGGGCGCCGCCGAACACCATGTTGGCAACCATCGCGTTGAGGTGGAAGCGATACAGCGCGAAGACCTTGGCATCCACCAGCAGCAGGCACAGCCACAGGCCCTGGCAGATCACCGCCGAGACGCTCAATGCGCGCGCGCTGCGCGGCCACAGGCCGATGGCCAGCGGCAGCAGGCCAGCCAAGGCACCGAACGCGAGCAGGTGGCCAGGCAGGGCGAACGCCAGATAAGCCAGGCCGAGCGTGCCGCCGGGGTTATCGCGTAGCGGCACGTTGCCCAGCGCGATGAGCGCGGCCAGTACGGCGTTGGCGGCCACGAACAAGGACCACCAGGCCAGCCGGCGCCAGCGTCGGGCAGGGCCGGAAATAACAGCGGCGGTGGCGTCGGGCAGGGCGGCATCCATGGCGGGGCGGGTTCAGGTGGGCAACGGGGCGATTCCCGGCGTGACGAAGTCGTTAAGCCGCGCGCGGGTGGCGCATTGTATCGGTTTGTTTCAGCGTGTCGGTGGCGTGTTCCGATCTATCTGTCACAATGTTCAGATCGGTCGCCATTGCATGGCGGGCCCGTACCGACTCAACGACAAGCCAGGAACCGCTGTGAGCCAGATCCCCACCCTCGACATCACCCGTTTCGACAGTGACCGCGACGCCTTCGTGGCCGAGCTGGGGGCGGCATATCGCCAATGGGGGTTTGCCGGCATCCGCAACCACGGCATTCCGCAGGCCGACATCGATGCGGCCTACGACGTCTTCAAGGCCTTCTTCGCACTGCCGGATGAGACGAAGCGGAAGTACCACGTGGCTGGCAGCGGCGGCGCCCGCGGCTATACCCCGTTCGGTGTGGAGACCGCCAAGGGCTCCAAGCACTTCGACCTGAAGGAGTTCTGGCACATCGGCCGCGAGATCGCCGACGACTCCAAGTACCGGGACGTGATGGCGCCGAACCTGTGGCCGTCCGAGGTCGAGGGCTTCCGCGAGCGTGGTTACGGCCTCTACCAGGCGTTGGACAACCTGGGTTCGCGCGTGCTTTCGGCCCTGGCCCTGCACATCGGCCTGCCGGAGCACTTCTTCGCCGACAAGACCAATTTCGGCAATTCGATCCTGCGCCCGATCCACTACCCGCCGATCACCACCGACGACATTCCCAACGTGCGCGCTGGTGCGCATGGCGACATCAACTTCATCACGCTGCTGGTCGGTGCCAGCGCGGCAGGCCTGGAAGTGCAGTCGCATGACGGGGACTGGGTGCCGTTCACCTCGGACGCGGACACCATCGTGGTCAACATCGGCGACATGCTGCAGCGCCTGACCAACCACGTGTATCCGTCGACCATCCACCGGGTGGTCAATCCCCCGGGTGAGCTGGCCCGTCAGCCGCGCTATTCGGTGCCGTTCTTCCTGCACCCGAACCCGGATTTCCTGATCGACGTGCTGCCTTCGTGCATCACTGAGGAGAACCCGAGCCGGTACCCGGAACCGATCACCGCGCACGGCTTCCTCGAAGAGCGCCTGCGCGAGATCAAGCTGAAGTAACAAAAAGGCCGCCGAAAGGCGGCCTTCTTGTTACGGCTAGCGCCGGGCCATGCCCGGCGAGCGCGGCGGAGGGGTTTCGGCAGGGTTGCACCCTGCACCCGCAGAGGCCAAAGCCAAGGCCAAAGCCAAAGCCAAAGCCAAAGCCAAAGCGGCTCTGGGTTTCTGTGGGTTGGGCGGGGCGGTGTGGGCTGGCAGGACACGCCGTAAACCCATCCCTGGGGGCTCGATGGCGCCTTGCTCGTGTGCGCTGTCCTGCGCACACGGCAAGACCGGGGTTGGGCGTCCTGCCCAACCCGCCCGAGGCATGCCTCGGGTCCATGGCGCCAACGGTCCTGCCAACCCACACCGCCCCGCCCCCGACAATTTCCCGCGGCTGTTGGTAGGTGTCGACCTTGGTCGACACGATCTATCCATTTATCCACGCCATGCGTGGATGAGATCTGTCAGGTCTCGAAGCAGGAAGGGGTTGAAGCTCTGCTTTCGCTTTTGGGGGTCAGATCCCGGCGGCCGCCCGGGATGCTGCCTTTGCCTTTGCTCTTCTTTTTTCTTTCCGTGGCGGGCGGAACCGCCGGAATGTGTCAGGGGGCCGGGTGGGTGGGGCTGCGCAGGGGCGTGAGCCGCATGGATGCGGCGACCGAGCTTACAGGGACGTACTTGCAGCGACCCCTGCGCAGTCCCACCCGCCCGGCCAACCCCGCAAATCCACCCGGGGCTCTCCGCGACCAACCTAAACCCGCCACGAGGGGCTGCGCCGTTGGCTGAAAATCCATGTAACCGCTTACACGGAAACGGTTTTTTGCCGCAGCAGGTATCATGGGCGGCTGAGTTCACACAGGAGCCACCCGCTCATGCGCCGCAAGATCGTCGCTGGAAACTGGAAGCTGCACGGCAGCCGTCAATTCGCCACCGAACTGCTGGGGCAGGTCGCTGCCGGGCTGCCCAAGAGCGGGGTGGAGGTGGTCATCCTGCCGCCGATGCCCTATCTGGGTGAGCTGGTCGAAGACTTCGGCGAGACCGGCCTGGCCTTTGGTGCACAGGACGTCAGCAGCAACGAGAAGGGCGCTTACACCGGTGAGGTCTGTGCGGCCATGCTGCATGAGGTGGGTGCCCGCTATGGTCTGGTCGGCCACTCCGAGCGCCGCCAGTACCACAACGAGAGCAGCGAACTGGTCGCGCGCAAGTTCGCCGCCGCCCTGCATGCCGGCCTGGTGCCGGTACTCTGCGTCGGTGAAACCCTTGAGCAGCGCGAGGCCGGGCAGACCGAGGCGGTCATCGCCAGCCAGCTGGCCCCGGTGCTCGAGCTTGTCGGGGCCGCAGGCTTCGCCAATGCCGTGGTCGCCTACGAGCCGGTCTGGGCGATCGGAACCGGCCGCACCGCAACCAAGGAGCAGGCGCAGCAGGTGCACGCGTTCATTCGTGGCGAAGTCGCGCGCATCGATGCTAGAATTGCTGATTCACTGCCCATTGTTTACGGCGGTAGCGTGAAGCCCGACAATGCCGGGGAACTGTTCGCGCAGCCGGATGTCGATGGTGGGCTGGTTGGTGGTGCCTCCCTGGTGGCCGCCGACTTCCTGGCCATCGCAGAGGCGGCGGCAAACAATTAGTTACGGTTGCCGGCTAGCCGCCGGCACTCTAGTCCGAGGGCGGATTTCCAATGCTGATGTTGATCCTCAATGTCGTCTACGTGCTGGTTGCCGTAGCCATGGTCGCGCTGATCCTGATGCAGCGTGGCTCGGGTGCGGCGGCAGGTTCGGGCTTTGGCGCTGGCGCCTCGGGGACCGTGTTCGGTGCGCGTGGCGCGTCCAACTTCCTGTCCAAGTCGACCAAGTGGCTGGCCGTGGTGTTCTTCGGCATCAGCCTCTTCATGGCCTGGTACGCCGGCCATGGCAACCGCCCGGCCGCCGATCAGGATCTGGGTCTGATGTCCGCCCCGGCGGCCAGCGCTCCGGCCGCTCCGGCGGGCGAATTGCCGGCCGTTCCGAAGGCCGATGCGGTCCCGGCCGCCCCGGTTCCGGCCGCAACTGTGCCGGCTCAGGCGGAATCTTCGGTTTCTGGTGAAGAAAAGCCTTCGGAAGGCTCCCAGAAAGACTGAAGCCGGTTACAATACGCGGCGCATCGGGAAGATAGTCTGATGTGATCGTTTGCCCAGGTGGCGGAATTGGTAGACGCACTACCTTGAGGTGGTAGCGACTTAGGTCGTAGGGGTTCGAGTCCCCTCTTGGGCACCATTTAGTAAGTAAAGCGGGTTGGTCTGGCGCGCAAGGCGCCAGGCAGCTTCCCGTCCACTCCCCCATGCCAAAGCGCCTGCAGGCGCAGCGGCAGAGGCAAGAGAGAATCGCTGTGCTGGCCGAATATTTGCCGTCTCTGCTGTTTCTGATCGTTGCCACCGGTATCGGCATTACGCTGATGCTGGTTGGTCGATTCCTCGGTCCCCGCCGCCCCGATCTGGAAAAGCTGTCGCCGTACGAGTGCGGCTTCGAAGCCTTCGAAGACGCGCGTATGAAGTTCGACGTGCGCTACTACCTGATCGCGATCCAGTTCATCGTCTTCGACCTGGAAATCATCTTCATCGTGCCGTGGACGCAGGTCTTCATGGAGCTTGGCGCGCGTTCGCTCGTCACCATGGGTCTGTTCGTCGGCATGCTGTTCCTCGGTTTCATCTATGTCTGGAAGAAGGGAGCGCTGGAATGGGAGTGATTCAGACTCTCGATGGCCTGATGACCAATCCTGTCCCGGAAGGGCGGGTTGACGACATCCTGCGGCCGGAAGGCGACAACCCGCTGCTGGAAAAGGGCTTTGTCACCACCAGCGTCGATGCGCTGCTGAACTGGGCACGCACCGGCTCGATGTGGCCCATGACCTTCGGTCTGGCCTGCTGTGCGGTCGAAATGATGCACGCAGGTGCGGCGCGCCTGGACCTTGACCGCTACGGTGTGGTGTTCCGCCCGTCGCCGCGCCAGTCCGACGTGATGATCGTCGCCGGCACCCTGGTCAACAAGATGGCCCCGGCGCTGCGCAAGGTCTATGACCAGATGCCCGACCCCAAGTGGGTGATCTCCATGGGCAGCTGCGCCAATGGCGGTGGTTACTACCACTATTCCTATTCTGTGGTGCGCGGCTGTGATCGCGTGGTGCCGGTGGACGTCTACGTCCCGGGCTGCCCGCCGACCGCCGAGGCGCTGGTGTACGGGATCCTGCAGCTGCAGAAGAAGATCTGGCGTACACAGACCATCGCCCGCTGACCCCTTCACCTGACAAGAGCGCGCCAAGCCCCCATGGCAGAGCAAGCATCCTTCATCGACCGACTCTCCGCACGTTTCGCTGGTGCGAAGGTCATCGTGGTCGAACCCCGCGGCGAAGTGACGCTGGAAGTGCCTGCCGCTGAGTGGCACGCCACCGCCCTCGCGCTGCGTGACGAGTTTGGTTTCGAGCAGGCCGTGGACCTCTGCGGCGTCGATTACCTCGGTTATGGCTCCGATGAGTGGGACACCGCCGACGTGTCCTCGCAGGGCTTCAGCCGCGGTGTCGAGGGCAAGGCCCAGGGCCGCTTCGCCTGGGGCGAATTCCCCAGCGAAGAGAGCGCCGACGGTGCCCGTCCGCAGCACATGCCGACCCAGCGCTTCGCCGTGGTCGCACAGCTGCGTTCGTACCAGCACAACCTGATGATGCACCTGCGCTGCTTCGCGCCTGACGAAGCGCTGCCGGTGGTGTCCTCGCTGACCAGCATCTGGCCGGGCCTGAACTGGTTCGAGCGCGAGGCGTTCGATCTGTATGGCGTGATCTTCGAAGGTCACCCGGACCTGCGCCGGATCCTGACCGACTACGGTTTCGTCGGCCATCCGTTCCGCAAGGACTTCCCGCTGATCGGCAACGTCGAAGTCCGCTACGACGAAGAAAAGAAGCGTGTCATCTACGAACCGGTCACCTCGGTGGAGCCGCGCGTCGGCGTGCCGCGCGTGATCCGCGACGACGCCCGCCTGCAGACCGCTGCCGGCGAGCGCTCGCAGGAGGCAGTGAAGTGAGTCACGTACACCAGGCCGGCGAAGCATTCGCCAGCAACGCTGCCGAAAGCCGGCAGGAAATCCGCAACTACACCATGAACTTCGGCCCGCAGCATCCGGCCGCGCACGGTGTGCTGCGCCTGATCCTGGAGATGGACGGCGAGACCATCATGCGTGCCGACCCGCACGTGGGTCTGCTGCACCGGGGCACCGAGAAGCTGGCCGAATCCAAGCCCTTCAACCAGTCGATCGGCTACATGGATCGCCTGGATTACGTGTCGATGATGTGCAACGAGCACGCCTACGTGCGCTCGATCGAGACCCTGATGGGCATCGAGGCGCCGGAGCGCGCGCAGTACATCCGCACGATGTTCGACGAGATCACCCGCATCCTGAACCACTTGATGTGGCTGGGTTCCAACGCGCTCGACCTGGGTGCGATGGCGGTGATGCTGTACGCCTTCCGCGAGCGCGAAGAGCTGATGGACTGCTACGAAGCGGTCTCCGGCGCGCGCATGCACGCGGCGTACTACCGTCCGGGCGGTGTCTACCGCGACCTGCCGGACCACATGCCGAAGTACAAGGAATCGCGCTGGCACAAGGGCAAGGCCCTGAAGAACCTCAATGCCTCGCGCGAAGGTTCGCTGCTGGACTTCCTGGAGAACTTCACCAATGAGTTCCCGGGTCGTGTCGACGAATACGAGACCCTGCTGACCGACAACCGTATCTGGAAGCAGCGTACCGTCGGCATCGGCGTGGTCACCCCGGAGCTGGCCCACCAGTGGGGCATGACCGGCGTGATGCTGCGTGGCTCGGGCGTCGCCTGGGATCTGCGCAAGAAGCGCCCCTATGCGAAGTACGATGCCGTCGATTTCGACATCCCGCTGGGCAAGGAAGGCGATTGCTACGATCGCTACCTGTGCCGCGTTGCCGAAATGCGCGAGTCCAACCGCATCATCAAGCAGTGCGTGGCATGGCTGAAGGCCAACCCCGGCCCGGTCATGGTCAAGAACTTCAAGGTCGCTCCGCCCAAGCGCGAGGACATGAAGGACGACATGGAAGCGCTGATCCATCACTTCAAGCTGTTCAGTGAAGGCTATTGCGTGCCGGCCGGCGAGACCTACGCCGCGGTTGAAGCGCCCAAGGGCGAATTCGGCTGCTACCTGGTTTCCGACGGCGCCAACAAGCCGTTCCGCGTACACCTTCGTGCGCCGGGCTTTGCCCACCTGTCCTCGATCGATTCGATCGTGCGCGGCCACATGCTGGCCGACGTGGTGGCGATGATCGGTACCTACGATCTGGTGTTCGGCGAGGTTGACCGGTAATGCCGTCCGCCACGCCAACGCCCGCTGCAGGCAGCCGGCGCAAGCCGGCGCCGCAGTTTCTGCAATTTCACGTTATGCATTTCGCTGAGGTCGGCCGATGAAGGCGACAGGTAATTTCGAGGCGGCGCGCGACGTCGACCCGATGGTGGTGTTGAGCGACAAAACCCGCGCTCACATCGATCACTGGCTGTCCAAGTTCCCGCCGGACCGCAAGCGCTCTGCCGTGCTGCAGGGTCTGCATGCTGCCCAGGAGCAGAACCAGGGCTGGCTGACCGACGAGCTGATCGCCGGCGTGGCCAAGTACCTGGACCTGCCGCCGGTGTGGGCCTACGAGGTTGCCAGCTTCTACTCGATGTTCGAGACCGAGAAGGTGGGCCGCAACAACGTGGCCATCTGCACGAACATCAGCTGCTGGCTCAATGGCGCCGAAGACATCGTGCGCCATTGCGAGAAGAAGCTGGGCATCAAGAACGGTCAGTCGACCGCTGACGGCCGCGTCTACCTCAAGCGCGAGGAAGAGTGCCTGGCCGGCTGCGCGGGTGCACCGATGATGGTCATCAATGGTCACTACCATGAGCGTCTGACCCTGGAAAAGGTCGACGAGCTTCTGGACGGGCTGGAGTAAGGGCATGGCACATCACCACGAATCCAAGGGTCCGGTCGGCCCCGCGCCGCTGCCGCACCAGGTGGTCTACACCACCCTGCATTACGACACCCCGTGGTCGTACGAAAGCTATCTGAAGACCGGTGGCTACGCTGCCCTGCGCAAGATCCTCGAAGAGAAGATCCCGCCGGAGCAGGTCATCGAGATGGTCAAGGCCTCGGGCCTGCGCGGCCGCGGCGGCGCCGGTTTCCCGACCGGCCTGAAGTGGTCCTTCATGCCCAAGGGCAACGTGCAGAAGTACATCCTCTGCAACTCGGATGAATCCGAGCCGGGCACCTGCAAGGATCGCGACATCCTGCGCTACAACCCGCATTCGGTGGTCGAAGGCATGGCGATTGCCTGCTACGCCACCGGTTCGACCGTGGGCTACAACTACCTGCGCGGTGAATTCCACCACGAGCCGTTCGAGCACTTCGAGCAGGCCCTGGCCGATGCCTATGCAAACGGCTGGCTGGGCAAGAACGTGCTGGGCTCGGGCGTGGATATCGACATCTACGGCGCCCTGGGTGCCGGCGCTTACATCTGCGGCGAAGAAACCGCGCTGATGGAATCGCTGGAAGGCAAGAA
This sequence comes from Stenotrophomonas sp. 2694, assembly GCF_040548715.1. Taxonomy (NCBI): domain Bacteria; kingdom Pseudomonadati; phylum Pseudomonadota; class Gammaproteobacteria; order Lysobacterales; family Lysobacteraceae; genus Stenotrophomonas; species Stenotrophomonas sp. 2694. The sequence goes on from NZ_JBEPSG010000004.1 coordinate 211,260, forward strand.
GGGCCAGCCGCGCTACAAGCCGCCGTTCCCGGCCAATTTCGGCCTGTATGGCAAGCCGTCGACGATCAACAACACCGAAACCTACGGTTCGGTGCCGGCGATCATCCGCAATGGTCCGGAGTGGTTCAAGGGCCTGAGCCTGACCGCCAATGGCGGCCCGAAGTGCTTCTCGGTGTCCGGCTGCGTGCAGAAGGGCGGCAATTTCGAAGTGCCGCTGGGCACCACCTTCGACGACCTGCTGGAAATGGCCGGCGGCCTCAAGCCGGGTCGCAAGCTCAAGGGCGCGATCCCGGGCGGCGTGTCCATGCCGGTGCTGACCGCGGCCGAGCTGAAGGGCCTGCCGATGGACTACGACACCATCCGTGCGCTGGGCTCCGGCCTGGGCTCCGGTGCGGTCGTGGTGCTGGATGACAGCGTCTGCTGCGTCAAGTTCGCCTGCCGCATCAGCCAGTTCTTCCACAAGGAATCCTGTGGCCAGTGCACCCCGTGCCGCGAAGGTACCGGCTGGATGCACCGCGTGCTGGAGCGCATCGTCGCCGGCAAGGCCACGATGGAAGACCTGCACCAGTTGAAGACCGTGGCCGGCCAGATCGAAGGCCATACCATCTGTGCGTTCGGCGAAGCGGCGGCATGGCCCATCCAGGGCTTCCTGCGCCAGTTCTGGGACGAATTCGAGTACTACATCGTCAACGGTCATTCGATGGTTGACGGCAAGAAGGTGGAGGCAGCCGCTGCATGAGCGCGCAACCCATAAATCCCAGCGTGCCACCGGACCACGTCACCATCGAGATCGATGGCAAGTCGCTGGTCGTGCCCAAGGGTTCGATGATCATCCAGGCCGCCGACAAGGCGGGCATTTCGATTCCGCGCTTCTGCTACCACGAGAAGCTGCCGATCGCTGCCAACTGCCGCATGTGCCTGGTGGATGTGGAAAAGTCGCCGAAGCCGGCACCGGCCTGCGCCACGCCGGTGATGGAAGGCATGAAGGTCGCCACCCGCAGTGAAAAGGCGCTGAAGTTCCAGCGCTCGGTGATGGAGTTCCTGCTGATCAACCACCCGCTGGATTGCCCGATCTGCGATCAGGGCGGCGAGTGCGAGCTGCAGGACGTGTCGCTGGGCTACGGCCGTTCGGTCAGCCGCTTCAACGAGCGCAAGCGCGTGGTGGCCGACGAGGACATGGGCCCGCTGGTCGCCACCGAGATGACCCGCTGCATCCAGTGCACCCGCTGCGTGCGCTTCACCGCCGACGTTGCCGGTACCTATGAACTGGGTGGCATGTACCGCGGTGAAAACCTGCAGATCGGCACCTACGACGGCAAGCCGCTGACCACCGAGCTTTCGGGCAACGTCGTCGACGTGTGCCCGGTCGGCGCGCTGACCAACAAGGTGTTCCAGTTCCGCGCCCGTCCGTGGGAACTGACCGCGCGCGAATCGCTGGGCTACCACGACGCGATGGGCTCGAACCTGTTCCTGCACGTGCGTCGCGGCGAAGTGCTGCGTACCGTGCCGCGCGACAACGAGGCGGTCAACGAGTGCTGGCTGTCCGATCGTGACCGTTATTCGCACCAGGGCCTGTACAGCGAAGACCGTGCGGTCAAGCCGCTGCGCAAGGTCAACGGCGAGTGGAAGGAAGTGAGCTGGGCTGAGGGCCTGGCCGCGGCCGCCGAGATCCTCAAGGCCAACCAGGGCGACAACCTGGGCGTGCTGGTGCACCCGTCGACGTCGAACGAAGAGGGCGCACTGCTGGCCCGCCTGGCCACCGGCCTGGGTTCGGCCAACATCGACCACCGCATCAACAACCGCGACTTCTCCGACGCCGCCACTGCCGAAGTGTTCGGCCTGCCGCTGGCCGAGATCGAAGGCGCGGACCGCATCGTCGTGCTCGGCAGCAACATCCGCCACGAGCTGCCGTTGCTGCACGCCCGCCTGCGCAAGGCGCAGACCCAGAACGGCGCGAAGATCCACGTGGTCAACCCGGTCGACTTCGACTTCGCGTTCAGCGTTGCCGGCAAGCAGATCGTGGCTCCGTCGAAGTTCGTCGATGCGCTGGCCAACGCCGAGCTGCGTTCGGCGGTGCAGGGCGGTACCAATACGGTGCTGATCGTCGGTGGCATCGCCGAGAACCATCCGCAGGCTGCCGCGATCCGCGCCGCTGCGCGTGATTTCGCCGCCGCCACCGGTGCCAAGCTGTGCCGCATCCCGCAGGGCGCCAATGCGATCGGCCTGACCCGCGCCGGCGTACTGCCGGCCGGCAAGGACGTCGCTGCGATGCTGGCCGATCCGCGCAAGGCCTACGTGGTCTACGGCCTGGAACCGGGCCTGGACTTCGCCGATGCTCCGGCCGCCCGCAAGGCGCTGGTCGGCGCACAGGTGGTGGCCTTCAGCCAGTTCGCCTGCGCCTCGACCCGCGACGTTGCCGACGTGATCCTGCCGATCGGTGCGCTGCCGGAAATCGATGCCACCCTGACCAACCTCGATGGTCGCGAGCAGTCGGCGCGTGCCGGCGGCAAGCTGCCGGGCGAGGCCCGCGAGGGCTGGCGCGTGCTGCGTGCACTCGGCGGTGAGCTGGCCGTGGCCGGTTTCGAGTTCATCGACCTGGCCGGCCTGCGCGCCAGCCTGGCACCGGTGAACGTGCAGGTGTCCGCTTCGGCACAGCCGGTGCTGGCGGGCGAGGGCATGGAAGTGGCCTCGACCGCTGCGATCTACCGCACCGATGCGGTGGTCCGTCGCGCCCCGGCGCTGCAGTCGCATCCGCTCAACAACGCCCCGCGCATCGTGCTCAACGCTGACGATGCCGCCCGCCTGCAGCTGCAGGAAGGGCAGATGGCCAAGGTCGGCACCGATGCCGGCAAGGCCACCCTGCCGGTGGTGGTCGACGCCCGCGTCGCTGCGGGTTCGGTCTGGATTGAATCGGGCCACGGCGCAACCGCGCCGCTGGGTGCCGCTCGTGTTTCGGTGGTGGCTGCATGAACGAATTGCTGATTAACGCTGTCGATCCGCTGCACCAATGGCTGCTTGGCCTGGGTGACATCGGCGCGCTGATCTGGATCATCCTGAAGATCCTGGTGATCACCGTTCCGGTGATCGTCTCGGTGGCCTTCTACGTGGTCTGGGAACGCAAGCTGATCGGCTGGATGCACGTCCGCCACGGCCCGATGTACGTGGGCATGGGCATCTTCCAGGCCTTCGCCGACGTCTTCAAGCTGCTGTTCAAGGAAGTCCTGCAGCCCAGCAGCGCCAACAAGGCGATCTTCCTGCTGGCGCCGCTGATCACCCTGGCCCCGGCCTTCGCCGCGTGGTCGGTGGTGCCGTTCGACCATCAGCTGGTGCTGTCCAACGCCAATGCCGGCCTGCTGTACCTGCTGGCGATGACCTCGCTGGGCATCTACGGCATCATCCTCGCCGGTTGGGCCTCCAACTCGAAGTACGCGTTCCTGGGTGCCATGCGCGCCTCGGCGCAGATGATCAGCTACGAAATCGCGATGGGCTTTGCCCTGGTCGGCGTGATGATCGCTTCGGGCAGCCTCAATCTCAGCAACATCGTGATGGCCCAGGCCGGCAGCTCCGGCTTCTTCGACTGGTTCCTGATCCCGCTGTTCCCGCTGTTCGTCGTGTACTGGGTGTCCGGCGTCGCCGAAACCAACCGCGCGCCGTTCGACGTGGTGGAAGGCGAGTCGGAAATCGTCGCCGGCCACATGGTCGAGTACTCCGGCGGTGCGTTCGCCCTGTTCTTCCTGGCCGAATACGCGAACATGATCCTGATCAGCTTCCTGATCTCGATCTTCTTCCTCGGCGGCTGGCTGAGCCCGATCCAGGGCTGGGTCAACCCGGGCGAGATCTCGCCGTTCATCGACTGGATCTGGAAGGGCGGCTGGCCGTGGCTGTTCGTCAAGGTCTTCTTCTTCGCCAGTGCCTACATCTGGTTCCGAGCAAGCTTCCCGCGCTTCCGCTATGACCAGATCATGCGCCTGGGCTGGAAGGTCTTCATCCCGCTGACCATTTTCTGGATCGCGGTTACCGCCGTCATGGTGTTCTTCGGCGTGATTCAAAAGGGCGTCTAAGTGATGAACAGGATTACCCATTACTTCAAGAGCCTGCTGCTGCTCGAACTGCTGGCCGGTCTCTGGCTGACGCTGAAGTACAGCTTCAAGCCGAAGTACACGATGATGTACCCGATGGAGAAGTTCCCGCAGTCGCCGCGCTTCCGTGGCCTGCATGCCCTGCGCCGTTATCCCAACGGTGAAGAGCGCTGCATCGCCTGCAAGCTGTGCGAAGCGGTGTGCCCGGCATTGGCCATCACCATCGATTCGGCCAAGCGCGAGGACGGCACCCGCCGTACCACGCGCTACGACATCGATCTGTTCAAGTGCATCTTCTGCGGCTTCTGTGAGGAAAGCTGCCCGGTGGACTCGATCGTCGAGACCCACATCCTCGAGTACCACTTCGAGAATCGTGGCGAAAACATCGTTACCAAGCCGCAGCTGCTGGCCCTGGGCGACCGTCTCGAATCCGAGATCGCCGAGCGTCGTGCCGCCGATGCCGCTTACCGCTGAGGTCGAGAGATGGATTGGGTAAATATCGCTTTCTGGGTCTTCGCCATCGCGGCAACGGTTTCGGCCGGTGCGGTGATCAGCGTGCGCAACCCCGTGCACGCTGTCCTGTGCCTGGTGCTGACCTTCTTCTCCATCGCCTGCGTGTGGCTGCTGGTCGGCGCCGAGTTCCTCGGCGTGGCACTGGTGCTGGTCTACGTGGGTGCGGTGATGGTGTTGTTCCTGTTCGTGGTGATGATGCTCGACATCGATCCGGACAAGCTGCGTGAAGGCTGGGTGCGCTACCTGCCGGTCGGCCTGATCGTGGCCGTGGCGATGCTGGTGCAGATGCTGATCCTGATCGGCGTGAAGGGCAGGACGGTCAACCCGTTCCCGGCCGACAACGCCGCCGCGCTCGCCGCCGACAGTTCCAACGTCACCTGGCTGGCACGCAGCCTGTTCACCGAGTACCTGCTGCCGTTCGAGTTCGCCGCCGTCATCCTGACCGTGGCCGTGGTCGCCGCGGTGATGCTGACCCTGCGCCGTCGTGAAGGCCTGAAGACGCAGAACCCGTCGCAGCAGACCATGGTCAAGGCACACGACCGCCTGCGCATGGTCAAGATGGACGCCGAACAGCCGCAGATCCACAGCAACAGCACGCCGGCCGCGGGCGACGAGGAGACCAAGGCATGATCTCGATCACTCTGGGCCACATCCTGGCGCTGGGCGCGGTGCTGTTCTGCATCAGCCTCGCCGGCATCTTCCTCAACCGAAAGAACATCATCGTCCTGCTGATGTCCATCGAGTTGATGCTGCTGTCGGTCAACATCAATTTCGTCGGGTTCTCCCGGGAACTGGGGGACACGGCCGGCCAGCTGTTCGTGTTCTTCATCCTGACCGTGGCTGCTGCCGAGGCCGCCATCGGCCTGGCGATCCTGGTGACCCTGTTCCGTACACGCCGCACGATCAATGTCGGCGAAGTCGATTCGTTGAAGGGCTGATCCACAGATGGAAATCACTCTCTCCAAGAGTCTGTTGATCGCAGTGGTGCTTGCACCGCTGTTCGGCAGCATCATCGCCGGCCTGTTCGGTCGCCAGGTCAAGCGCTTCGGTGCGCAGACCATCACGATCCTCGGTGTCGCGGTTGCCTGCGGCCTGTCGATGCACACGCTCTACCAGCTGCTGTGGGGCGGGGCGCAGCCGTTCAACCAGAACCTGTACACGTTCTTCGAAGTCGGCCAGTACTCGGCCCATGTCGGCTTCATGGTCGACAAGCTGACCGCGATGATGATGGTGGTGGTGACCTTCGTGTCGCTGCTGGTCCACATCTACACGATCGGCTACATGCAGGATGATCCGGGTTACCAGCGGTTCTTCAGCTACATCTCGCTGTTCACCTTCTCGATGCTCACCCTGGTGATGAGCAACAACTTCCTGCAGCTGTTCTTCGGCTGGGAAGCAGTGGGCCTGGTGTCGTACCTGCTGATCGGTTTCTGGTTCAAGCGCCCGACCGCGATCTTCGCCAACATGAAGGCGTTCCTGGTCAACCGCGTCGGTGACTTCGGCTTCCTGCTGGGCATCGCCGGCGTGTTGTGGGTGTTCGGTACCCTGGACTACTCGCAGGTGTTCTCGCAGGCCGGCATGCTCGCCGACCCGCGCGCCCAGCTGCAGATCTGGGACGGCACCATGTTCGGCATGCAGCTGCTGAACGAGCCGGTGATCTGGTCGATCGCCACCGTCATCTGCATCGGCCTGTTCATCGGTGCCATGGGCAAGTCGGCCCAGGTTCCGCTGCACGTCTGGCTGCCTGATTCGATGGAAGGCCCGACCCCGATCTCGGCACTGATCCACGCCGCGACGATGGTGACCGCCGGTATCTTCATGGTCACCCGCATGTCGCCGCTGTTCGAGCTGTCGCAGACCGCGTTGAACTTCATCCTGTTCATCGGTGCCACCACCGCGTTCTTCACCGGCCTGATCGGCATCGTGCAGAATGACATCAAGCGCGTCGTCGCGTACTCCACGCTGTCCCAGTTGGGTTACATGACAGTGGCGCTGGGCGTGTCGGCGTACTCCGCTGCCGTGTTCCACCTGATGACCCACGCCTTCTTCAAGGCGCTGCTGTTCCTGGGTGCCGGCTCGGTCATCATCGCGATGCACCACGAGCAGGACATGCGCAAGATGGGCGGCCTGCGCAAGTACATGCCGATCACCTTCATCACCATGTGGATCGGTACCCTGGCCCTGGTCGGTACGCCGTTCTTCTCCGGCTTCTACTCGAAGGACACCATCATCGAGGCCGCCGAGATCCACGCCCACATGCAGAACAGCTGGGTGGCCACCTATGGCTACTGGGCGGTGCTGGGTGGCGTGCTGGTGACCAGCTTCTACAGCTTCCGCCTGCTGTTCCTGACCTTCCACGGCAAGGAACGCTTCCGCGATGCGCACGACGATCATGGCCATGGTCATGACGACCACCATGCTGCCGATGCACATCATGCCGACGCGCATGACGACCACGGCCATGGCCACGGTCCGCATGAGCCGCATGAAACCCCGTGGGTGGTGACGCTGCCGCTGATCCTGCTGGCCATCCCGTCGATCGCCATCGGTTTCTTCAGCATCGGTCCGATGCTGCACGGCACCGACTGGGCCGGTCACCACGCCCATGCGGCGATCAAGGGCCAGGTCAACACGTTCTTCACCGGCATCGTCGATTTCTACGATCCGGCCAAGAACACCGTGGCCTTCCTGGGCGAGGAGTTCCATGGTCCGGTGGCCTTCGCGCTGCACGGCATGATGCTGCCGCCGTTCTGGCTGACCCTGGCAGGCTTCCTGCTGGCTGCGTTGTTCTACCTGTGGAAGCCGGACCTGTCGGGCAAGGCACGCAAGACCTTCGCCCCGGTGGTGTCCGTGCTGGAAAACAAGTACGGCTTCGACAAGCTGTGGATCGATGGCTTTGCCGGTGGCAGCGTCAAGCTGGGCAAGGTCTCGCGCTGGATCGACAGCAACATCGTCGACGGCGTGGTCAATCTCTCGGCACGTGTTGTGGACGTCGCAGCCAGCGTGCTGCGCCGTACCCAATCCGGTTTCCTCTATCACTACGCCTTCGCGATGATCATCGGCCTGATTGCCCTCCTGGGCGTGCTGATGCATTACCTGCGTTGATGACCTGTACGGAATAAGAAGACGTGTCGAACTGGCCTCTACTCAGTGTCCTCATCTGGCTGCCGATCCTCGGCGGTGCCCTGATCCTTGCGATCCGTGATGCGCAGACCGCCCGCTGGGCGTCGCTGGGCGTCGCGGTGCTGACCTTCGTGGCGAGTCTGTCGCTGCTGGGCGGCTACAACCCGGGCATCGACGCGCTGCAGTTCGTCGAGACCCACGCCTGGATCCCGACCTACAACATCGGCTACAACCTGGGCGTGGACGGCATCGCCGTAGCGCTGATCCTGCTCACCACGCTGGTCAGCGTGCTCGCCCTGATCGGCGCCTGGAGCGCGATCGACAAGCGCGTGAACCAGTACGTGGCCGCCTTCCTGATCCTGGAAGGTGTCACCGTCGGCATCTTCGCCGCCACGGACGCGATGCTGTTCTACGTGTTTTTCGAGGCGATGCTGATCCCGATGTTCCTGATCATCGGTGTCTGGGGTGGCCCGCGTCGCATCTACGCCGCACTGAAGTTCTTCCTGTACACCTTCCTCGGCTCGGTGCTGATGCTGGTGGCGCTGATCTACCTGTACATGAAGGGCGGCAGCTTCCAGCTGGCCGACCTCTACGCACTGCAGCTGTCGGGCAAGGAACAGACCTGGATCTTCTTCGCCTTCCTGATCGCGTTCGCGGTCAAGGTGCCGATGTTCCCGGTGCATACCTGGCTGCCGGACGCGCACGTGGAAGCGCCGACCGCCGGTTCGGTGATCCTGGCCGCCATCGCGCTGAAGATCGGTGGCTACGGCTTCCTGCGCTTCAACCTGCCGATCGTTCCCGATGCCTCGCAGGAATGGGCATGGCTGGTCATCGCGCTGTCGCTGATCGCAGTGATCTACGTCGGCCTGGTCGCCTTGGTGCAGGACGACATGAAGAAGCTGATCGCCTATTCGTCGATCGCGCACATGGGCTTTGTCACCCTGGGTACCTTCATCGCCCTGTGGCTGGTGCGTGAAGCCGGCAACGTCGATGCGGCCCGCCTGGGCCTGCAGGGCGCCATGGTGCAGATGATCTCGCACGGCTTCGTGTCCGGCGCGATGTTCTCCTGCGTCGGCGTGCTGTACGACCGCATGCACAGCCGCCGCATCGCCGATTACGGCGGCGTGGTCAACGTGATGCCGTGGTTCGCCACGTTCGCCATGCTGTTCTTCATGGCCAACGCCGGCCTGCCGGGCACCAGCGGTTTCGTCGGTGAATTCATGGTCATCCTGTCGGCGTTCCAGCGGAACCCGTGGATCGCCCTGGGCGCAGCCACCACCCTGATCATCGGTGCGGCCTACACCCTGTGGCTGTACAAGCGCATCTTCTTCGGTGAGGTGGCCAACAGCCACGTCGCCGAACTGAAGGACATCAACGGCCGCGAATGGCTGGTGCTGGGCGTGTTCGCCATTGGCGTACTGGCCCTGGGCATCTACCCCAAGCCGCTGACCGACCTGATGGAGCCCTCGATCGCAAAGCTGGCGATGCAGATCGCATCCAGCAAGTTGCTGTAATTCCAGGATTTGATGATGACCACCTCGCCGCTGCTGCCACTGACCGCTGCTGACCTGCCACCGCTCGCTCCCGAGCTGGTGCTGATCGGCAGTGCCTTCGCCCTGATGATCCTCGACCTGTTCGTCAGCGAACGGAACAAGATCGTCACCCACCTGTTCTCGGTCGCCGCACTGGCCGTGGTGCTGTTCATGCTGGCCACCGGCGTGGGCGGGCAGGGGGAGGTCTTCCATGGCATGTTCGTGCGCGATACCGCCGCGGACGTGATGAAGACCGGGATCGTGCTGCTCAGCGGCCTGACCCTGATCTACGGCTGGGGCTACCTGCGCGAGCGCAAGCTGTTCCAGGGCGAGATTCCGGTGCTGATCCTGTTCGGCACCGCCGGCATGATGATCCTGGTGTCCGCCGGCAGCCTGCTGATGGTGTACCTGGGCCTGGAACTGCTGGCCCTGTGCTCCTACGCACTGGTTGCCAGCAACCGTGACAACGGCCTGGCCTCGGAAGCGGCGATGAAGTACATCGTGCTCGGTTCGCTGGCCTCGGGCCTGCTGCTGTACGGCATGTCGCTGATCTACGGCGCCACCGGCAGCCTGCACCTGGACGCCATCCAGGCCGCCATCCCACACTCGGAAGAGCGCGTGCTGCTGGTCACCGGCGCGGTGTTCATGATTGCCGGCGTTGCCTTCAAGCTGGGTGCCGCACCGTTCCACATGTGGCTGCCCGACGTTTACCAGGGTGCCCCGGCGCCGGTCGCGCTGTTCATCAGCTCGGCGCCGAAGCTGGCCGCTTTCGGCATGGCCTACCGCCTGCTGGAAATGGGCGTGGGCCCGCTGTCCACCGAACTGCAGCTGCTGATCGCTGGCCTGGCCGCGGTCTCGCTGGTGATCGGCAACCTGATGGCCATTGCGCAGAGCAACCTCAAGCGCATGCTGGCGTTCTCCACGGTCTCGCATATCGGCTTCCTGCTGATGGGCATCGCCGGCGGCGGTTCGCAGGGCTATGCGGCCGCGCTGTTCTACGCCCTGGCCTACGCGATCATGTCGACTGCTGCTTTCGGCGCGATCATCGCGCTGTCGCGCGCCGGCTTCGAGGCCGAGAACATCGAGGACTTCAAGGGCCTGAACGCCCGCAACCCGTGGATGGCCGGCCTGGTGCTGTGCATCATGGCGTCGCTGGCAGGCATTCCGCCGTTCCTCGGTTTCTGGACCAAGCTGGCCGTGCTCGGCGCTGCCATCAATGGCGGCCTGCTGTGGCTGGCGATCCTGGGCGTGCTGTGTGCCGTGGTCGGCTGCTTCTACTACCTGCGTGTCATCAAGGTCATGTACTTCGATGAGCCGGTGGGCGAGGCCATGCCGCGCAGCAAGGATCGCGTGCTGGGTGTCGTGCTGGGCGTTAACGCACTGGCATTGCTGGCGCTCGGCCTGGCCTGGAACCCGATCATGGTCTGGTGCCAGCAGGCATTTGCGCATCTTGCATAAAAGTTGACACAAAGCTGCGCGATTCGTGTAATATACGCAGCTTGAGTTGTTACTGCAGCGGTTCAGCCAGAACATCGTTGCGGAGCGCCTCCCTCGCCAGAGTGGGGCAGCGGTTCAAACACTTCCGGTGCGGGGTGGAGCAGTCTGGCAGCTCGTCGGGCTCATAACCCGAAGGTCGCAGGTTCAAATCCTGCCCCCGCTACCAACACATCGAATCGGCGCCAACCAATTCGATGAATGAGGAAAAGCTTGCAGGTTTTGAAGTTATCCCTCATAATTCCGCTTCTGATGCGGGGTGGAGCAGTCTGGCAGCTCGTCGGGCTCATAACCCGAAGGTCGCAGGTTCAAATCCTGCCCCCGCTACCAAGTAAAGGATGCGCCTTCGAAGCTCTGCTTCGAGGGCGTTTTTCTTTGCGGCTTCCGCCTATCCGCCGGGCATGGCCCGGCGCTACCATCGCGCGGTCACCCGGTAGCGCCGGGCCATGCCCGGCGAGTGCAGCGGAGGGTTTCAGGACGGCCGCAGCCTTGCACCAGAGCGGTGCAGGGGCTATCATCAGCGGCCTAGAAGTACCCCTGACGGCGGCGCTCCCCATCGGAGATCCACCCGGAAGGAGGGCCGCAGCACGCTTGTTCAGCGCGTTGCAACCGGAATCCAGTCACCGGAGTCTTTCCGGAAAAGGGGCCCAGCGGGCCCTTCGTCGTTTTCGGGGCGTCATGTTTCCATGCTGGCCAAGGCCGGCACCCAACCAAGAGATCAAGGCAGGCTGTGAGCGACAAGGCAACCGACATCGCGAATCTGCTCGCCCCGACCGTTGTGTCGCTGGGCCTGGAGCTGCTGGGCGTTGAGTATCTGCCGGCCCCCGGCGGTGCGACCCTTCGCCTTTACATCGACGTGCCGCTGGCGGAACAGCCGGAGCGCATCATCAATGTGGACGACTGTGAGCGGGTAAGCCGCGAAGTGTCCGCACAGATGGACGTCGAAGACCCGATCAGCGGCAATTACACGCTGGAAGTGTCTTCGCCGGGCGTGGATCGCCCGCTGTTCAACCTGGAGCAGTTCGGTCGTCACCTCGGCGAATCGGCCAAGGTCACCCTGAAGCTGCCGCAGGAAAACCGTCGTCGCCTGCAGGGTCGCATCGAAGCGATCGATGAGGCGCAGGGCAGCATCACCTTCATCGTCGACAACGCCGCACTGGTGGTGTCGGCCGACAACATCGACAAGGCGCGGATCATGCCTGACTGGGTGGCGCTGGGGCTGGCCCCGAGCAAGCCGACCGGTCCGGCACCGAAGCGTCCGAAGCCGAACAAGAATTCTTCTTCCAACGAGCCGGCGGCAAAGAAGCCGCGCGCGGAGTGAGCCAATGAGCAAGGAACTGTTGCTGGTAGTGGACGCGGTCGCCAACGAGAAGGGCGTGCCGCGTGAAGTGATCTTCGATGCCATCGAGGCCGCCCTGGCCTCGGCAGCGAAGAAGCGCTATCCCGACGAGGAAGTGCTGACCCGCGTGGTCATCGACCACAAGGATGGCAACTACGAAACCTTCCGCCGCTGGGAAGTGGTGGCCGACGACGTAGTGATGGAATCGCCGGATCGCCAGATCCGCCTGATGGACGCCATCGACGAAGCCGAAGGCGTGGATGTCGGCGATTACATCGAAGAGCAGATCGAGAACCCCGACTTCGGTCGCATCGCCGCCCAGGCCGCCAAGCAGGTGATCGTGCAGCGTGTGCGCGAAGCCGAGCGCCAGCAGGTGGTCGATGCCTGGGCCGATCGCGTCGGTGAGCTGATCACCGGTGTGGTCAAGCGCGCCGAGCGCGGCAACATCTATGTCGACCTGGGCGGCAACGCCGAAGGCTTCATTCCGAAGGACAAGGGCATTCCGCGTGATGTCCTGCGTGCCGGCGACCGCGTCCGCGGCTACCTGGCCGAAGTGCGTTCGGAGCCGCGTGGCCCGCAGCTGTTCATCAGCCGCGCAGCGCCGGAATTCATGATCGAGCTGTTCAAGCTGGAAGTGCCGGAAGTCGGCCAGGGCCTGGTGGAAATCAAGGCCTGCGCCCGCGATCCGGGCGACCGCGCCAAGATCGCCGTGCTCGCCCACGATGCCCGCACCGATCCGATCGGCGCCTGCATCGGCATGCGTGGTTCGCGCGTGCAGGCCGTGTCCAACGAGCTCAATGGCGAGCGCGTGGACATCGTCCTGTGGAACGAGAACCCGGCCAACTTCGTCATCAACGCGATGGCGCCGGCCGAAGTGCAGTCGATCATCGTCGATGAAGACAAGCATTCGATGGACCTGGCCGTTGCTGAAGACCGCCTGGCCCAGGCGATCGGCAAGGGCGGCCAGAACGTGCGCCTGGCCAGCCGCCTGACCGGTTGGCAGCTGAACGTGATGACCCAGGACCAGGTGACCGCCAAGTCGGAAGCCGAGCAGGCTTCGGCTCGCCAGCTGTTCATGGACAAGCTGGAAGTGGACGAGGAAATCGCTGGCATCCTGGTCAGCGAAGGCTTCGGCACGGTCGAGGAAATCGCATATGTACCGGTCGGCGAACTGCTGGCCGTGGAAGGTTTCGACGAAGACATCGTCGAAGAGCTGCGCGCACGTGCCCGCGATGCGCTGCTCAATGAGGCCCTGGCAGTCGAGGAAGGCCTGGAGGACGGCCAGCCGGCGCAGGACCTGCTGTCCCTGAAGGGCATGGACGAAGCCACCGCATATGCGTTGGCCGGCCACGGCGTGCGTACCAGCGAGGACTTGTCCGACCTGGCCGCCGACGAGGTCATGGACTTCGGCATCGAAGGGCTGGACCAGGAGCGCGCCGCGGCGCTGATCCTGGCCGCGCGTGCCGAGGAAATCGCCCGACTGGAACGCGGCGAATGAGCCGGCAATGAACAGGGCCCTGAGCCGATCAGGGCGTAGAATCCGCGCCACCTCCAGATGCGGGGGGGCGCCCACAAGATCATAGGATCCGAATGTCGCAGCAAACCACCATCCGCAAGCTTGCTGAACTGGTCAATACACCGGTCGAAAAACTGCTGGAACAGCTGGCTGGTGCCGGCATGAAGTTCAGCGGTCCCGACCAGGTCGTGACCAGCTCCGAGAAAGTGAAGCTCCTGGGCTTCCTTCGTCGTTCGCATGGCAAGCCCGAGCAGGCCCCGGAAGAGACTGATCAGTCTGCCAAGAAGATCACCCTCAACCGTCGCAAGCAGCAGGAAGTGACGGTCAATTCCGGTCGCAGCAAGACAACCGTGAACGTGGAAGTGCGCCAGAAGCGCACCTACGTCAAGGCCGATGGTGGTCGCGCGATGACCCCGGACGAAGAGCGTGCCGACATCCTGCGCAAGCTGGAAGAGTCGCGCGCACGCAACCTCGCCGAGCAGCAGGCACTGGCCGAGAAGGACCGCCTGCGTGACGAGGAAATCGTGCGCAAGCGCGAGGAAGAGGTCGCTGCCAAGGAGCGTGCCGAGGCCGAGAAGAAGGCGGCCGAGGAAGCTGCGGTCGCCGCCAAGGCTGCCGAAGCCCTGGCTGCCAGCCAGCCCAAGGTGCGCGCGCCGATCGACGAAACCGCGCCGCGCCCGCCGCGTGCTCCGGCTGCAGCCCCGGCTGCTCCGCGTAGTGCGCCGCCGCGCAGCGACGACCGCAACAATCGCAACGCGCCGCGCAACGAGCGTGGCCCGGGTGATCGCTTTGCCGGTCAGATGCACTTGTCCGCCGCCGATCGTGCGCGCCGTGGCAACAGCAACAACAGCAACAACCGTGGTCGCCCGGGCAGCCGTCCGACGTCCGGCCGTCGCGACATGTCGCGCGGCGGTGGCAACTCCGGCCCGCACGCCTTCGAACGTCCGACCGCACCGGTCGTGCGTGAAGTGGCGATCGGCGACACCATCACCGTGGCCGACCTGGCGCAGAAGCTCGCGCTGAAGGGCGGCGAGGTGGTGAAGGCGCTGTTCAAGATGGGCGTGATGGCCACCATCACCCAGTCCATCGACCACGACACTGCGGCACTGGTCACCGAAGAGCTGGGTCACAAGGCGATCCGCGCCAGCGACAACGACGCTGAAGACGCGCTGTTGGCATCGGCTGGCGAGAACCAGGGCGAGGCCGTGCAGCGTCCGCCGGTGGTCACCATCATGGGCCACGTCGATCACGGCAAGACCTCGCTGCTGGATTACATCCGTCGCACCAAGGTCGCCACCGGCGAAGCCGGCGGCATCACCCAGCACATCGGTGCGTACCACGTTGAAACGCCGAAGGGCGTCATCAGCTTCCTGGATACCCCGGGCCACGCCGCGTTCACCTCGATGCGTGCCCGCGGTGCCAAGCTGACCGATATCGTGGTGCTGGTCGTGGCTGCTGATGACGGCGTCATGCCGCAGACCAAGGAAGCGATCCAGCACGCCCGTTCGGCGGGTGTGCCGCTGATCGTGGCGATCAACAAGATCGACAAGTCCGGTGCCGACCCGATGCGGGTCAAGAACGAGCTGCTCTCCGAGCAGGTCGTGGCCGAAGACTTCGGTGGCGACACCCAGATGGTGGAGATCTCGGCCAAGACCGGCCTGGGCATCGACGATCTGCTGGAAGCTGTTTCGGTCCAGGCTGAACTGCTGGAACTGAAGGCGGTCGACGACGGTCGTGCCAACGGCGTGGTCATCGAATCGTCGCTGGACAAGGGCCGTGGCCCGATCGCGACGGTGCTGGTGCAGCAGGGCCGCCTGAAGAAGGGCGATTACCTGGTGTGCGGCATCCAGTACGGCCGCGTGCGTGCGCTGTTCGACGAAACCGGCAAGCAGCCGGAGTTCGCTGGTCCGTCCATCCCGGTGCAGGTCCTGGGCCTGTCCGGCGTGCCGGAAGCCGGTGACGACTTCGTCGTCGTTGACGACGAGCGTCTGGCCAAGGACGTTGCCCAGCAGCGTGAGACCAAGCGCCGCGAATCGCGCCTGGTCGCCACTGCGGGCAGCCGCATGGAAGACATCATGGCGACCCTGGGCAAGGGCGAGGGCCAGCAGGTCCTCAACCTGGTCATCAAGGCCGACGTGCAGGGTTCGGTGCAGGCGTTGAGCCAGGCCCTGGTGGCGCTGTCCAACGACGACATCCGCATCAACGTGATCCACTCCGGCGTGGGTGGCATCACCGAGTCGGATGCCAATTCGGCCGCCGCTTCGAAGGCCACCGTCATCGGCTTCAACGTGCGTGCGGATGCTTCGGCCCGTCGCATCATCGAATCCAACGGCGTGGACCTGCGTTACTTCTCGATCATCTATGACGTGATCGATCAGGTGAAGCAGGTGGCCTCCGGTCTGCTGGGCGTGGAGATCCGCGAAGAGATCATCGGTATCGCCGAGGTCCGCGACGTCTTCCGCAGCTCCAAGCTGGGTGCCGTCGCCGGCAGCATGGTCATCGAGGGCGTGGTCAAGCGCAACAAGCCGATCCGCGTCCTGCGCGACAGCGTGGTGATCTTCGAAGGCGAGCTGGAATCGCTGCGCCGCTTCAAGGAAAACGTCGAGGAAGTCCGCAACGGTACCGAATGCGGTATCGCGGTGAAGGCCTACAACGACGTCAAGCCGGGTGACCAGATCGAGTGCTTCGAGCGTATCGAAGTGCCGCGCACCCTGTAATGCTGTGCGGTGGCCCGACCAACGGTCGGGCCCTACCATGTACATGTAGCGCCCGACCGTTGGTCGGGCGACAACTCAATCAAGAGTCCCTCGTGCCCAAGACTTTCCATCGAACCGACCGTGTCTCCGCCCAGCTGCGCCGTGAACTCGGCACCCTGGTGCACAACGCCGTGCGTGAGCACGGGTTGCCCTCGGTGAGCGTGTCCGACGTGGAAATCACCCGCGACATGGCCCACGCCAAGGTGTTCGTCACCGCGCTGATGCCGGAACGTTCGGTTGAAGCCGTGAAGGGCCTGAAGGAACTGGCCTGGGGCCTGCGCATGGAACTGGCGCGCGCGATGAAGCTGCGGCATGTGCCGGAGCTGCATTTCCACTACGACGACTCGGTCGATCGTGGCGAGCGCATCGACAACCTGTTGCGCGACCTGCCCGATACCGTGGCCGCCGAAAAGCGTCGCGAAGGCGACGAAGAATAACCGCGCGACGCCGGGCATGCCCGGCGTTGTTGCATTCCGGCTGCGCGATGTCTGATGCAGACCGCGCTGCGCGCTCGCTGGGCATGGCCCGGCGCTACCCGTACCTGTCATGACCCGAATTCAGTTCCGCCGCCTGGATGGCATCCTGCTGCTCGACAAGCCGACCGGCATGAGCTCCAACGCCGCGCTGCAGGTCGCCCGTCGCCTGTTCCGTGCAGAGAAGGGCGGCCACACCGGCAGCCTCGACCCGCTGGCCACCGGCCTGTTGCCGCTGTGCTTTGGCGAGGCGACCAAGATTGCCGGCCTGCTGCTGGGCTCGGCCAAGGCCTACGACGCCGAGATCGTGCTGGGCCAGACCACCGATACCGACGACGCCGAGGGCCAGGTGCTGCTCGAACGGCCGGTGCCCGTGATCAGCGCCGAGGCCCTGCAGGCGGCGATCGCGCCGCTGCTTGGCGACATCCTGCAGCGTGCGCCGATCTATTCCGCGCTCAAGCAGGGCGGGGAGCCGCTGTATGTGAAGGCCCGCCGTGGCGACGCCATCGAGGCCCCCGAGCGCCAGGTCAAGGTCCACGCCATCGAGATTCTGGAGCAGCAGCCCGAGCGGCTGCGGCTGCGGGTCACCTGCGGCTCGGGCACCTATATCCGCAGTCTGGCCCGTGACCTAGGTGAAACGCTGGGCTGTGGCGCGCACATCAGCGCCCTGCGGCGCCTGTGGGTGGAACCGTTCCACGAACCGGCGATGGTCACCCTGGAGCAGCTGAGGGCTCTGGTGGAAGCGCAGGATGAGGCCGCCATGGACGCGCTGCTGCTGCCGCTGGCGGCGGGCCTGTCCGAATACCCCCGGGTTGACCTGGACGCCGAGCAGACCCAGCGCTTCTGCGTGGGCCAGCGCCAGCGCGACCTCTCCTGGCCGCGCGGCCTGGTGGCGGTGTTTGGCCCTGGATCGGTGGTGCAGGGCCTGGGCCAGGTCGACGACAGCGGTCTGCTGGCCCCGCAGCGCCGCTTCAACCTCTGAACGAGGAGGCCCGGTTCAGCCCCGGACCTTGTTCCAAAGCCCCCTGGCCGTTACAATTCCGCGGCCGTTTTACGGCAGCCTGCCGAAGGCGGGTTTCATCCATTGTTGGTTCACGGCGAGCCAGGCGGTGCGCGAAAGCGCGTTCCTGCCGGCCACGCATCACAGAGAAAAAAAGACATGTCGATCGACACCCAGAAGGTCATTGAAGACAACAAGCGCAGCTCGGCTGATACCGGCTCCCCGGAAGTCCAGGTTGCACTGCTGACCGCCCGCATCGAACTGCTGACCGGCCACTTCAAGACCCACAAGAAGGATCACCACAGCCGCCGTGGTCTGCTGCAGATGGTCAACCGCCGCCGCAGCCTGCTCGACTACCTGAAGAAGAAGGACGTCGAGCGTTACAAGGCCCTGATCGAGAAGCTTGGCCTGCGTCGCTAAGCAACGAATCCCCCGCGGCGCAGCGATGCGCCGCGGTTTTGTTTTGTAGCACCGCAATACCTTTTTCAGATCGGAACGACCGGTCATCCGTTGGCGGCAAGGGTCGCCCACGGTCCATTCGCAGACAGCATCCCCAAGGACACCCTCCGTGGCAAAAATCACCAAAACCTTCCAGTACGGCAAGCACACCGTCACGCTTGAGACCGGCGAAATCGCCCGCCAGGCCGGTGGCGCCGTCATCGTCAAGTTCGACGACACCGTGCTGCTGGTCTCCGCCGTTGCCGCCAAGAGCGCGCGTGAGGGCCAGGACTTCTTCCCCCTGACCTGTGACTACCAGGAGAAGTTCTACGCCGGTGGCCGTATCCCGGGTGGCTTCTTCAAGCGCGAAGGCCGCGCGACCGAGAAGGAAACCCTGATCTCGCGTCTGATCGATCGTCCGATCCGTCCGCTGTTCCCGGAAGACTACAAGAACGAAGTCCAGATCATCGCCACCGTGATGTCGCTGAACCCGGACATCGACGGTGACATCCCGGCCCTGATCGGTGCCTCGGCTGCGCTGTCGCTGGCCGGCACCCCGTTCAAGGGTCCGATCGCCGCCGCCAAGGTGGGTTACAAGAACGGTGAGTACATCCTCAACCCGACCGTGACCGAACTGAAGGATTCGGAGCTGGAGCTGGTCGTTGCCGGTACCGCCAACGCTGTGCTGATGGTGGAATCCGAAGCCGCGCTGCTGTCCGAAGACGTGATGCTGGGCGCCGTGACCTTCGGTCACCGCGAAATGCAGAAGGTCATCAACGCGATCAACGAACTGACCGTGGAAGCCGGCACCAAGCCGTCGACCTGGGTGGCCCCGGCCAAGAACGACGTGCTGATCAGCGCCCTGCAGGAAGCCATCGGCCCGCGTCTGGGCGAGGCCTTCCAGGTGCGCGACAAGCTGCAGCGCCGCGACGCCATCTCGGCGATCAAGAAGGACGTGGTCGAGTCGCTGGCCGGCCGCGTTGCCGCTGAAGGCTGGAACCCGGCCGAGCTGTCGAAGGAATTCGGCGAGCTGGAATACAGCACCATGCGCAACTCGGTGCTGGACACCAAGGTCCGCATCGACGGCCGTGCGCTGGACACCGTCCGCCCGATCGCAGTGAAGACCGGCATCCTGCCGCGTACCCACGGTTCCTCGCTGTTCACCCGCGGTGAAACGCAGGCCATCGTGACCATCACCCTGGGCACCGCCCGTGATGGCCAGGTCATCGATGCCGTCTCCGGTGAGTACAAAGAGAACTTCCTGTTCCATTACAACTTCCCCCCCTACTCGGTGGGTGAAACCGGCCGCATGATGGGCCCGAAGCGTCGCGAGATCGGCCACGGCCGTCTGGCCAAGCGCGGCGTGCTGGCAGTGATGCCGTCGCTGGAATCCTTCCCGTACACCATCCGCGTCGTCTCGGAAATCACCGAGTCGAACGGTTCCTCGTCGATGGCGTCGGTCTGCGGTTCGTCGCTGGCCCTGATGGACGCCGGCGTGCCGGTGAAGGCTCCGGTGGCCGGCATCGCCATGGGCCTGGTCAAGGAAGGCGATCGCTTCGTCGTCCTGTCCGACATCCTGGGTGACGAAGATCACCTGGGCGACATGGACTTCAAGGTTGCCGGTACCGCTGAGGGCATCTCCGCCCTGCAGATGGACATCAAGATCGAAGGCATCACCGAAGAGATCATGAAGCAGGCTCTGCAGCAGGCCAAGGCTGGCCGTCTGCACATCCTGGGCGAAATGGCCCACGGCCTGACCGCCCCGCGTGAGGAGCTGTCGGACTACGCGCCGCGCCTGCTGACCATCAAGATCCACCCGGACAAGATCCGCGAAGTGATCGGCAAGGGTGGTTCGACCATCCAGGCCATCACCAAGGAAACCGGCACCCAGATCGACATCCAGGATGACGGCACCATCGTCATCGCTTCGGTCAATGCCATCGCTGCTCAGGCCGCCAAGGCCCGCATCGAGCAGATCACCTCGGACGTCGAGCCGGGCCGCATCTACGAAGGCAAGGTCGCCAAGATCATGGACTTCGGTGCGTTCGTCACCATCCTGCCGGGCAAGGACGGCCTGGTCCACGTGTCGCAGATCTCCAGCGACCGCGTCGAGAAGGTCGGCGACGTGCTGAAGGAAGGCGATGTGGTCAAGGTCAAGGTGCTGGAAGTCGACAAGCAGGGCCGTATCCGCCTGTCGATGAAGGCCGTCGAGGAAGGCGAAGGCGCCACCGCCGAGTAATCGACCGCAGGTCGATGACGGTAGGTGTCAACCTTGGTTGACACGCCAGAATGAAAAAGCGGGCTTCGGCCCGCTTTTTCTTTGCCTGTCGTCCGGCGCTGCCGGCGTCGTACCGCGGCGCTATGCTTCACCCATGGACACCCTGCGCCTGCTTGACCTGCAGATCGACCGCCCCGCGCAGCGGGTCAGCCGCGACGGCGACGTGCTGCCGATCCAAGGGCTGAGTTGGCGCCTGTTCGACGTGCTGCTGGCACACGGCAACGACGTTGTCGACTTCGACACGCTGGCTGCACAGGTGTGGGCACCTGCAGTGGTTGGGGAGGATGCGATCAGCCAGCGGGTCAAGCTGTTGCGGCAGGCGCTGGGTGATGACAGCCGACGCCCGCGCTACATCCGTTCGGTACGCGGGCGCGGCTATCAGTTGTGTGCAGTGCCGACCATCGCACCGCCGGCAGCGGTGGTGCCCCCTACCGCGCACCGGAAGAAATGGCCATGGCTTGCAGCTGCCGGTGTCGTCGTTCTCGCCGCTGCCGCCTCGTTCTGGCCGCGCACGCCGGCGGCCGGTGGCCCGCTGCCGTTGCTGCAGCGCGCCGACTATTACGCCAGCATCGGCCAGGCCAGCAACAACGAGCGCGCCATCGCCCTGTACCGGCAGGCATTGCAGGTGGACCCTGATTCCAGTCCGGCGCGCCGCGGCCTGTCACGAGCGTTGTCCGCGCAGGGCTGTCTGTTCAATGGATCGCCCGAGCAGGTCCGGGAAGGGCTGGCGCTGGCCAACATCGAACGTGAACTCGCGCCGCAGGAGGGTGCGGTGTACGCGCTTCGAGGTTATGCCTACGACTGCCTCGGGCAGATGCCGCAGGCCATTTCCGAATACGAGCGGGCGATCGCGCTGGATCCGGGCGACGAGCGCACCCGTGCCTCGCTCGCCTACCTGCACCAGGAGCGCGGCCACCTTGCCCTGGCCCTGCGTGCCAATCTTGCATTGACGGCGCCCGAGCGCCTGCGCTTCCGTGATGTGCAGGTGGCGCGCGAACTGGAGCTGCTCGGTTTCACTCACGCGGCCGCGCAGCGCCACGCGCGTAATTTCCAGCTGTATCCGGACAACGTCTTCGCCAACATCGCCTGGCCGCGCAGTCTGTTCGCGGCAGGTGACCCGGGCCGGGCGAGGCAGGCGTTGACCGAGGCGCTGGCACGCGGCACGCCACATCCGCAGTTGCTGCGGCTGCAGGGCGAACTGGCGCTGCTGGCGGGCGATCACGCCGGTGCTGCCGATGCCTTCGAGCGCGGGCGGCAGCTGCGTCCACAGCAATCGCTCGGTCAATCGCTGGCGGCCTTGTACGCGCAGCCCGCGGCATCGCCGGAGTGGGTGGCTTCGCGTCTTGCAATGTTGCAGGCGCAGCGCGGCGACGGGTGGTCCGATGCCGCGCTTGAGCGGGCCCTGCTGCTGCAGGCGCAAGGCGACCCGGAGGCTGCCGTCACCGCGCTGCAACAGGCGGTCGATGATGGCTTCCGCGATGCGGCGTGGTTGCGCTCCACGCCGCTGTTTGCGTCCCTGCACGAAGCGCGCGGCTGGGCGCCGCTGCTGGCGCGCATCGATGCCGATATCGGCCGCCAGCGTGCGCAGGTGCTGGCGGCCGACTGGCGTCCCGCCGGGCTGGCCGACCTCAGCGCAGCGCCGGCAGCAGGAATTCGGTGAGAATGCGGCGCGACTGCGGGTGAGCGATGCTGCGGTTGTAGGCTTGGCTGGTCACCACCGCGACAGCGCGCTGTTGCGGCAGCAGGAACACGTAGTTGCCGCCGTTGCCGGACATCGCCCATACGGTCTGTGGCTGGCCACCGACAGTCAGTTTCAGGCCCCACCATTGATAGCCGTAATCGCTGCCGTCGCCGGCCGTTGCCTGCGGTGACAGCATCGCGGCGACGTAGTCGCGTGGAACCAGCTGGCGCCCCTGCCAACGACCGCCATCAAGCACGAGCTGGCCAAGGCGGGCCAGGTCCCGGCTGCGGTAGCGTGTGCCGCCTCCGCCCATGCCGATGCCCTCGGGGGAACGGTTCCACTGGCTGTGGGTGATGCCCAGTGGTCGTTCCAGTGCATGGGCTGCGTAATCGGCCAGCGGTTGTCCGGTCGCACGTTCCAGTACCGCGCCGAGCACGAACGAGTTGGCGGTGCAGTAGGCAAACGCGCGCCCGTGAGGACTGTCCTCCGGGCGCGCCATCCAGGGCGCGAAGCCCTTCACCGGCAGCGCCAGGGCGAAATCGAGCCAGCGCTCGCCGACGTACATGCGCTCCTCGTGGCCGGCCGAGAACGGGTTCTCGTCGTCGCACTCCCACAGCGTGCTCATCGCCAGCAGGTCCTCCACCGTGGTGCCACGCAGGCGGGGGTCCACGTCGTGGTGGGCGACGAAGGCCGGGAAGTAGTCGTACACCTTCGCGCGAACGCCCGGCAGCCGGCCGTCGCCGATCGCTGCGCCGACCAGCAGGGCGGTCACGCTTTTGCTGGCCGAGCGCACGTCGTGCAGGGTCTGCGCATCGGCACCGTTGAAATAGCCCTCGTACACGACCTGTCCATCAACCTGCAGCAGCACGCTGCGGATCTGTTTCAGCTCATCGCTGGCGATGGCCTGCTCCAGCGCGCGCATGCGGCCGGGATCAGGGTGGGCAGGGCCTGCGATGCAGGGGAGGGCGTACAGGCACAGCAGCAGGGTGGACACAGGCAGGGGCGAACGCATGATCGGACTCCATCGAAAGGAGTGCCGATTCGGCCAGAGGGCTGGCTGAAGTGCTGGAAGGACGCCTGAAGAATTCTGAAAGCCTTGTGCTGCAAGGCCTGCAGCGCCCTGCCGTCATGCGTCCGCTTGTTCGTGACCCAGCCACCACACCTGGCCCGGCTGCGGACCCTGCTGCGGGTGCTCACGGTGTTCGATCGCATCGAGCGTGCGCCCGGTGCCTGCCGCGGCCCAGGCCGACATCAGTTTTTCGACCGCAGCGCGGCCTTGTGCGGCAATACCGAGATTGCGCTCGCGCACCCAGCCGCCGTCATCCTCGTGGCTGTCGTCATCGTGCTGGTGAGGTGCCCCATAGCTGCAGCGCAGGCACAGGTGACGTACCGAATGGGTCCAGTCTTCGGCCAGGCCGATGCCGGGCAACGTCATTGCGCGCAGCGCGGCGATGTCGTCCTGCGAACCGCATTGCACGAACACGGCGTAGGTCGCCATGTCCGACTGCTGCAGGCGCTGCATGGCATTGAACACCGGTACTTCGCGCTCGCCGTAGGTCCGGCGCCCGGTGGAGGCGCCGTCGTGCAGCACGATGTCGCCGAAGCGGAACCCGCTCTCCGCAAGCGGCACGTTTTCCAGCCGCGCGCGTACCGGATCGAGCCGGCGCATGTACACGGTCTCGCCGCTGGACCACGGATTCAGGCGAACACAGGCAACGCCGAAATTGCCGTTGATCGGGCCTTCGCCCTCGGGGAGGGTGATGCCGCAGCGGGTCCATTGCCGGCGCGCCTCGGCCCAGTCGCCGGCGCCGGTGGCGGCAATTCCCGCATTCCACGCGGTCGCCTCATCGACTTCATCGCGCAGCTGCTCGGAGCGGAGATTGTCCTGCAGCGACAACGCCCACTCGCGCAGGTACTTGTGTGCCAGCCCGCGCATGTAGTGCAGGTGGGGGATGTCGGGTGTCCATTCGACGAGCTGGCCGAACAGCATTGCTGCGTCAGCCAGGTCGCCCGCATCAAAGGCCGCATAGGCGCGGGCCTCCAGCGCCTGCAGCTTTTCGAGGGTTTCGTCGTCCAGCAGTTCGCCGTCTGCGTCGTGGTCTGCGGTCATGTCCGTGTGCCAGTGAAGATCCAGCGCCACCTTAGCTCAGGCAGGTCGTGTGTTGTCCTGCAGCGAAGTGCTTTCGACGTTGTGCAGCCACGACCGTGTCAGCTTCCAGCGGCACGCCACTGTCCAGCGGACGACATGCACGGACATCCGCACCACGGGCCGATCTGTTTGCTAACGTGGCGGCGCCTTCGACCCGGGAGTTTCCATGTTCCGCCAGACCTTGGCTGTACTTGCAGTGCTGATCGCCGGCACCCTGCCCATTGCCGCGCAGGCGCAACCGGCGCAACCGCCGATCTTCGGTGCGTACTATCCCGGCGGTTCCGCCGAGCGCTATCCGGTATCGAGCATCCCGGCCGAACGACTCACCCATCTGTTCTATGCGTTTTCCACCATCGCGGACGGACGCTGTGCGATCGGTGCCGAGGCGCCAGCCAACTTCGCCGCGTTGGCCGAGCTCAAGCGCAGGCATCCGCATCTGCGCACGTTGATTTCGATCGGGGGCTGGGGCGCGGGCGGATTCTCCGATGCGGCGCTGACCGAGACCAGCCGCAGGCGCCTGGTCGATTCGTGCATGGCGTTGTTCTTCGAGCGCCATGCCGGCAGCTTCGATGGCGTGGACATCGACTGGGAGTTCCCCGTCAGCGGTGGCCCGAAGGAACTGGCGCACCGCCCGCAGGACCGTGCCAACCTGACCAAGCTTGCGCAGGCCTTCCGGCTGGCGCTGGATGCCCGCGGCAGAAAGGCGGGGCAGCCGATGCTGCTGACCGCCGCGCTGGCCGCTGGCCGTCTGCAGACCGATGGGCCATACGACCCCGCCGCCAGCTACGATCTGCCCGCGTTGGCCAAGGTGTTCGATTTCATCAACCTGATGAGCTACGACATGGGCACCGGCTTCTCGGCGGTGTCGACTTTCAATGCACCGCTGCATGAAGTGCCAGCCGACCCGCTGGCGCCGGAGCTGCGGCGCTGGAACAACGTGGCCGGTGCCGTGCAGTACTACCGCGAGCATGGCGTGCCGGCGGCCAAGCTGGTGCTGGGCGTGCCGTTCTACGGGCGCGGCTTCAAGGTCACCGGCGAGTCGGCGGACGGCCTGTACCAGGCCTACAGCGCGCCGGCCGATGCCGGTGACTGGCGGGTGATCAAGGCGCGCTATCTCGACCAGCCGGGTTGGACGAAGCATTGGCAGCCGCAGGCGCAGAGCCCGTGGCTGTACAACCCGGCGCAGAAGATCTTCATCAGTTACGAGGATCCGCGCTCCATCGGCCTGCGTGCGCAGTTCGCGCGCGAGCAGGGCCTGGCCGGTGTCTTCATGTGGGAGCTGACCGGTGACGACGAGCAGGCCAGCCTGCTCAACGCCATGCTCGCTCCGTGGCAGAAGGCCCGCGTCGGCGACTGACCGGTTCGACATCTCCGGACCGGGGCTGGTACGGCGGTGACGGGCAAATGCTGTGGCCTGAAACCGCACATCGGCGCCATGCACGCAGCGCTAAGCTGCGTGCATGATCATCATCGACCGCCTGGACCATCTGGTGCTTACCGTTGCCGACATCGAGCGCAGCTGCGACTTCTACCAGCGCGTGCTGGGCATGCAGGTCGTGCGCTTCGGCGCCGGCCGCGTCGCCCTGCAGTTCGGCCAGCAGAAGATCAACCTGCACCCGGCCAGCGCGCCGTTGCAGCCCCACGCGCTGCTGCCGACCCGTGGCAGCGCCGATCTGTGCCTGATCACCCCGCTGGGCGTACAGGCGGTGCTGGCCCACCTGCAGGCCCAGCAGGTGACGATTGAAGAAGGACCGGTGCCGCGTACCGGAGCGCTTGGGCCGATCGAGTCGGTGTACTTCCGTGATCCGGATGGAAACCTGATCGAGATCGGCCGCTACGCGGACGCCGCGTAACCGCGCTCGCTTCGAACTGGCCCGGTCAGTTCGCCCACACGCTGTTGGGGTCACCGTTGCGGGCCCGCCGCTGGCTCGCATACGCCAAGCGCGCAAAGCCAAACGCCATCGCCAGTGCCATCGCATCGATCCAGAACAACGGCCAGTGGCCGCGTGCGGCGGCCAGCCACAGCCAGTCACCGTTGAGGGCGCCGTGCGCCAGCGGCACCAGCGCGGTGCTGATCGCCGCAGCCCACAGCAGTTCGCGCGCCGCCTGTGCCGGGCGGCGCAGGGCTGCCCACAGCGCACACGCCGCCCAGGTCACGAAGCAGGCCCAGCGGATGCCGTGATCGACCTGGGCAGGCGCTGCCCGCTCCAGCACCAGCGCGGCCACGAAGGCCACCGAGATCGCCACGCACAGGCCGATGCAGACGCCCACCGTGGCCCGCGCCATGTTGACGGCCGCGCGCGACTGCTGCGGCTGACGGCGCTTGCGACGCGACTCGATCCACAGCAGGTTGCCCGAATAGAACAGGAAGGCGCCGCCGAGGCCCAGCAGGAAGTACAGCCAGACCACCACGCCGTTGCCGAACTCGCCGAAATGCAGGGCGTAGGCGGCACTGAGCGTGGCGTGATTGGCATCGCGCTGGCCAGGCAGCTGGCTGGCCAGCACGCGGCCGCTTTCGACATCCAGCGCGACAGCGCCGAGCGGGCCAAGCGTACCGCTGGCCTCGCCGGTGATTTCGATGGTCGCGTTGGCATCACCGCCATTGGCCAGTTTCAGGTAGGCCGGTTCGAAGTTGGCCACGCCCTGCGCGCGGGCCACTTCCAGCGCCCGCGCGTGCAGTTCGCGCAGGCTGCCCGGTGCGGCAGGGATGCCACTGGCTTCGCGCAGCGGCGCGGTATCCATCGCCGTCGGTACCGCCTGCAGCGCCTTGCCGTCGTAGATCAGGGGATCGAGTACCGCCATCTGCATGAACACCAGGCAGAGCAGGGCGCCGGTCACCGCGAACATCAGGTGGAACGGCAGGCTGAGCACGCCGATCACGTTGTGCGCGTCCTGCCACTGCTGCTTGAGATTGCGGCCCGGGCGCAGCGCGAACAGATCGCCCAGCAGCTTGGGCAGATGGATCACCAGCCCGCTGAGCAGGGCCATGCCGTACAGCAGGCTGACGATGCCCATCACGTAGATCCCGGCCACCGGCAGGCCCAGGCTGTAATGCAGTTCGTTGACCAGCTCGGCCAGCCCGGTCTGCGGTGGCGTCGGACTGCCGCCGGT
The DNA here is from genome assembly GCF_040548715.1 of Stenotrophomonas sp. 2694. Classification (NCBI taxonomy): domain Bacteria; kingdom Pseudomonadati; phylum Pseudomonadota; class Gammaproteobacteria; order Lysobacterales; family Lysobacteraceae; genus Stenotrophomonas; species Stenotrophomonas sp. 2694. The sequence goes on from NZ_JBEPSG010000004.1 coordinate 238,742, forward strand.
CTGTCCTGGCCATGCATAGCGCCAGCTGCCATCTTCGGCCTGCCAGTAGGCCAGCGGCTGCGGATGATCGGCGCCCGGGAAGGTCATGCCGACGTGGCGACGCGCTTCCGCATGCGTGGCCAGCACGTCGTCGAGCAGGTACTGGGCGTCATCCAGGCCGGCCGGCAATGCGGTTGCCGCGCCAGGCGTCTGCCACAGCGGGAGGTCATGGTGGAACAGGGTCAGTGCGCCGGCATAGAACGCCACGAACAGCCCGAAGCCGGCGACCAGGCCGACCCAGGTGTGCAGGGTGGTGAACGTGCGCAGGGTCTGTGAACTGAATTTCATGCAGTCGATCTCATTGCACTGCGCCGGCCAGGCGCAGCAGGCCGAGTACGGCGAAGCCCAGGGCCGCGCAACCGGCCAGGGTCAGCCAGGCGCGCAACGGGCTGCGGAAACTGAAGGCCCACAGCGCGGCCAGCATCCACAACGGGACGAACGCGATCAGGCTCGGCACCAGGGCCTTCTGCCAGGGGCCCGGCGGCAGCCATGCGACCAGGCCGGTCGCCGCAGCGGCAAGGAAGAAGCCGGCGAAGATGCCGGCCAGTGCGCGCGACCACATCAGCGCGGCTCCACATCGGGGCGGTGCCACGCGGCCAGTGCCGGCAGCAGCATGGCGGCCAGCATCCAGGTGCACAGCATCGCCACCAGGCCGGCGGCAAAGCCCAGTTCGGCCATCCACAGCCACAGCGCAGCGACTGCAGCGACCAGGCCGATCTGCCGGCCCAGGCGCCCGGCACGGCGCAGGCGTGGCCAGCGGCAGTGCGGGGAGGCGGCATAGAAGGCCAGCGCGGAGAACATCGCCGACAGCATGCCGAGGCTGCAGAAGCCCAGGGTCGACAGGCCAACGGTGATCATCGGGGGCTCCGGGCCCGGCATATGGCCGGTGAACGCGGGGCACGGGCGGGACCGGCAGGCGCCGGTCGGGGCGGGTGGCGCATTGCAGGATCCTGGGGGGAAGCGGGCAGGCCGGCACGGGGCGGGCTGCGCGGACATGGTAATCATTGCGTTTTCACGCCGCCAGCCAGCGCCATTCAGGCACCGCTTGGGCTTTGTCCGCCGCTGGTTTAAGATCACGGGCAACCACATCCTGGAACCAAGGTGGCCCGCGCACTGCGCCGGCCGAGCGTGCGACATGAGCACTACCACCGCCCACTGTTGACCTGCCCCGAAGGCCCTGCATTCCAGGCGCCCTCGCGGCGCTTTTTTATTGCCCGGACGACAGCCCGGGAGCGCTTTCCAGCCCGCTACGGCGGGCCCCGCATGAAGCCATTGCAATGATCACGATTACCCTTCCCGACGGCAGCCGCCGCGAATTCGAAAACCCCGTCAGCGTCATGGACGTCGCCCAGTCGATCGGCGCCGGCCTGGCCAAGGCCACCATCGCCGGTTCGGTGGATGGCGTGCTGGTCGATGCCAGTGACGTCATCGACCACGATGCGTCCCTGCGCATCATCACCGCCAAGGACGAGGAGGGCGTGGAAATCATCCGCCACTCCAGCGCCCACCTGGTCGGACACGCGGTCAAGCAGCTCTATCCGGACGTGAAGATGGTGATCGGCCCGGTGATTGCCGAGGGCTTCTACTACGACATCTACTCCGAGCGCCCGTTCACCCCCGAAGACATGGCGGCGATCGAAAAGCGCATGGGCGAGCTGATCGCGCAGGACTACGACGTCATCAAGAAAGTGACGCCGCGCGCGGAAGTCATCGAGATCTTCAAGGCCCGTGGCGAGGACTACAAGCTGCGCCTGATCGAGGACATGTCGCCTGACATCCAGGCGATGGGCATGTACTACCACCAGGAATACGTGGACATGTGCCGTGGTCCGCATGTGCCGAACACGCGCTTCCTGAAGGCCTTCAAGCTGACCCGCATTTCCGGCGCCTATTGGCGCGGCGACGCGCAGAACGAGCAGCTGCAGCGCGTCTACGGCACCGCCTGGGCCGACAAGAAGCAGCTCGATGCGTACATCAAGCGCATCGAAGAAGCGGAGATGCGCGACCACCGTCGCATCGGCAAGCAGCAGGACCTGTTCCACCTGCAGGAAGAGGCCCCGGGCCTGGTGTTCTGGCACCCGAAGGGCTGGGCGCTGTGGCAGGTGGTCGAGCAGTACATGCGCAAGGTGTACCGCAGCACCGGCTACGGCGAAGTGCGCTGCCCGCAGATCCTGGACGTGTCGCTGTGGCAGAAATCGGGCCACTGGGACAACTACCAGGACGCGATGTTCTTCACCGAATCGGAGAAGCGTACCTACGCGCTCAAGCCGATGAACTGCCCGGGTCACGTGCAGGTGTTCAACCAGGGGCTGCACAGCTACCGCGATCTGCCGATCCGCTACGGTGAGTTTGGTGCCTGCCACCGCAACGAGCCCTCCGGCGCGCTGCACGGCATCCTGCGCGTGCGTGGCTTCACCCAGGACGACGGTCACGTGTTCTGCACCGAAGACCAGGTCGAGGCGGAAGTGACCGCGTTCCACCAGCAGGCGCTGGCGGTGTACCAGCATTTCGGCTTCGAGGAGATCCAGGTCAAGATCGCACTGCGCCCCGAATCGCGCCTGGGCGATGACGCCACCTGGGACAAGGCAGAGGGCGCGCTGCGCTCGGCGCTGTCCAGCTGCGGGGTGGAATGGCAGGAGCTGCCGGGCGAGGGCGCCTTCTATGGCCCGAAGATCGAGTACCACCTGAAGGACGCCATCGGCCGCACCTGGCAGCTGGGCACCATGCAGGTCGATTTCATGATGCCTGGCCGTCTGGGCGCTGAATACGTGGACGAAAACAGCCAGAAGAAGCATCCGGTCATGCTGCACCGGGCCATCGTCGGTTCGATGGAGCGTTTCCTGGGCATCCTGATCGAGCACCACGCCGGCCAGTTCCCGGCCTGGCTGGCGCCGACCCAGGTGGTGGTGGCCAATATCACCGATGCGCAGGCTGAATACGTCTCTGCGGTGACCAAAAGCCTTGCGGATCAAGGCTTCCGCGTCAGCGCCGATTTGCGTAACGAGAAGATCGGCTATAAGATTCGCGAGCACACGCTGCAGCGCGTGCCGTACCTGCTGGTCATTGGTGACCGCGAGAAGGAAAACGGCGCTGTGGCGGTGCGTACGCGTTCTGGCGAAGATCTCGGCAGCATGAGCCTCCAGGCTTTCACCGAGCGGCTCCAGGCCGAGGGCGCGTAAACAAAGGTCCGGCCCGTGCGCATTGGCGCCCGGGCCGGGTTCGACACCCTTGGGAGATCGCAATATCAGTACCCCTGACAACAAACAGAACCGCAAGAATCAGGAAATCCGTGTGCCGCGCGTCCGCGTGATCGGCAGTGACGGAGAAATGATCGGCGTGTTGACGCGAGACGAAGCGTTGTCCATGGCCGAAGATGAAGGCCTGGACCTGGTCGAGATCCAGCCGCAGGCCGACCCGCCGGTGTGCAAGATCATGGACTTCGGCAAGTTCAAGTTCGAAGCCCAGAAGAAGGCCAGCGAGGCCAAGAAGAAGACCAAGCAGGTCGAGATCAAGGAAGTGAAGTTCCGTCCGGTCACGGACGAGGGCGACTACCAGATCAAGCTGCGCAAGATGCGCGGTTTCCTTGAAGAAGGCGACAAGATCAAGGTCAACATCCGTTTCCGTGGCCGTGAAATGAGCCACCAGGAACTGGGCCGCGAGATGGCTGGCCGGATCGAAGCCGATCTGGGCGAAGACATCGTCATCGAATCCCGTCCGCGCCTGGAAGGGCGTCAGATGGTGATGATGATCGCGCCGAAGAAGAAGACCTGACGCCTGACGGGCTGCCTCGCGGGGCGCCTGGCGGCTGAATGGATGAAGGTGAAGGGACGCCGCTGGCGTCCTTTTGCTTTTCCGGGGCGGGCAGGGCCGGTCTCGGTGTGAAAACGGTGTGGGGGCTGGTTACAGGGCGGATTTGCCTGTATCATGCCCGGCTCGACCCACCCAGGACGGGTCGTACGCCGATCATGGCAGGACGGAAAGAGCGGCCCAGGCCGCCGCCAGATCAGTCAGAAACCAGGGTCATATCCCATCAAGGACATTGCAATGCCCAAGATCAAGACCAACCGGGCAGCGGCCAAGCGTTTCCGCAAGACCGCCTCGGGCAAGTACAAGTGCGGCCACGCCAACCGTAGCCACATCCTCACGAAGAAAGCGACCAAGCGTAAGCGTAACCTGCGTCAGACGAATCACGTCCGCGCAGAAGACGCAGGCCGTCTGGACCGCATGCTTCCCTACCTCTGAGGACTGATACATGGCACGAGTAAAGCGTGGCGTACAGGCGCGTCGCCGCCACAAGAAAATCCTTGATCTGGCGAAGGGCTACTACAACGCCCGTCGCAAGGTCTTCCGCGTCGCCAAGCAGGCGGTCATCAAGGCACAGCAGTACGCCTACATCGGCCGTAAGCAGAAGAAGCGCAACTTCCGTTCGCTGTGGATCACCCGCATCAACGCGGCTGCCCGCATCAACGGCCTGAGCTACAGCCGTTTCATGAACGGCCTGCTGAAGGCTGGCATCACCCTGGACCGCAAGGTTCTGGCTGACATCGCCGTGCACGACGCAGCTGGCTTTGCTGCACTGGCCGAAAAGGCCAAGGGCGCACTGGCGGCATAAGTCCTTCCCGATGCCGTTGCCGTTCACGGAGAACGGTGTCAGGTAGAGGCAATGCATGGGGAAGGGCGCAAGTCCTTCCCCATTCTTTTTTGTGCCGGGCGCAGCCGTGTAGATGGCGGGCGACCGGCAAGCGGTTGCGACGGCGCGGCCCTTCGCGCATCGCGATGGCAGACCGACTGGAGTTCCGGCTACCCATGAGCGACATCCAATCCCTCACTTCCCAGGCGCTGGCCGATGTGGCCGCCGCGCAGAGCCCGGACGCGCTGGAGCAGCTGCGCGTGGCCCTGCTTGGCAAGAGCGGCAGCATCACCTCGCAGCTCAAGCAGCTCGGTGCGCTGCCGGCCGACGAGCGCAAGGCGGCCGGTGAGGCCATCAACCAGGCCCGCGACGCGCTGAGCAGCGCGCTGGGCGAGCGCAAGGCGGTGCTGGAAGATGCTGCGCTCGATGCGCGGCTGGCTGCCGAGGCGATCGACATCACGCTGCCGGGCCGCAGTGGCGAACGCGCCGGCCTGCACCCGATCACACGCACCCTCGAGCGCATCACCGGCATCTTCGGCCGGCTGGGCTACGAGTTGTCCGAAGGGCCGGAGATCGAGGACGACTGGCACAACTTCGAGGCGCTGAACTTCCCGCCGCACCATCCGGCGCGCGCCATGCATGACACCTTCTACTTCGGTGACGGCCGGCTGCTGCGCACGCATACCTCCGGTGTGCAGGTGCGCTACATGGGCGAACACCAGCCGCCGCTGCGCATGATCGCCGCCGGCAAGGTCTACCGCAGCGACAGCGACCAGACCCATTCGCCGATGTTCCACCAGGTCGAAGGCCTGCTGGTTGACGAGCATTCGACCTTCGCCGACCTGAAGGGCACGTTGTCCGAGTTCGTGCGCGCGTTCTTCGAGCGTGATTTCGAGATGCGCTTCCGCCCCAGCTACTTCCCGTTTGTTGAACCCGGCGCGGAAGTGGACATCGCCTGGCAGCAGCCCGATGGCAGCACCCGCTGGCTGGAAGTGCTCGGCTGCGGCATGGTGCATCCGAACGTGCTGCGCAACGTCGGCATCGATCCGGAACGCTACACCGGCTTTGCCTTCGGCATGGGCGTGGAGCGTTTCGCGATGCTGCGCTACGGCGTCAACGACCTGCGCGCGTTCTTCGAAAATGACGTGCGCTTCCTCAAGCAGTTCGCGTAACGCATCAGGTAGCGCCGGGCCATGCCCGGCGGACTCAACAACGCAGGCCCAGGCGCATGCGCCGGGCCCACCAGGGTGAACCCATGAAATTCTCCGAAAACTGGCTGCGCAGCCACGTCCCGACCACTGCCTCGCGCGATGAGCTCAGCGCGGTGCTGACCGCCATCGGCCTGGAAGTGGAAGACGTGACCGCGCTTGGCGATGGCCTGCAGCACGTGGTCGTCGCGCGTATCGTCGAAGCCGAGCGCCATCCCGAAGCCGACCGCCTGCAGGTGTGCAAGGTTGATGCGGGGCAGGCTGAGCTGCTGCAGATCGTCTGTGGTGCGCCGAATGCACGACCGGGCCTGGTCGCGCCGCTGGCGATGGTCGGTGCGCAGATCGGTGAGTTGAAGATCAAGCCGGCCAAGCTGCGCGGCGTCGAATCCAACGGCATGCTGTGTTCGGCCAAGGAGCTGGGCCTGGACAACGATGCCTCCGGTTTGCTGGAACTGCCGGACGACGCGCCGGTCGGCCAGTCCCTGGTGGAGTACCTCGGCCTGCCGGATGCCAGCATCGAGATCAAGCTGACCCCCAACCGCGCCGACTGCTTCAGCATCCGCGGCATCGCCTATGACGTCGCCGCAGCGACGCGCAGCGAGGTACTGGATTTCATCGCAGCGCCGATCGCTGCCCAGAGCAGCCGCGAGCTGGCAATCCAGCTCGATGCAGGTGCCGAAGCGCCGCGCTATCTGGGTCGTGTCATCGAAGGTGTCAACGCCGCGGCGAAGACCCCGTTGTGGATGGCCGAGCGCCTGCGCCGCAGTGGCGTGCGCCCGGTATCGCTGCTGGTCGACATCACCCAGTACGTCATGCTCGAGCTGGGCCAGCCGATGCATGCCTACGATCTCGGCACCCTCCAGGGCACGATCGGTGTGCGCCGTTCGCGCGCAGGCGAAAGCCTGAAGCTGCTGGATGGCCGTGATGCTGCGCTGGACGACAGCTTCCTGGTGGTCACCGACGCTGATCGCGCGGTCGGCCTGGCCGGCCTGATGGGCGGCTTCGATACGCGCGTCACCGATGCCACCACCGCCGTGTTCCTGGAAGCGGCGCACTTCGCGCCGGCCGCGATCATGGGCCGCGGCCGCAAGCTGGGCCTGCACACCGATGCTGGCCACCGCTTCGAGCGTGGCGTCGACCCGGCGCTGCCGCGTACTGCCATCGAATACGCCACCCGCCTGGTGCTGGACCTGGCCGGCGGTACCCCCGCACCGGTTACCGAAGCGGTACGGGAGGCCGACCTGCCGCAGCCGGCGACGATCCTGCTGCGCCGCGCGCGCATCACCCGCGTGCTGGGCATCACCATCGAAGACGCCGAAGTCGAGCGCATCCTGCGCGCGCTGGGCATGCAGGTGGTGGACGCTGGCGAAGGCTGGCAGGTCACCGCGCCGAGCCGCCGCTTCGACATCGCCATCGAAGAAGACCTGATCGAGGAGCTGGCCCGGATCCACGGTTATGAGCAGATCCCGACCACGCTGCCGGGTGGCGCATCGCGTGTCGCGATGCCGTCCGAGACCCAGCTGGACGCGCTGAGCGTGCGCCGCCAGCTGATCGCACGCGATCTGCAGGAAACCGTCAATTTCGCCTTCGTCGACGATGGCCTGCTGGGCCAGTGGCAGCTGCGCGAGGATCTGGTGCCGCTGGCCAACCCGCTGTCGGCCGAACTGGCGGTGATGCGCCCGTCGCTGCTGCCGGGCCTGGTCGCCACGCTGGGCCGCAACGCCGCCCGCCAGCTCGGCCGGGTGCGCCTGTTCGAGCTTGGCCGGGTGTTCGCGCAGCAGGCCGGAGATGGCCAGCCGGCGCCGCTGGAAACCCCGCGCGTGGCCGCTGCGGTCTGCGGTGAAGCGCAGGCGGTGCAGTGGGGCCTGCCGACCCGCAAGGTTGATTTCCATGACCTGAAGGGCGACCTGGAATCGCTGGCCGCGGCCAGTGGCGCGGTCCTGGAGTTCCGCCCATCCTCGCGTGCCTACGGCCATCCGGTGCGTTCGGCTGAGGTGTTCCGCGACGGCCTGGCCATCGGCTGGATCGGCCAGATCCACCCGCGCCTGGCCAAGGCGATGGATATCGACGTGGACGTGTACGCCTTCGAGCTGGATCTGGAAGCGCTGTCGGCCCGTGCGCTGCCGCGCGCCGGTGAACTGTCGCGCTACCCGGCAGTGCGCCGCGACCTGGCCTTCCTGGTGCCTGAACAGGTGGCCTGGAGTGACCTGGCCGCGACCATCCGTCAGGCTGCCGGTCCGCTGCTGCGCGAGCTGAACCTGTTCGATCGCTATGTCGGCCAGGGCGTCGAGCCGGGATTCAAGAGTCTCGCTATGGGCTTGATTTTGCAGGACAAGTCGCGCACTCTGACGGACCGCGACGTGGAAGCGGTAGTGGCCGAGGCGGTCACTGCCATCGAGCGTGAACACCACGCCCGGATCCGCGGCTGAGCGGGCAGCACTCGGGGGTAGCAGGCAATGGCATTGACCAAGGCGGAGATGGCGGAAAAGCTGTTCGACGAAGTCGGTCTGAACAAGCGGGAAGCCAAGGAATTCGTCGACGCGTTCTTCGATGTGCTGCGTGAAGCATTGGAACAGGGACGTCAGGTGAAGCTGTCGGGCTTTGGCAATTTCGACCTGCGGCGCAAGAACCAGCGCCCGGGTCGCAACCCCAAGACCGGCGAGGAAATTCCGATTTCCGCCCGTACGGTGGTTACCTTCCGTCCGGGCCAGAAGCTCAAGGAGAGGGTGGAAGCTTATGCTGGATCCGGGCAGTAACCGCGAACTTCCGCCGATTCCGGCCAAGCGCTACTTCACCATTGGTGAAGTCAGCGAACTGTGCGACGTCAAGCCGCACGTGCTGCGCTACTGGGAAACCGAGTTTCCCAGTCTCGAGCCGGCCAAGCGCCGTGGCAACCGTCGTTACTACCAGCGCCACGACGTGCTGATGGTGCGGCAGATCCGCAGCCTGCTGTACGAACAGGGCTACACCATCGGTGGCGCGCGCCTGCGCCTGGATGGTCCGGATGCGCGCGAGGAATCGGCCTTGAGCAACCAGATCATCAAGCAGGTGCGGATGGAACTGGAAGAAGTGCTGCAACTGCTGCGTCGCTGACCCATTTCCGCCGTAATCCGCTATACTTCACGGCCCGCCGCACTGGCGGGCACATCGCAGCATCAGTCGGGGCGTAGCGCAGCCTGGTAGCGCATCTGCCTGGGGGGCAGAGGGTCGTCGGTTCGAATCCGGCCGTCCCGACCACTGTGATGTAACAGACAAGCCTGCGCAGCGATGCGTGGGCTTTTTTGTTACGGCGTTGTATCCTGCGCGCACTCGTACTACCGCGGCTGCTGAACCCGGTACTCACGAGAACACGATCATGGAAACGCAAAGGAACCGCGCCTGGAGGCGCTCGCAGTCGCGCCATCACGCTGGCGACCACACGGCAGCACCGTCGATCTTCAAGCCGGAAAAGAACTGGAAGCTGATGTACACGCGCGGCGACAAGCTGCTGCGGGCGCGCCAGCTGGGTTTCACCTATCCAGTCCTCAGCCCGCGGCAACTGCTGGACCAGGAATGTTGAACCTGTTGTTTGTCTGCAGTCGCAACCAGCTGCGCAGCCCCACCGCTGAAGCGATGTGGCAGCGCCGGCCAGGTATCAGTGCGCGCTCGGCAGGCACCAGCCCGCATGCGCGCCGGCCCATCAGCCCAGCGGACATCCGCTGGGCTGATGTCATCTTCGTGATGGAGCCCAAGCACCAGCATCGGCTGCAGGCGAATTTTGCCCGCCTGCTTGAACACACGCCGCTGCACTGCCTGGATATCCCCGACGACTATCGCTGCATGGATCCGGCGCTGATGGCGCTGCTGGAAGCGAAGGTCGCGCCTTACCTCACATCGTCAGCAGCGAAGCGGTAGATCAACTCCGGATCGCCTTCGTCGAGGCCGTGCACGATGCCGCACTGCTGGAAACCAGCGGCTGCCAGCAGCCGCTGCATGTTGGCGTTGGATTGGTTGGTGGAGGTGAAAAGCCTGGCACCTGCGCTGCACGACGTGGCATGCAGAAGCAGCGCGCTGCCGACGCCGTGTCCGCGCAGTGGCGCGGCGACCATCAGCATCTCGATGAAGGCTTCACCGAAGAAGTGCCGGTGCTGGACCCGGTAGCCGGCCAGCGTGTCGTCGAGTTCGGCGACGTGCATGTGGCCATCCGTCAGCCATTGGCCGATCTGCACGGCACGCCGTGGGTCATCGGCCGCAACGCTGTCCAGGGCGATCAGTGCCGGAAGATCCGTGCACACCGCCGCGCGTATCCGAACTGCTGGAGCCCGCACGTTCATCGCCGACGGATGCGCAGCAGCAAACCGCTGCCGCTGACCAGGCAGGCCAGAAGCGTGAGCAGCGACAGGGGCAGGTGGAATTCATCGCGACCGGCCGCAGCGAAGCCTGCATGGATGAGGGCTGTGCCGATACCCAGCGCGCCGCACAGCAGTGCGTAGCGGCGCGCAGAGCCCAGGCCGAGCACGACCTGACGGTAACCGTGCAGCAGTACGCCGATGGCAAGCAGATTGAAAAGCAGGAATCCCTGGATGCCGCCGGGCACCTGGAACATCCGCCACTCCTGCCAGAACGCGGCATCGATCTGATGCAGCAGCAAGGACATCATCGTTGCCAGGTACCAGCGTTCCATGCGGTGTTTCCTGCTGCGGGAGCTTCATTCTAGCGATGATGGGCCCGCAGCCATCGCACTCAGTAGACGCGGAATTCGGCGCGGCAGCCGTCGCTGACCCATACACCGCGTCGGTCCCAGCCCCAGTTGCGGTCCTCGGTGCAGGTGGTGACCGATTTCTGCTTGACCAGCCGCACGTCATGACGGACGCGGATGCGGCACTGTTTCTCCTTGTTTTCGTAGGATTCGCAGACCAGGCGCTCGCCATCGCGATCACGGTCACGCCCACGCCCACGCCCACGCCCGGGCCAGCGGCCACGCCCGCGTTCTTCGGCGACAAATTCGGCGCGGCAGCCGTCGGTAACCCACAGCATGCCGCGGCGCTGTCCCCAGTTGTCATCTTCAACGCATCGCGTCACCGACAGCTGCCGCGCCAGTCGCGCGCGTCCTTCGAACGGGCACTGCTGGGTCTTGTTGAAGTGCGATTCGCAGGTCGTGCGCGGTGACGATTCGCTGTCGTAATCCTGTGCCGAGACGGTCGTTGCGGCCAGCAGCAGGGCAAGTGCAGAGCCGCCCAAGGGCAGTAGCAGGCGAAGGCTCATTGAAACCTCGGTTTGGGGATGGGACGCAAGAATGGCGCACGTATGGCGCTCTGCGACGACTGCGGGCTGCGCTGGCTCAGGACGGATTTATAAGTGTGCGACGGCGCATGCAGGGCGTTACATCCCGTATCATCCCGGGCACATCCGATTGCATCGGTTTACAGTTTTTTACACGTTCCAGCGCTTTCGGACGCGGCCTTCGGGCATCGCCCGTGGCCGCTGGCGCGGGTGCGGACAAGGATGTGCGGACCACGACGACCACAGGGGGTTGCGTTGATCAGCAGTATCGTCATTCATCGGTCGGCCGGCACAGGCGCGGCCGACGTGCAGGTCCTGGACACGACGTTCAAGGGCAAGCGTGTTTTTGTTGCGTGGGGCCTGCGTGGCCTGGAACTGACCCGCGAAGCCGAGCCGGAAGATACGGTTGCGGCCCGCGATGCCTTGCGGCGGGTTTCCCGCCAGGCCGACGGGCCGCGCAGCAGCGAGATTTTCATTGCCAGCCAATCGGGCGTGGCCATCAGTGTCTACCGGATGCTGACCGAAGCCCGCAGCGGCGACGCCGTGTTCTTCCTGTGCGATTCGCCACCGGTGGTGGAATGGCTGGTCACTTCGCTGGAAGTGCAACCCGAATCGCCTGCGTGACCGGACGCCTGACCGTGCAGTCGAGCCTGCTCGACTGCACCCCGCCGTGGGTTACGCCAACGCTGCGTCCACTGCCGCGCGCGCATGCAGGGTCGTGGTGTCGAACAGCGGCACCGGGCTGTCTTCGGCGCGTACCAGCAGCATGATCTCGGTACAGCCGAGGATGATCGCCTGGGCACCGCGGGCAACGAGGCGTTCAATCACTTCGACGTACACCTGCCGTGATCGCTCGTTGACCACCCCGGCGATCAGCTCCTCGTAGATGATCGCGTGCACCTCGCGGCGGTCATCGGCCTCCGGAACCAGTACGTCCAGGCCGAAGCGCTCGCTCAGGCGGCCACGGTAGAAGTCTTCCTCCATGGTGAAGGCGGTGCCGAGCAGGCCGACACGCTGCAGACCGGCCTGCACGATCGCCGTGGCAGTCGGGTCGGCGATATGCAGCAAGGGCAGCGGGCAGGCCGCCTCGATCTCAGCAACGAGCTTGTGCATGGTGTTGGTGCAGATCAGCAGCAGGTCGGCGCCACCGGCCTGCAGCCGCTGTGCGGCATCGACCATCTCGTTGCCCAGGGCATCCCAGTCGCCGTCGTGCTGCAGCTGCTTGATGCGGGCGAAATCCAGCGACCACATCAGCAGCTGCGCCGAATGCGCGCCGCCCAGCCGCGCGCGTACCTCTTCGTTGATGAGGCGGTAGTACTGCGCCGAACTCTCCCAGCTCATGCCACCGATCAGGCCAAGCGTCTTCATGCGTGTCTCCGTGCCGGGGAAGCGCCATTGCAGCACAACAGGGGCCAGGACGTGCAATTGTGGGTGGACCCGTCGCAGCAGCTGCCGACGGGCCTGATCGGCGTGATAATGGGGTACGACAGGCAGAGGGCAGGGCGATGGGCGAATGCTGTGGCTGCGGCAAGACGCTGGATGTGGCAGCCATGCAGGCGCGCCACCGGCGCGTGCTGTGGATCGTCCTGCTGATCAACCTGGCGACCTTCCTGATGATGGTCGGCGCGTCCTGGTACAGCCATTCGTCCTCGTTGCTCTCCGGTGCGCTGGACAACCTGGGCGATGCGGCCACATACCTGCTGAGCCTGCTGGTGGTGGGGGCCGGCGTGGCGGCCAAGGCGCGGGTTGCGTTGTTCAAGGGCGTGCTGATCCTGGCTGCGGCCGTGGCAGTGGCCGTACAGATCGGATGGCGGCTGGCGCATCCGCAGGTCCCCCTGTTCGAAAGCATGGGCCTGGCCGCGCTGTTGAACCTTGCTGCCAACGGTTTCTGCCTGTGGCTGCTGACGCCGTATCGCAATGATGACGTGAACCTGGCATCGGCCTGGGAATGCGCACGCAACGATATCTTCGAGGGCGTTTCGGTGGTGCTGGCGGCGGGGCTGGTGGCGCTGTTCGGTGCCGGTTGGCCGGACCTGCTGGTCGCCATCGCGCTGCTGGTCGTGTTCCTGCGCTCGGCGCTGCGGGTACTGCGCATCGCGATGACCGAGCTGCGCGCATCGCGCATTGCCACCGGCTGAGCCGCAGCAGCTGTAACCGTCGAATCGACCCCGGACTGTACATGGTGGTGACAGCCGCTGCGCACTATCCTTGCAGGGATTATTACGGTGGATGAAGTGATGGCCCTGCATACCTGGTGGTGGTTCCTGGCGACAGTCTTCGTGCTGTGTGGCACGCCGGGCCCGAACATGCTGCACATCCTGGGGCGCAGCGTCGGCCTGGGCTTTCGTCGCAGCGTGCCGGCCATGGCCGGTTGCCTGCTGGCGATGCTGCTGGTGCTTGCGGCGTCCGCGGCCGGCCTGAGCGCGGTGCTGCGATCATCGCCAATGCTGTTCGATGTGCTGCGTTACCTGGGTGTGGCCTACCTGGCCTGGCTGGGCATCAAGGCGTGGCGGGACAGCTACCGGCAGGCGCCGGTGGCGACAGACGTCGATGCAGCAGCGCTGGCGCCGGTGCACGGTGCCTGGGCAGTGTTCCGTGGTGGCCTGCTGGTGGGGTTGAGCAATCCCAAGCTGCTGCTGTTCGCCGCCGCGTTCCTGCCGCAGTTCGTCGACCCCGCGCGTGGCCAGGCCGTGCAGTACACGGTGCTGGTGGCGACCTTCGCCACCTGCGAACTGTTCTGGTACGTGATGTATGCCGCAGGCGGACATGGGCTGCGCCGTTGGCTGGCAAAGCCATTTGCGCAACGCTGGTTCGAACGCCTGGTCGGCAGCGTGTTCCTCGCTTTCGCAGTGGCGCTGCTGCGCTTCCGGCCGCGCTGAGCGGGTTCGTTTCACGCCGCGCCTGCGACCTGTTCACGCGTGTGGCATCGCGGCGTACCTAACCTGATCCCACCTTCAGCATTCCCGCCAGGGAGAGGATCGACATGATCAAGTGGGCCATCATTTTCGCCATCATCGGCCTGATCGCCGGTGCGCTGGGTTTCGGCGGCGTCGCCGGCGCTGCCGTGGGCATCGCCAAGTTCCTGTTCTGGGCCGGCATCATCATTGCCGTTGTGCTGTTCGTGCTTGGCATGACCGTCGCCAAGAAGGTCGCCTAGCCCGGGTGTTCGTGCAGCAGCGCGTTCAATGCGCGCTGCTGTGCGAGAACAGGTTGATGACCAGCACGCCGGCACAGATCAGGCCGATGCCGATCAGCGCCGGAGCATCCAGGCGCTGCTTGAACACCAGCAGTCCGATCAGCGAAATCAGCACGATGCCGACGCCGGACCAGATCGCATAGGCGATGCCGGTGGGGATCGACTTCATCGTCAGCGACAGCAGGTAGAAGCACACGCCGTAACCGGCAAGCGCGCCCAGCGTGGGACCGAGCCGGGTCATGCCTTCGGATGCCTTGAGCAGGGACGTGGCGATCACCTCCAGCACGATCGCACCGGCCAGGTAGAGATATGGGTTCATCGAATCCTCCTGCTCATGCCGGTTCGCACAGCTTCAGTGCCTCCAGGGCCATGGCCTGGGCATTCTGGCGCTCGTTTTCGTCCAGCGGCCGCCCATAGGCGGTGGCCCAGTAACCATCGGCAACGCAACGCGCGGCGTACAGGCGCGGATCGCTGGCTTCATCCGGGAACTCGGCGAGCATGCCGCGCAGCCACGTGCGCCAGTAGACCAGAAGCGCCGGCTCCAGCATGTTGCCCATGGTGAGCCCGATGTCGTTGATCTGCTCCTGCTGCAGCAGATGTTCGAAATTCACCTGCACATAGGCACGGCTGAAGCCGCCATGGCGGCGCGGGGACTGTCGCAGCACCGCACGCACTCTGTCCTCGAAGTCGGCGATGAGCGAGGTCAGCGTCGCCTCGACCAGGTCCTGCTTGCTGCTGAAGTGATGGAACAGCGCGCCCTTGCTGACACCGGCGGCGTCGGCGACGTCCTGCACGGTGAGGGCCGCCAGCCCATTCTTGCCAAGGGTATGGGCGGTCGCGTGCAGCAGTGCCTGGCGCACGCTGTCGGGCGCTTTGCGGCGGGAGCGGGGAGGGGATTCTGTCATGGGGGAACGAAACCGACTGGACGGTATGATTGTAGCGCGGGGGCGATGCGCCCGGCGCGCACGATCAGGTCTTGAGCTCACTGCAGATAGAACGCGATGCCGGTGCCGAGCTGCAGGTCGGGGCTGTTGCGATTGAGGCCCAGGTCGAACGAGGCGTCCAGCTGCACGTTCGGCCGCAGCATCCAGGTCAGGCCTGCGCCGGCGATGGCCTGGTCGGGTTGCTGGTTGGCGTGGGTGAAACCGGCTTCGAGATAGGTGCCCAGCCGCTCGGTCACGCTCAACGAGAGGCTGGGCGACCAGGTGGTGCTGCGCTGGCCGGCGCCACGCTGATGACTGCCATACAGCGCGCCGCTCCAGCGGTCGTTGAAGCTGTGCTCGACGCTGGCGGCCAGCGCGTACTGGCGGCCGTCGCTGAAGGCTGCATCGCCACGCGCGATCACCCCGCTGGCCAGCAGCGCCCACGCCGTGCGTTCGGTACTGCCGGGACCTGCCCATTTCACTCCGACGGTGCTGTCGCCGGCGCCGCGCTGCTGCGTGCGCGGAATGTCGGGGCCACGTTCTCGCTGACGCTGCCATGGCGTGGACGCCAACTGCAGTTCCCAGCCCGGCGCCAGGCCCGTGCGCAGCAGCAGGTCGCTGGACAGCGTCGTCGTGCGCAGGCCGTCGCGATCACGCTCACGTTGATAGCTGGGCAGGCCCAGTTCGACGGCAAGGCCGCCACGCGGCACCGTGTCGGTGCCGAAGCCGATGCCGGGACGATCGAAGCTGGGAGGTTCCGCGCCCAGCACCGGGGTGCTGGCCAGCGACAGGGCGATCAACAGGGTGTGGCGCATGCGGGTTCCGTCTCGCAGGGGGTCTTCAGCATGCCCGGCGGTACCGTGCGCGCGGCGTGAGCCGCACCGCTCAGTCGCTGATGCGGGCGAAACGCGCCTGCGGGCCGTGCTCGCCGGGCACCTGCTCAATGAACATCGCATAGGGCCGCACCCACAGGCCGCCCTCGCCATACAGAGCGCGGTAGAGAACCATCGGCTGCAGCGTCTCACTGCTGCGGACGATGTCGATCACTTCGTACTCGCCACCCTTGAAGTGGCGGTAGCGGCCAGGTGCCAGCGCGGGCAGCGGGGTCAGGTCGGTCATTGGTGGGCCCGTTACCTGCGTGCCGGCGACGCCGGGGTGGCGCAGTAGGCATCGATGGCTTCGGCGGTGTTGGCCAGGCCCTGCGCCTGTGCCAGTTCCCACGGGCGCTCGCAGCGCTGGCTGCGTTCGCACCACTGATAGCCGGCCGAACCGATGCAACCGTGCGCATCGCGATCGCCACCAACCACGGGTGTGGCGGCGTCATGGGTGACTGGTTTTTCCGGGCTGGCACACGCGGCCAGAGCCAGCAGCGGGATCAGCATCAGGACTTTCATGGGCGCGGCTCCGTGCCGTAAACCGACAGTCTGTTCGGTCCCGGCAGCAGCGGCAAGCATCGCTGGCCGATCCTCAACTCAGCGATGCGCGGACCAGTTCCTCGATCAATACCACGTAGCTGGCGGCGAAATAGAACTTCAGCAGCGTCGAACGCTGCAGTGGAAGCGAGGTGCGCATGTGGAAGGGGCCCCTGTTGATGACGATAGTGTGAAGCGCGGCTGACTTCGTGACAAGGGTCACGGAATGGGTTTCCTAAATGGCCTCAGGGATGTGATGGGGGGCGCTTTCTGAGGCGATGGTGGGGAGTTTTCGGATAAATCCGATAGGTCTTCTCCGGGGCGCTGGCTAGGCTGGTCGGGCATCGGAGATCGGCCTTGCGCCGGTCCCCGATTTCCCAGAACCGCAGGAGCCCATCATGGTCATCACTGTCCAATGCACCGCCCAGCGCTGGTCCGTCCTGGATCCGCAGACACGCGCGACCGAAGTGTTCAGCACCGGTGCGGCCGCCTTCGATGCCGCTGCCTCGCGTGCCAGCGAGCATCACTGCCGTACCGGCCAGCACAGCACCGTGCGCGTGGAAGCGCTGGGCACCGCGGTCGACGCGCTGCACTTCGGCCGCTGAGCCACCGCAGCCGCAGTCAGTTGCGGTTGGGTTGGTTGAATGGGGGAAAAACCGCCGTCGCGGCTCCCTCTGTGCGCCACGCCGGGAATCCCTGATGCTTGCCTCCACCGTATTCACCTGGAGACAAGGGATGGGCAAGGGACTCACTTGGCGCACCGTGGCGTGCGCCGTGTTGCCGATGATGGCTGCCGCTGGCGGCGTGCAGGCGCAGAACTATGGCTACGACGATCGCTACGATGATCGTGGTGGCAATGGCATCGTGCGCTGCGAATCGATCAAGAACCGCAGCAACGAGTGCCGGCTGGAAGGGCGTGCGCGCATGATCCGCCAGTTGTCCGGCTCCCCCTGTGTGGAAGGTGAGACCTGGGGCCAGTCCCGTTACGGTGTCTGGGTTACCCAGGGCTGCCGTGCCGAATTCGTCGGTGAATACCGGCGGCCGGGCGGTGGCGGCGGTGGTTGGGGTGGCGGTGGTGGCAACGGCTGGGGCGGAAGCCAGTGGGGTGGTGGGGGCCAGGTGATTGCCTGCCATTCCAATGACCGGCGCCAGCAGTACTGCGATGCGCAGGTTCGTCGCGGCGTGCGTCTGGTACGACAGGAATCGCGCAGTGCCTGCATCGAAGGCCAGACCTGGGGCTGGGACCGCCGTGGCATCTGGGTCAGCAATGGCTGCAGGGCCCAGTTCCAGGTGAATTGAGCGGTTGTCGCAATCGGCTCAAGATCAGAAAAATCTGATAGCGATCACACTTCTTTCCTCGTATTGTCGACTCCCGGGACGCCTTGCGCGTCCCGGTTCGCACTGGCCATTCCTGTCGCGCCTGGTGCGGTCATTCTCTCGTCGTCGATACGCTGTTCAAGGAGTGAGCAACGCATGTTGATCCGACTGCAATGTGAGCAGCGCCAATGGCGCGTGCTGCACCCGGACAAGCCGGAGCCGATCGAGTTCCGCGATGGCGTCCGTGCCTTCGATTTCGCCGAAACCCTGGCCCGCCTGCATTTCACCGATACCGGCCAGCGCGCCTCGGTGCGGGTGGAGTCCAGCGGTGCGTTTGTCGAGGCGATCAGCTACGGCTGAGCACGCCGCGTGTCGGCACGGTCCGCGCCATCCACGCATGGCGTGGATCTGCTTTTGCGCCACCAGCAATCTGGTAGATCCACGCCATGCGTGGATGAGGAACCTGGGGAGCCACGCATGGCCTGGCCCCACCAGACCCCTGCAACGCTCTCAGCCCGCCGCGCTCAACGGCGGGTTGCCGGCGGCCAGCTGCGGCCAGCGCTTGAGCAGGGCCGCACGGATGCCGGCCGCATCGATGCCGGCCTCGGCCAGCAGGTCCTCGCGGCTGGCGTGATGCTGGAAGGCATCGGGCAGGCCCAGGTGCAGGATCGGACGCAGCACGTCCTCGGCATTGAGCAGTTCGGCCACGGCCGAACCTGCGCCGCCCGCCACCACGTTGTCTTCGATCGTTACCAGGGCGTCGTGCTGGTTGGCCATGGCAAGTACCAGTTCGCGATCGAGTGGCTTGATGAAACGCATGTTGACCACGCTCAAACCCAGTTCGCGACCCACCTGTTCGGCGGCGGCGACGGTGCTGCCGAACGCGAGCAGGGCGACGCGGTTGCCTTGCAGGCGCAGCTCGCCCTTGCCGATCGGCAGGGTCGACAGATCGCTGCCGGCATCCACGCCGGTACCGCTGCCGCGCGGGTAGCGCACCGCAGCCGGGCCGGGGTGCTGCAGGCCGGTGCTGAGCATCTGCCGGCACTCGGCTTCGTTGGAGGGTGCCATCACCACCATGTTCGGCACGCAGCGCAGGAAGCTGAGGTCGAGGTTGCCGGCGTGGGTTGCACCATCCGGGCCGACGACGCCGGCGCGATCGATCGCGAACAGCACATCCAGGTCCTGGATGGCCACGTCATGCACCAACTGGTCGTACGCGCGCTGCAGGAAGGTGGAATAGATCGCCACCACCGGCTTGCCGCCCTGGGTGGCCATGCCTGCGGCCAGGGTCACCGCGTGCTGCTCTGCGATGGCTACGTCGAAGTAGCGCTGCGGATATTCCCTGCTGAAGCGCACCAGGCCCGAACCTTCGCGCATTGCCGGAGTGATGCCATACAGACGCGGCTCGGCCGCGGCGGCGTCACACAACCAGTCGCCAAACACATCGGTATAGGTGGGCTTCTTCGCGCCGGTCTTGGCCACCAAGCCCTTGTCCGGATCGAACGGGCCCACCGCGTGGTAACCGATCTGGTCGCCTTCGGCCGGCTCGTAACCCTTGCCCTTGGTGGTCATCACATGCAGCAGCTTCGGGCCCTTGGAGGCACGCAGCGTCTTCAGCGCGGACAGCAGCGCCGGCAGGTCATGGCCATCGATCGGGCCGGTGTAATGGAAGCCCATTTCCTCGAACATCGTGGACGGCACGAACATGCCCTTCCAGTGTTCTTCCCAGCGCTTCACGAAACGCGCGGGATTGTTCTTCTTGTCGCCCAGGATCTTCTTGCCGCCTTCGCGCAGCGCATTGAGCGTGCGGCTGCCGGTGGCGCGGCCGAGCATCTTGGTCAGCCCGCCCACTGCCTCGGAGATCGACATGTTGTTGTCGTTGAGGATCACCAGCAGGTTCGGTTCCGGTTCCATGCCGCCGGCGTGCATCAGCGCTTCGAAGGCCATGCCGGCGGTCATTGCACCGTCGCCGATCACGGCCACGACCTTGCGATCATCACCTTCGGTCTGGCGCGCGATGGCCATGCCCAGTGCCGCCGAGATCGAGGTCGAGGAGTGGCCGACACCGAAGGTGTCGTACTCGCTTTCCTCGCGCTTGGGGAACGGCGCGACGCCATCCTTCTGCTTGACGGTATGGATCTCGTCGCGGCGACCGGTGAGGATCTTGTGTGGATAGGTCTGGTGGCCGACGTCCCAGACCAGCTGGTCGACCGGGGTCTGGTACAGGTAGTGCAGGGCCACGGTGAGCTCGATCACGCCCAGGCCGGCGGCGAAATGGCCACCGCTTTTGCCGACCGATTCGATCAGGTAGGCACGCAGTTCATCGGCGACCGCCGTCAGTTCGGATTCGTCGAACGTGCGCAGGTCATCCGGTGTCTGGATGCGCGCGAGGCGGGGATAGCGGGCAGAGTCGATCATCATGTTCGCACTTGTTCTGAACGCCCATTTTCGCCCTCAAACGGGGGTGGGGCAAGCAAACGCCGCCGCCCGTGACAGGACGGTGAGGGTTGCATTCCCGGATGTTCAGGTGCAGAGCTTGGAACGCTTGGGCAGCTGGGCCCTCAGGAACGCCATCTGGTCGGCCAGGATGTTGCGGTTGGACAGGATCAGGTGCTCGATCCAGCTCGGCCGGTACGGCACCGCCAGCAGCGGCATGCCGGCCTGTTGCGGGGTGCGGTCGCTCTTGCGCGAATTGCAGTGGAAGCAGGCGGTGACTACGTTTTCCCAGGTATCCAGGCCGCCTTTGGACAAGGGCATGACGTGGTCGCGGGTCAGGGTCGGGCGTCCGAACTGCTGTCCACAGTAAAGACAGAGATGGGCATCGCGGGCGAACAGGGCCGGGTTGGTCAGGTTCGGTGTCGGGTCCAGTGCACGCGAGCGGGCATGGCCGCGCGCGGCGATGATCGGGTGCAGGTCCATTCCGCTCTGCATGCCACTGCGACGATTGGTCCCACCGTGGATGTGCAGGCAGGGATCGCCGAGGGTCCAGGCGACGGCATCGCGGGCGTAGAGGCAGGCGGCGTCCTGCCAGGTGATCCAGTCCAGGACCCGGCCATGACCATCCAGTGAGAGCAACCGGACCGTGCCGGGGCGATGCAGCGTCGTGGCGTTGGGCGATGCTTCGGCGCCCGGAGCAGAAAACGGAGCTCCGGCTTCGATCAGACCCAAGCGTGTAGTGTCTGTCTCCATCGGGAAAACAGCTTATACCTGAATCATTGCGATTTGGGTATCGCCCGGAGGGCGAAACCCAAATCGCAAGATTCAGGTCCGCGCATTCTTCCTATTCCCCGCGCCTGTCGGCGCGCCCCCTTTAACAACCCGGCCCGCCGTCGGCGCGCTGGGTTGCCCGCGCATTCTTCCTATTCCCCGCGCCTGCCGGCGCGCCCCCTTTAACAAAAGGGGGCTTTTCTCCAGAGGCATTACGGGTGGTTTCCATCCACGCTTGGTGTGGATCTACCGGGAAATTGTCGAAGGCGGGGTGGGGCCGGTTGCGGGGGCGTGAGCCGCATGGATGCGGCGACCGAGCTGACATGGACGTACTTGCAGCGTCCCCCGCAATTGGACCCACCCCGCCATCCCGCAGGAAACCAGCTGTTGCTGTTGCTCCAGCTGTTGCGGTTGCCGGCCAGCGGCCGGCACTCCCGTGGGTGCCGACCGCGGCCCGGCTCAGGCGCCGAAGCGTTCGTCGTCCATTGCCATCAGCGGTGCGGCGCCCGCCTGGATGGCGGCGGCGTGGCTGAGGGTGCGCGGCAGTACGCGGGCGAAGTAGAAACGTGCGGTCTCGCGCTTGCCCTGGGCGAATGCTGCGCCGTGTGCGCTGGCATCGGCGGCGGCAACGCTGCGGGCCCACCAGTAGGCCAGCACCACATAACCCGAATAGAACAGGTAGTCGTAGCTCGCTGCGCCCAGTTCGTCCGGATTGGCGGCCGAACGCTGCAGCACGTCCATCGTCAGCTTGCCCCATTCGGCTGCCTTGGCGCGCAGCGGGCCGATGAACTCGGCCAGGCTCTCGTTGCCTTCATTCGCCTTGGCGAACGCCTCGATCTCGGCCAGCATCAGTTTCAGGCCAGCGCCCTGGCTGGACGCGGTCTTGCGGCCGATCAGGTCCAGCGCCTGGATGCCGGTGGTGCCTTCATACAAGGTGGTGATGCGGGCATCGCGGGCCAGCTGTTCCATGCCGTGTTCGCGGATGTAGCCGTGGCCGCCGAAGCACTGCAGGGCGTTGTAGGTGTTCTCGATGCCCCATTCGGTCTGGCAGGCCTTCGAGATCGGTGTCAGGAAGCTCACCAGGGTGTCGGCGCGCTCGCGTTCACCGGCATCGTCTGCATGGTGGGCGACGTCGATCAGGGTGGCCGCATGCAGGGCCAGCAGGCGGCTGCCTTCCACCAGCGACTTGATGGTCAGCAGCATGCGACGCACGTCCGGATGCACCAGGATCGGGTCGGCTGGCTTGTCCGGGAACTTGGCGCCGCTGAGCGAACGCGACTGCAGGCGCTCGCGGCTGTACTTCAGCGCGTTCTGGTAGGCGCGCTCGGACAGGCCGATGCCCTGCAGGCCGACACCCAGGCGAGCAGTGTTCATCATGGTGAACATCGCCTGCAGGCCCTTGTGCGGCTGGCCGACCAGGTAGCCCTGGGCGCCATCGAAATTCATCACGCAGGTGACCGAGCCCTTGATGCCCATCTTGTGCTCGATCGAGCCGCAGCGCAGCGCGTTGCGCTCACCGACGTTGCCGTCGCGGTCGACCTTGAACTTCGGGGTGACGAACAGCGAGATGCCCTTGGCGCCCGGGGGAGCATCGGGCAGCTTGGCCAGCACCAGGTGCACGATGTTGCCGGTCAGGTCGTGCTCGCCGGCGGTGATGAAGATCTTGGTGCCGGTGATCGAATAGCTGCCATCGGCGTTCGGCTCGGCCTTGGTCTTGAGCAGGCCCAGGTCGGTGCCGCAATGCGGTTCGGTCAGGCACATGGTGCCGGTCCAGCGGCCCTCGATCAGCGGCTTCAGGAAGGCCTCGTGCTGCCAGGCTTCGCCGTGCTGCTTCAGCGCTTCGATGGCGCCGTGCGACAGCAGCGGGAAGTTGCCCCAGGCCAGGTTGGCGGCGTTGATCATTTCATTGAGCGGCACGCCCAGCGTGTGCGGCAGGCCCTGGCCGCCCAGTTCCGGCGACGCGGTCAGGCCGGTCCAGCCGCCGTCGACGAACTGGTCGTAGGCCTGCTTGAAGCCGGGTGGCGTGGTCACTTCGCCGCTGGCCTGGTCGAGCACGCAGCCGATCTCGTCGCCCACGCTGTTGAGCGGGGCCAGTACGCTGGCGCTGAAGCGGCCGGCTTCTTCCAGCACGGCATCGACGACATCGGCGGTGGCGTCGGTGAAGCCAAGACGGGCGAACAGCGGCTCGACCTTCAGCACATCGTGCAGGCCGAAACGAAGGTCGGAAAGCGGGGCGGTGTAGCTGCTCATCGGTGCGTCTCGATTTGATCAGTAACAGGGGGAGCGGCGCGATGCGTCGCGGCGGAAAGCGGAAATCAGCGCAGCACGCCGGGCAGGCCCGGGGCCTGGTTGAGCGTGCTGCGGCTGTTGATATCGAAGGTGCGCTGCTTCTTTTCCTGCGGCGTGGCCGACACCGTGCCCTTCAGGCTGTAGGCGAGGGTGCGATTGCTGGCCAGTGCGTCGGCGATCACCAGGCGTGCGGCCGGGCTGGGCTTGAAGTTGACGTTGATGACATCGGCAGAGACGCCGCCGATGGAGATGCCCGGCTTGGCCGACAGCGGGCCGGCCTCGGTGTCGCCGATGGTCAGGGCCAGTGCGACGTCGTCGAAACTCATCGGCATCGAACTGTAGTTCTGCAGGCGCAGGGCGACAGTCCAGTCGCCATTGGCCTGCACGGTCAGCTGCTGCAGGCTCGCGGCCGGTTCCGAAACGCGCTTGACGATGCCATCGCCGCAAGCGACCAAGGCCAGGGTGCACAGGACGATCAAGACGGTACGGAAGCGGTGGAACATGGGCGCAGGTCCTCTGAAGGCGGTGCGTGGGATAAGCATACTACGGCGTATGGTGGAAAAGGTCGCCCGCGGCGACCGGCCACAGAGGGTAGCGCGTGAAGATGCACGCGAGGCGTGCGCGATGCTGGATTGCAGACGTTGCGTGCGCCGGTCGGGCGGCGCCTCAGTCGGCGGGCGCGTCGCGCACGGGCGCGTCGTGCACGGGCGCCATCAAACGCAGCGGCGCCAGGTCGTAACCCATCGCTTGCGCCTTCGCCTTGAGCTGGTCGAACAGGGCGCGGTCCATCTCCGGCAGGCGCGCGAGGATCCACAGATACCTGCGGCCGGGTTCACCGACCATCGCCCACTGGTAGTCCGGGTCCAGCGCGATCACCCAGTAGTCGGCCCAGACCAGGGGCACCCAGCTCAGCCAGTCGGGAACGAAGCGTACCTGCAGTTGGCCGGGCTGCCCGGCAACGGGCCGCGCCACACCCTCGGCGACAATCCGCTCGCCATCGGCCTTGCGGCAGGCGTTGGTGACGCTGATCCGGCCATCGCGGCGCAGCCCGTAGTTGGCAGTGATCTCGCCCACGCATTGCTTCTGGAACGACACCGGTAGATGGGCGATCTCGTGCCACTGGCCGGCATAGCGATCGATGTCCAGTTCGCTGACCGCGCGCACGGGCTCGGCAGCGAGTGCCGGTGCGGCGAAAAGCAGCAGGCAGGCGAGCAGGGCAGGGTGCAAGCGCATTGGTCGGCTCCGGGCAGGAGTCTGGAGCGTAGGTTGCGAAGCACGCGGAGGTGTGAATGTTTCGTCAACCCACGTGCCGCATCCGCGCAGGATCGATGCGGCGCGATCCATGTCGTGCGTGGACGGAACGTCACGGACAAAAAAAAGACCTGCATTTCTGCAGGTCTTTGAACATGGTGGCCGAGGACGGAATCGAACCGCCGACACGGGGATTTTCAATCCCCTGCTCTACCAACTGAGCTACTCGGCCATGTAGAAAAAAAAGACCCGCATTTCTGCAGGTCTTCGAAAGTGGTGGCCGAGGACGGAATCGAACCGCCGACACGGGGATTTTCAATCCCCTGCTCTACCAACTGAGCTACTCGGCCACTTGTTTCGTTGCAGCGATGTCGCTGCCGAGGACGCGCATATTACGGACGTAGGACAGGTTCGGCAAGCGTTTTGGAAAAAAACCTTCACATTGGTGTCTGCGGCCAGCGGAAGTACCTGCAAGTGGTTGATCCTGCGTAGAGCCGGCCTGACCGGGAATGCCGGACGCGGAAAACAGCGGCCCGTCGCTGGCGCCAAAGGTGACGGGGCAAGCGATGCAGCGGCGGAGTGGGGAAGGCACCGATGGAACGCTGTTTTCATGGCACCCACGAGGGCAGGGCGCGGCGTACTGTCGCGGTTCCTCTCCCGACGCTGCCCGCAGCAGAGCCATTGGACATGTCCGATTCAACTACCCGCATTGTGCTTGCCTCGCGCCCGCAAGGTGCGCCGGTCGCCGCCAATTTCCGCCTCGAACAGGTGCCGCTGCCGGCATTGGGCCCGGGCCAGGTGCTGCTGCGCAACCGCTACCTGTCGTTGGATCCGTACATGCGCGGACGCATGGACGATGGCCCGTCGTACGCACCGCCGGTGGCAGTGGATGCGGTGATGGAGGGCCAGACCGTGGCCGAGGTGCTGCAGTCGCAGGCGCCTGGCCTGGCGGTGGGCGAGCTGGTGCTGGCCCCCGGCGGCTGGCAGACGCATGCCGTGGTGGCGGGTGATGCGATCAGCCGGCGCCTGGATCCGGCCGGGCTGCCGCTGAGCACAGCGTTGGGCGTGTACGGCATGCCGGGGTTCACCGCGTACTCCAGCCTGATCGAAATCGGCAAGCTGCAACCCGGCGAGACCCTGGTGGTAGCCGCTGCCAGTGGACCGGTCGGCGCCACCGTGGCCCAGTTGGCAAAGCTGCAAGGCGCGCGCGTAGTTGCCATCGCCGGCGGTGAGGCCAAGCGTGCGTATCTGGAAACACTGGGCGTGGACGTGGCGCTGGACCATCGCGCCTCTGGTTTTGCCGAACAGCTGCGCGCTGCCGTGCCGGATGGCATCGACGTGTACTTCGAGAACGTGGGTGGGCATGTGCTCGATGCCGTGCTGCCGCTGCTCAATGATTTCGCGCGCATTCCGGTGTGCGGCACCATCGCCACCTACAACGCCCGCGGCGTCGCGCAGCCCGGACCGGATCGGCTGCCCGCGCTGTTCAGCCAGGTCCTGCGCCAGCGCCTGACCGTGCGTGGCTTCATCGTGCATGACTTCAAGCATCTGTGGCCGGATTTCGAGCGCGACATGCCGCAGTGGCTGCGCGATGGACGCATCCAGTATCGCGAGGACGTCGTGCAGGGCCTGGAAAATGCACCCGAAGCCTTCTTCGGCCTGCTGCAGGGGCGCAACTTCGGCAAGCTGGTGGTGAAGCTGGATTGAGCGATCGCGTCAGCGACGGGTCATCTTTTCCCGCCGCAGCAGTTCGCGCTTGCGTTCCACGCCCCAGGCATAGCCGGACAGATCTCCGTCGCGCCGCACCACGCGGTGGCAGGGCACCGCCACTGCGAGAGGATTGCTGGCACAGGCGCGGGCTACCGCACGACTGGCACGCGGCGCGCCGATCCGCGCTGCGATGTCGGCGTAGGACGCAGTCTGTCCGTGCGGAATGCGCTGCAGTGCCTGCCATACCCGCTGCTGGAAGGCGGTGCCACGGATATCCAGCGGCAGCGCGGTGCCGCGCGCGGGCTCTTCGACCAGGCCGATGACCTGGGCGATGAGGTGTTCGTAGCCCCGATCGGCACCCACCAGTTCAGCTTGCCGAAAGCGCTGCTGCAGGGAGTACAGCAACGCTTCTGGATCATCGCCCAGCAGGATCGCGACCACGCCGGTGCTGCTGCTTGCCACCAGTACGCTGCCCAGCGTGCTCTGTGCAATCGCGAATCGGATGACCTCGCCGCCGCCACCCGCGCGCCAGCGCTTGGGTGTCATCCCCAACAGGCGGGGTGCATTTTCGTAGAAGCGTCCGCTGGAACCGAATCCCGCCTCGTGGAAGGCATCGGTGATCCGGTCCTGGCGTTGCAGCCCTTCGCGCAGGCGGTCGGCGCGCAGGGCAGTGGCGTACTGCTTCGGGGTCACGCCGGTGGCTTGCTTGAACAGGCGATGCAGGCGGGACGGGCTGCAGCCGGCGATGTCGGCCAGTTCCTGCAGCGACGGTTCGTCAACGCTGGTCTGCAGATGACGGCAGACCCGTTCAATACGGGCATCCAGATCGATATCGGCGGTGCTGTCCATGTCGTGATTCTGGCATGCACCAGGGCAGTGGAAACTCCGTTTCCTGCACCCGCCGGCCGGGTCTGGAAACGGAGTGTCGGCGTGGCCGTGCAGGCGCATGGTTGCGGGCATATCCCAACCCGGAGCACATCCATGCGGCTGCACGACAAGATCATCCTCATCACCGGCGCCAGCGCCGGCATTGGCCGCGCCAGCGCGCTGCGTTTCGCTGCTGAGGGCGCGCGACTGGTCCTCAATGCGCGGCGCCCACAGCCGCTTCATGAACTGGCTGCGCAGATCCGCGCAAGCGGCGGCGAAGTGGCCGTGCATGCGGGTGACGTGGCCGATGCTGCCACCGCGCAGGTGCTGGTCGATCTGGCCCAACAGTCATTTGGCGGATTGGATGCCGCCATCAACAACGCCGGCATGCTCGGCCCCAGCCTGCCCACCGCAGAGCTCCCTGCCGATGCCTGGCGCGAGGTGGTGGCCACCAACCTGGATGCCGCTTTCCATGCGGCGCGCGCGCAGTTGCCGGCATTGCTGGCACGCGGCGGTGGCTCGCTGGTGTTCGTCGGCACGTTCGTCGGCCACACCGTGGGATTCCCGGGCATGGCGGCCTATGCAGCGAGCAAGGCCGGGCTGATCGGCCTGAGTCAGGTGATCGCCGCCGAGTACGGTGCGCGCGGCGTACGCAGCAACGTGCTGCTGCCCGGTGGCACCGACACCGAAATGGGCCGGCAGGCCGCGCCCACGGGCGATGCGCGTGATTTCGTGCGCTCGCTGCACGCCCTCAAGCGCATGGCTGAGCCGGAAGAGATCGCCAACGCGGCGTTGTTCCTGGCCAGCGATGAAAGCAGTTTCGTCACTGGCAGCGCGATGCGTGTCGAGGGAGGAGTGTCGATTACCCGCACCTGAGCATGCTCACCGGAGTGGCCGGTAGCGGATGCCGCTGCTGGCCATGAACCCCTTCGGATCGAAACCGGCCCAGGCCTCGCCCCAGTCGAAGCGGGCGTGCCCACCTGCCAGCGTCCGCCCCAGTGCCGCGCCGAGCGTGCGCTTCATGAAGGCGACCTCGGCGTCGATGGTCGCCTGGGTCGGCCAGCCCTCCTGCAGCTCTGCACCAGGCAGTTCGACGCCCATCGTCACCATGTCCAGTTGCTGGCCGCGGAAGCACAGGCTGATGCCTGCGCGGGCGCCGCCCAGGCTCAGCCCCTGTAGGCTCAGCCACAGATAGCCTGTGCCGACGTTGCGTTCGCCTTGGATCCACGCGGCAAACGCGATGCGCGCCTGGTCCAGTGACAGCGCGGGGCCGATCCGGGTCGGCAGGTTGCCGATCTGGATGCGTCCATCGGCGGCGTCGATGGTCATTGGCGCTGCTGGCGAAGCGGACTGCGCACGAGAGGGCATGGCATATTCCGATAAACATGATGCTTTCTGATTCTGGGGGTGAGCCGAGTGCGGTCGCAAGGCCGAGGCTGCACACGGTGTTGGCGCCGGACTGACCTGCGGCTCACGCCCCACGCTCTAGCGTAGCCGGGAGCATCGGTCCCCCGCCGATGACGGAGCTTTCGATGAGCGAGCGCGACAAGGACCAGGCTGACCCCAAGCAGGGCGTGCAGGAGAGTCAGCAGGATCGGCAGCAGGATGAAGTGGCCAAGCAGCGTCCCGGCCAGCAGGACCAGAAGGTGCGCGATGCACATTCGCGTGCACCGGTGCGCAAGGACGGCGGGCAGGACCCGGCCTGAGCGGCTGGCCAGAACAGAAAGCCCCGGCAGTGCCGGGGCTTTCTGTTTTTCATATGGTGGAGCCAAGGAGGATCGAACTCCTGACCTCGTCATTGCGAACGACGCGCTCTCCCAGCTGAGCTATGGCCCCATGGGGGTGTTGCATCCCGTGGGCAGCGGAGCTGGCGCCACGTGACGGCCCTAGCATAGCGCTGGCCGGTGCCGGCTGCAAAGGGGCGGGCCGGACACAGCGGCGCAGGTGCTCTGCGCCGCTGCAGGCCTGGCGCAGGGCAGCAGGGCCGCCGCGCGCTGGATCGCGATGTCGGTCGCCGCCGACACACCATGCAGGTGGATGCAGGCGTGGATCATCCCCGGCAGGCGCTCCAGCGTGCAGTCCACACCCGCTTCCCGCAGGTTGGCGGCGTACTGTTCAGCTTCGTCGCGCAGCGGATCGAGCTCACAGCTCAGCACCGTGGCCGTCGGCAGGCCACGCAGATCGCGGGCGTGCAGTGGCGAAGCCAGCGCCTGTCGGCGGTCACTGTCGCCCAGGTAGGCCTGCCAGCAGCGCTGCATCAGTTCAGCGCTGAGGTAGTAGCCGTCGGCGAACTCGCGGTAGGAGCCGCTGGCCATGGTGGCATCCAGTGCCGGGTACAGCAGCAGTTGATGCGATGGCAACGGCAGTCCCTGATCGCGCAGCAGCAGGCAGCACGCGGCGGCGAGATTGCCGCCGGCGCTGTCGCCGCCGATGACCAGCCGTGCCGGATCAAGACCCAGCGCGGCGGCATGGGCCTGCAGCCACAGCCAGGCATCGGCGACGTCGTGCAGCGGCGTCGGGAACGGATGCTCCGGCGCCAGGCGATAGCCGACGGCAGCGACGACATGGCCGCTGGCATTGGCCAGGGCCCGGCAGGGGCCGTCATAGACCGCCAGCGAGCACTGGAACCAACCACCGCCGTGGGCGAACAACAGGGCAGGGCGCAGCTCGGTGCCGTTGGCTGCGGGCGTATACAGGCGCACGACGAGCGCATGGCCGTCGCGCGCGCTGATGACGTGCTCCACGACATGCGATACCACCTCGGTGGCACCCTGCAGCGTGGGCAGCGCCTGCTCGCTCAGTGCGCGCAGTTCGAGCAGATCGTCTGGCAGTGGTTGCGCCGCCACCGCATCCACGAACGATTGCAACGCAGGTTCAAGCGGCATGGTCAGCCTCCTGCAGGAACGGCAGCAGCTGGGCGAGGAAGGCGTCCGGTGCTTCTTCCATGATGAAGTGGCCACAGCCCGGCACGACGCTGCCGCGCAGGTCATCGGCGTGCGGCTGCAGGGTCAGCATCGGCGCGTTGCCGGTGGCGTGCTCGGCGCCGATGGCCAGCACCGGCATCGTCAGCCGGCGTTGTGCGCGGAGCTGGTTCTGGCGGATGGTTTCCGGAATCGCGCGGTACCAGGCAAACCCTGCACGCAACGCGCCGGGGCGGCTGTAGGCGGCGATGTAGGTTTCGCTGGCCACCGCGTCGCGCCGGTACGACCAGCGGTCGAACATGAAATCCAGGTAGGCACGTTCGCGACCGGTGATGAGGGCCTCGGGCAGATCGGCCACCTGGTTGAACATGAAGTGCCACAGGAAGATGTTATCGGCCGGCGCGGCGAAGATGCCCGGCTCAGGCGCCAACCCGGGAATCACCGCCTCGGTCACGGCCAGGCGCTGCACCGCCTGCGGCTGGTCGCTGGCCAATGCATAGGCGATCCACATGCCGATGTCATGGCCGACCACCTGATAGCGCTCGTGGCCCAGCGCCTGCATGGTCTGGTGCAGTACTGCGGCGGCGCTGCCGGTGTCGTAGCCGTGCGCGGGACGATCGGATTCGCCGATGCCGGGCGGATCGACCGCGATCGCTTCGAAGCCGGCCTCGGCCAGCGCATGCAGCACGTGGCGCCAGGCGTACCAGGTCTGCGGCCAGCCGGGAATCAACAGCACCGGTTGACCGCTGCCGGCGGAGACGCAATGCACGCGCTGGCCGTCGATGCGCAGGTAGTGGTGGCGCAGGGTGTCGTCGCCGGGGGTACCAGCGGTGGAAAAATTCGTCATCGGGATGTTCCTGTGGGGGCTCAGGCGATGCCGAGCATGTGCTGCATCTGGGCGCTGCTGATCGGCGCGCCGGCGAAGTCGTCGAAGATCTTGTCGGTGACCGGGATGATGTGGTCGCGGATGAAGGCGGCACCTTCGCGCGCACCGGCTTCCTGGTCCTTCAGGCAGCACTCCCATTCCAGCGTTGCCCAGCCGGCGTAGTCGTACTGCGCCAACTTGGAGAAGATCGACTTGAAATCGACCTGGCCGTCGCCCAGCGAGCGGAAGCGGCCCGCGCGTTCGGTCCAGTCGGCGTAGCCACCGTAGATGCCCTGGCGACCATTGGGACGGAACTCCGCATCCTTGACGTGGAACATGCGGATCAGCGGATGGTAGATGTCCAGGAACTGCAGGTAATCCAGCTGCTGCAGCACGAAGTGGCTGGGATCGAACAGGATGCGGCAGCGCTCGTGCTGGCCCACACGCTCGAAGAAGCGTTCGAAGCTGGTGCCATCGTGCAGGTCTTCGCTGGGATGGATTTCGTAGCAGAGGTTGATACCGTTGTCCCCGCAGGTATCGAGGATCGGCCGCCAGCGGCGTGCCAGCTCATCGAATGCGGCATCGATCAGGCCCGGCGGACGCTGCGGGAAGGGGAACAGGTAGGGCCAGGCGAACGAGCCGGAGAAGGTGCCCATGTCCTGCAGCCCGAGCCGGCGCGAGGCGCGGGCGGCCAGATGCAGCTGCTGCTGTGCCCATTCGCTGCGTGCCTGCGGATTGCCGCGCAGTGCTTCCGGTGCGAAACCATCGCACAGCTCATCGTAGGCCGGATGCACCGCCACCAGCTGGCCCAGGATGTGGGTGGTCAACTCGCTGACCTGCAGGCCGTGCTCGGCCAGGGTGCCACGCAGGTCATCGCAGTAGTCCTGGCTGTCGGCGGCGGTGGCCAGGTCGAACAGGCGCGCGTCCCATGCCGGAATCTGCAGGGCCTTGAAACCATGACCGGCTGCCCAGGCGGCGATGCCGGACAGGCTGTCGAACGGCGCCTGGTCGCCAGCGAACTGCGCCAGATGCAGGCTGGGGCCTTTGAGGGTTTGCATGTGTTGCTCCAATTGTTTGTCAGTCGGCAAAGAATAGGCGCGTGCATCGGGATGGTCAACACCCGCGTTACACTGCGCGCCTCAGAACGGCAGGCAGGCAGATGGCAGGGCGACCGCGCGAATTCGACAGGGACCAGGCATTGCGCAAGGCGATGCTGCTGTTCTGGCAGCACGGCTATGAGGGCACCTCGATGTCGGCCCTGGTCGAAGCGCTTGGCATTGCCTCGGCGCGCATCTACGCCGCGTTCGGCAGCAAGGAGCAGCTGTTCCGCGAAGCGGTGGCGCTGTACGAGGAAGGCGAGGGCGGCTTCGCGCCGCGCGCGCTGGAGCAGGCGTCACTGCGCGATGCGATCGGCAGCATGCTGCGGGATGCCGTGTTGACCTACACCCGTCGCGGTCGTCCGCATGGCTGCCTGGTAGTGTCCTCGGCCAGCAGCGTGTCACCGGATGGCGAGGGCGTGCGCGACTGGCTGGCCAGCCACCGCCGCCAGCGCACGGCGGCGATCATCGCGCGGCTGCAGCAGGCGCAGGCGGCTGGCGAGCTGGCGGCCGATCTATCCGTGCAGGCGCTGGGCGATCATTTCGCCACGGTGCTGCATGGCATCTCGGTGCAGGCGCGAGACGGCATCAGCCGCGAACGCCTGCTGGCGATGGTCGAGGTCGCGCTGGCGCCGTTACCGCAGCACGGCTGAGGCGGGGACTGTGCCGAAAACGGCCTGATCCCCCTGCTGTCTGCCGGCGCAACGAAATTGTAACAATTTGGAGGATAATGGCCGCTTGCGCAGTTTTCCTCCTATTTGCCGCCCGGCCAGCGCAGGCCGCACGGACGCCTCCTCAGAGCTTTCGATGCCTTCCCATTCCGATTCCCGCCGTTCGTCGGGCATGTCGTCCTCCTTCGTTTCCTTCCGTCGCCATCCGCTGGCCCTGGCCTGTGCAGGCCTGGCGCTGGCTGCCAGCTTCGGTGCTGCCGCGCAGGACAGTGCACCGACCCCGACCGGGCTGGACACCATCACCGTGACCGCCGAGCACCGCGAGCAGAACCTGCAGGAAGTGCCGGTGTCGGTAGGCGTGGTGCAGGGCGAGCGCATGCGCGACTTCACCGCCGGCGGCGACGACACCCTGCTGGCGCTGTCCGGCCGCGTGCCGAGCCTGTATGCGGAAACCACCACCGGCCGCATCTTCCCGCGCTTCTACATCCGCGGCCTGGGCAACATCGATTTCTACCTCGGTGCCTCGCAGCCGGTGTCGATCATCCAGGACGACGTCGTGCTGGAGCACGTGGTGCTGAAGTCCAACCCGGTCTATGACGTGGACCAGGTTGAAGTGCTGCGCGGTCCGCAGGGCTCGCTGTTCGGTCGCAACACCACCGCCGGCATCGTCAAGTTCGACACCCTCAAGCCGACCCAGGACTATAGCGGTCGCGTCAGCGCCAGCTATGCCTCCTACAACAGCGTGTCGATCGACGGTGGCTTCGGCGGCCCGATCAACGACATCGCATCGTTCCGCGTGTCGGCGCTGTACCAGCACCGCGACGACTACGTCGACAACACCTACACCGGCCCCAGCGCCGATGGCACGGTCAGCCCGAAGAAGAACGCCATGGGCGGCTTCGACGACCGCAACGTGCGCGCGCAGCTGCTGCTGACCCCGAGCGACCAGTTCTCGATCCTTGCTTCGGCCCACGCCCGCGACTACGAAGGCACCTCGACCCTGTTCCTGCGCAACGCACTGACCAAGGGCTCGAACAAGACCGACGTGCCGCGTGACCAGGTCGCCTACGACGAGGCCGACAACAACCCGCAGGCGTACAAGACCTACGGCGGTTCGGTGAAGGCGCGTTATGACTTCGGCGCGATCGACTTCACCTCGATCACCGCTTACGAGACCACTTCCGGCTACAGCCGCGGTGACACCGACGGCGGCGCTGCGGTCAACTTCCCGGTCAATGGCGTGCCGAACGGCTACGGCCAGTCGATGGGCCAGATCCGTGACCTGGACCAGTGGACCCAGGAGTTCCGCCTGGCCAGCCATGACGACAGCGCCCTGCAGTGGCAGGCCGGTGCGTTCTACTTCAACGGCAGCGACACCACCGACTTCTACCAGCGCGCCTGGTTCCTGAAGGGCGCTGCGCGCAACCCGAACAACTGGGTGCGCCTGCGCAACAAGAACACCTCCTGGGCCGGTTTCGGCCAGCTGAGCTACGCCTTCACCGACAAGTTCACCGTCACCGCCGGCCTGCGCCAGACCCGCGATGAGAAGCACACCCGCCTGCTGAAGACGGCCGATACCGCTGCCGGCCTGGTCACTTACAAGGGCCGCACCGACGTCAAGATGACCGACACCACCCCGAGCTGGGATCTGAGCGCGATGTATCAGATCACCCCGGACGTGAGCGTCTATGCGAAGGTCGCCCGCGGCTTCCGTGGCCCGACCATCCAGGGCCGTTCGGCGGTGTTCAATGCCGACTTCACCACCGCCGATTCGGAAACGATCCTGTCGTGGGAAGCGGGCGTGAAGAGCAGCCTGTGGGACAACCGCCTGCGCCTGAACGCCACCGCGTTCACCTACACCGTCAACGACATCCAGCTCAACGGCAACGATTCGGACGGCAACGGCGTGCTGTTCAATGCAGACAAGGCCAAGGCCTACGGCTTCGAAGCGGACATGGAGCTGCGCCCGATCCAGAACCTGACCCTGAGCGCCGGCCTGAGCCTGCTGCACAGCGAGATCAAGGACAAGCGCGTCTACGCGCAGGTCTGCGGCCTGAACGGCCAGGTGGTGTGCACGGTGAACGATCCGACCATCAAGGTCGGTGCCAACACCTTCGCGCAGATCGATGGCAACCCGCTGCCGAACGCACCGAAGTACAACATCAACCTGGCAGCGCGCTACGACTTCCCGGTCAGCGACGCGGCCACGATGTTCGTGTCCACCGACTGGAACAAGCAGGGCTACACCAGCTTCGTGCTGTACGACAGCAAGGAGTTCAACTCCAAGGGTGATTTCGAGGGTGGCCTGAAGATCGGCTATTCGGGCAACTACGGTGCCTACGAAGTGGCGCTGTTCGCGCGCAACATCACCAACGAGAAGAACCTCAAGGGTGTGATCGAGAACTACATGGCCGCGGTCTACAACGAACCGCGCACCGTGGGTGTTTCGTTGAACATGAACTGGTAAGCACTACCGGTTGGAGTATCGAAAACGGCGCTCATCGAGCGCCGTTTTTCGTTGTCCGCCCGGTTCCTCAGACTGCGGGCAACAACGCCTGCAACCGCGGCTCCAGTTCCTGCTGGCGCCAGCCGGCCAGTGCAGCCGGCCACTGCTGATGCTCCAGATAGCTTTCCAGATGCTTGCGTGAGGCCAGCACGCCGTCGGCAAGGCCGAGCTCGCGGCTGCGTTCGGCCACCGCATCCTGCAGCTTCTTCAGCAGCTGCTTGCTGGCATCGCTGGCCTGCATCGCCAACGGCGC
Source organism: Stenotrophomonas sp. 2694 (assembly GCF_040548715.1). Taxonomy (NCBI): domain Bacteria; kingdom Pseudomonadati; phylum Pseudomonadota; class Gammaproteobacteria; order Lysobacterales; family Lysobacteraceae; genus Stenotrophomonas; species Stenotrophomonas sp. 2694. The sequence goes on from NZ_JBEPSG010000004.1 coordinate 274,366, forward strand.
ATCGGCTTCGTCGGCCAGCGGCGTGTCCAGCGCCTGCCATACCGCAGCGGCCAGCTTGCGCGGCGCCTTCGGGAACTGTTCGAACAGCTTGCTCACTGCAGCGGCATCGGCTGGCGGGGTGCGTGCCAGGGTGGCGGCCAGTTCGTTGTCCAGGATCCAGCTGCGCGGGCGGTCGCTGGCGCGCGCCTGCACGTCGCGCCAACGCAGCAGGCGCAGCAGGCGGCGCTGCGCGGGCGCGTCCAGGAACTGCGCCGAGCGCATGCCCAGGTGGGGCCAGCGGTCTTCGTCATTTGCCACGCTGGCCAGCAGGCGCTCGCCATCGTCGTGCAGCCACTGCTGGCGCCCCAGCGTTTCCAGCTTGGCGGAGATGGCGTCGTGCATCGCGAACAGATGCTCGACGTCGTCGGCGGCGTACTTCAGCTGGGAGTCCGACAACGGCCTGCGCATCCAGTCAGAGCGGGTTTCGCCCTTTTCCAGTGCCACGCCGATGATCTCCTGCACCAGCTTCTGGTAGCCCATGCCAGCACCGATGCCAGCCAGCGCGGCGCCGATCTGGGTGTCGAACAACGGACGCGGCAGCACGCCACAGGTCCACTTGAACGCCACCAGGTCTTCGCTGGCACTGTGCATGACCTTGGTGATGGATTCATCGGCCAGCCACGGCGCCAACGCCTCGGGCATGCCGGGAATCAGCGGGTCGATCAGCAGGATGTCCTCGCCGACGGCCATCTGCACCAGCGCCAGCTGTGGCCAGAAGGTGCGTTCACGGATGAATTCGGTATCCAGGCCGATGCGGGTCGGCCGCTGCTGGCGGTATGTGTCCAGCTCGGCGGGGGTGGTGATCCAGGTTGCCACGTGTCAGGGCCTACTACTCGGGTTTGCTCAGGCAGGGGAGAATAGCCTAACGTCGGTCCGCATCCGTGCCGAAGGAGGCCCTGCTTGCGTTTTCTGCTGTCGCCCGCGCTGTTTACCGCCTTGGCCGTGAGCCTGGCCGGTTGCACGCCGTCGCCCCCTGCGCAGACCGCCGGTGCCACCGCAGCCCAGCCGGCCGATCCCGCACCAGAGGCCGGTCCGGCGCGTGGTACCGGGCGGGGCACGGTGACCATTGCCGGTGACGACGCGGCCGAGGACATCCAGCAGTGGACGCCGCCGCGGGTCGATCGCCAGGGACGTACGCTGACACAGCTGCGCCGGGCTGCCGACCAGGCATTCGCGCGGGGGCATCTGTATGAAGATGGCGATGCGGCCGTGCCCCTGTGGCTGGCAGTGCAGGAGGAGGAACCCGACGATCGGCAGGCGCGCCTGGGCCTGCAACGCGCGAAACAGAAGCTGCAGCAGCAGGCCGATGCGTTGCTGCAGCGGCCATTGCAGCAGCGTGAGGCGCTGGCCGAAGCCGGGCGCCAGGCGCTGGTGCTGCTGACCCTGGCGCCGAAGGACGAGAAGGTGCGCGCGCTGCAGGGGCGGGTCGAGACCGCGCAGCGTGTGGTCGCCTACAACCGCGCGGGCGAAGACGATCTGCGTGCCGACCGTATCGGCGAAGCGGGGGATGGTGCGATTGGCAACTTCCGTGAGGCACTTGCGCTGGACCCGGCGAATCGTCGCGCGCGGCAGGGCCTGGCAGCTGCTGAAAGTGGGCTGATCCGGCGTGCCGAGGATGCCGCGCGTATCCGCGATTTCGCCAGTGCCGGCGCGTGGTTGGCAGAAGCCAGCAAGGTGCGGGACTCGTCACCGACCATCGCCGATGCGTTCGAGCGCATCGAGCAGATCCGTGCAGCGGCACTGGTCCAGCTGCGCGATGGCGGCCTGCATGATCTGACCACCCCGCAGGGGCTGAAGCCTGCGCGCGAGAAGTTGGCCGAAGCGCTGCGCATTGCGTTGCCGGGCGACGCGGTGGTGGCGCAGTTGCGCGAACGCATCGAACTGGCCACCCATTACGGCAGCTTCCGGCCGGGGCAGGTGTTCAGCGATGCGCTGCGTGATGGCGGCCGTGGACCGCAGATGATCGTGGTGCCGCATGGCGGGTTCCAGATGGGCGCCAGTGATACCGAACCGGGCGCAACCGACGCAGAGCGGCCATCGCACTATGTGCGTTTCGAGCGTGGGTACGCGATGGCGATCACCGAGATCACCGTGGGTGACTTCGAGCGCTATGTGAAGGCGACCAATGCCCGCCCACGTGCGACCCGGCGTGGACATTCGGTGGTCTATGACGAGCGCAGCGGCAATTTCATCCGTCGCAGCGGCGTGGACTGGCGGTCCGACTATGACGGCGGGCGGGCACTGGGCAATTCGCCGGTGATGCACGTGAGCGTTCGTGATGCCGAGAACTACGCGAACTGGCTCTCCGAGCAGACCGGCCGCAGCTACCGCCTGCCCAGCGAGGCCGAGTTCGAGTACGCGATGCGTGCCGGCAGCAGTGGCCGCTACCCGTGGGGCGATGCCGGTCTGCCACCGGAAGGCAGTGGCAATTACACCGGCAGCAAGGATGTTTCGCCTTCGGGCAGGCATTGGCACAACGCCTTCGTCGGCTATGGCGATGGTTGGTGGGGACCGGCCCCGGTCGCCAGTTTCCAGGCCAACGCCTTCGGGCTGCATGACATGGGCGGCAATCTGAGCGAGTGGGTGGCCGATTGCTGGCATGCCAGCTATCGGCGCGCGCCGGCTGATGGTGTGGCGTGGTTCAACCCGGGCTGCCGTTCACGGGTGATCCGGGGTGGCAACTGGGCCAATGCGCCGGAGCAGACCCGGGCGGCGTGGCGGCAATCGCAGGATTCGGATACCACCAACGCGCGCATCGGCTTCCGACTGGTGCGAGGGATCTGACGGGCACGACTGGATCGGCGCCGGTTTCACCCGCCGCAGGCAGCGCCGCACTAAGATTGCGCCGTACCCGCCGGCCGGCGGGGTCAGCCGGAAGACCAGCCGATGCGCAACGATCCTTTTTCCCGCTCGCCGCAGCAGCGGCGTGGCCTGTTCGGCAACATCCGCTGGTGGGTGCTGCTGCTGGCCGCCGGCTACGCGGCGTTCTACTGGTTCTCCAACCGTGCGGTCGACCCCTATACCGGCGAGAAGGTGCTGATCGACAGCAGCCTGGACGCCAGCCAGGAGAAGGCGCTGGGCCTGCAGGCCTACCAGCAGATCCTGTCGCAGGAGCGCCCTTTGGGCCCGAATGAACAGGTCTCGCGGGATGTCCGGGCGATTGCTGAGCGACTGATCGCCAAGGTGGACGTGGTCGAAACCGCGCTGGCGCAGGAACACGGGCTGCAGCCGGCACACTTCGCACGCGATTTCGAGTGGGAAGTGAACGTGATTCCGTCCGAGCAGGCCAATGCTTTCTGCCTGCCCGGTGGCAAGATGGCGGTCTACACGGGGCTGATTCCGGTGGCGCGTACCCGCGATGCGATGGCGGTGGTGATGGGCCATGAGATCGCCCACGCATTGCTGCGCCATGGTGCACAGCGCATGGCCCAGCAGAAGCTGACCCAGATCGGCCAGGTAGCCGGCGCCGCCAGTGGCATGGATGCGCAGCAGCAGATGATGATGTCGGCGATGGGCTATGGGTATCTGTTGCCGTACGCGCGCAGCCACGAGACGCAGGCCGATGAAGTGGGCCTGATGCTGGCGGCCGCGGCGTGCTTCGACCCGCGCGAGGCGGTGCCGCTGTGGCAGCGCATGGGCCAGGCCGGTGGTGGCCAGTCACCGCCGGAGTTCGCCTCGACCCACCCCAATCCGGGTACCCGTATCCAGAACCTGCAGGCGTTGATGCCAAAGGCACTGGAGTATCGGCAGAAGTTCTGCGAGCAGGCCAGGTAAAGGGTGGTTTGGCAGGGCTGCGCCCTGCACCTGCCGAAGCGGTAGTGCCGGCCGCTGGCCGGCAACCTCAACAGCAAAAGCTGGCTTCCTGTGGGATGGCGGGGTGGGTCCGGTTGCGGGGGACGCCGTGAACCCGTCCATGGGGGCTTGGCAGCCGCATCCATGCGGCTGACACCCCCGCAACCGGACCCACCCCGCCTTCGACAGATTTCGCGATCTGTCGGAACGGCATGGCCTGCCCTTGGTGGGTGTCGACCTTGGTCGACACGGTAGATCTACGCCATGCGTGGATGCATTTCGATCAATTGTCGAAATATTCGATCTCGATCTCGATGGAGATTCATTCACGCATGGCATGGATGTACCAACCGCCACCGGGAAACTCTCGAAGGCGGGGTGGGTCCGGTTGCGGGGGCGTGAGCGCCATGGATGGCGCGACCGAGCTTACATGGACGTACTTGCAGCGTCCCCCGCAACCGGGCCCACCCCGCCATCCCTCAGGAAACCCGCTTCTGCCGTTGCTTCGGCTGTTGCCGTTGCTTCTGCGGGTGCAGGGCGCAGCCCTGCCGAACACCCCTTACTTGACCGCAGTCACCTGTACGTCGATCACGCCGTCGCCGACCCGGGCCTGCAGTGCGTCACCCGGTTGCACCTGCTCGATCCGGCGCACCAACGCGCCATCCTCTGCACGGGTCACGATGCTGTAGCCACGCGCGACGGTCGCCAGCGGACTGACCGCTTCCAGCGAACGTGCAAGGCCACGCAGGCGCAGCGCATCACGCTGCATCAGGCGCTGCAGCGCCGCTTGTGGGCGCCCGCCCAACGCGGCAAGGCGACGTCGCAGCGCCTCCATCTGCCGCTGCGGATGATGGCCCCGCAACACTGCGGCAGCGTGGCGCAAACGGGCCGCGCGACGCTCCTGCTGCTGGTTGTGCGCCGCATGCAAGCGACGTCCGAGGTCCAGCTGACGACGGCGCAGCAGATCCAGTCGTGCCTGCGGACTCTGTGCGTTCAAGCGCAGCAGGGCGCGATCAGCGCGCTGCATGGCCTGCTGCATGGCGTGGCGTTGCAGCTGCACCATGCGAGCCGCGTTGCGGCGCAGGCGCAGGGCCAGGTCGCGCTGATCGGGTACCAGCAGTTCCGCGGCCACCGATGGCGTAGGCGCGCGCAGGTCAGCAGCGAAATCGCTGAGACTGAAGTCGGTTTCGTGACCCACCGCCGAGACCACCGGCGTGCTGCTGGCGGCGATTGCGCGGGCCAGCACTTCATCGTTGAACGCCCACAGGTCTTCCAGCGAGCCACCACCACGGGTCAGCAGGATCACGTCGTAGCGGCCGCTGGCATCGGCGGCCTGCAGCAGGCGGGTGATCTGCGCGGCAGCGGTTGCGCCCTGCACCAGGGTCGGCAGCAGATCCACTTCCAGCAACGGGAAGCGGCGGCCGAGCACGCTGAGCACATCGCGCACGGCGGCACCGGTGGGCGAGGTGATCACCGCCAGGCGCTGCACGTGGGCCGGCATCTGCCGCTTGCGGGCCGGGTCGAACAGTCCCTCGGCCTCCAGCCGCGCCTTCAGTTCCTCGAACGCGCGACGCAGCGCGCCTTCGCCGGCTTCCTCCATGTGGTCCAGCACCATCTGGTACTCGCCACGGGCGTCGTACAGGGTCACCTTGCCGCGCACCAGCACGCGCATGCCCTCGCGCGGAACGAACTTCAGGTACTGCGCCTTCATTCTGAACATCGCAGCGCGCAACTGTGCACGCGCGTCCTTCAGGGTGAAATACAGATGGCCGGACGCCGGCCGCGCCACGCTGCCCAGTTCGGCTTCCACCCAGATCGCCGGGAAGCTGCCTTCCAGCAGGTCGCGCGCCAGGGTGTTGAGCTGGCTGGGGGTGAAGACGTCGTTGTTGCGTGGCTGCATGGTTACGGCGTGGGGCAGATGGAGCAGGGGGCTCAGGATCGCACGTCAGCGCTGGCCGTGCTGGGCCAGTGCCCATTGCACGTGTTCGCGGACTACGGGTGAAGCAGCCTCGGCGCGCGTCTGCAGCGCCGACAGCGTCTCAGCCGTGGTTGGCGCATTGCCCAGTGCCACGGCGATGTTGCGCAGCCAGCGCTCATGGCCACTGCGGCGGATCGGGCTGCCTTCGGTACGGCGCAGGAATTCAGCTTCGTCCCAGGCGAACAACTGGTCCAGGCGTGCGGTGTCCAGGTTGTTGCGGGCGCGGAAGTCATGCTCGTCGGTGCGCTTGGCGAACTTGTTCCAGGGGCAGACCAGCTGGCAGTCGTCGCAGCCATAGATGCGGTTGCCGATCAGCGGTCGCATCTCCACTGGAATCGCACCGTCATGCTCGATGGTCAGGTAGGAGATGCAGCGGCGCGCATCCAGCCGCTGCGGGGCGGTGATGGCCTGGGTCGGGCAGACGTCGATGCAGCGCGTACAGGTGCCGCAGTGCGCGCTGGCCGGCGTGTCGATCGGCAGCGGCAGGTCGATGTAGATCTCGCCGATGAAGAACCACGAGCCGCCGTGGCGGTCGATCAGGCAGGTGTGCTTGCCGATCCAGCCCAGCCCCGCGTTGCGTGCCAGCGCGCGTTCCAGCACTGGCGCCGAATCGACGAAGACGCGGTAGCCCAGCGGCGCCACTTCATCGTTGATCTGCGTGGCCAGCTTCTGCAGGCGGTTGCGCATCAGCTTGTGGTAATCGCGGCCGAGCGCGTAGCGGGCGACGTAGGCGCGCCCCGGATCGGCCAGGGTCGCCCACGCTTCGGTGTCGTCCCTGTGGCTGTAGTCCATGCCCACCGAGATCACCCGCACGGTGCCGGGAAGCAGCTCTGCCGGGCGCGCGCGCAGGGTGCCGTGGCGTGCCATCCAGTCCATCGTGCCGTACAGGCCCTGGCCCAGCCAGTCGGCCAGGTGCGCCTCGTCCTCGCCCAGTTCGATGCCGGCGATACCGCAGCGCTGGAAGCCATGCGCGCGCGCCAGATCGCGGATGCGCTGTACGGCCAGGGCCGGATCGAGGGGGGCAGGGACGGGGGACATGTGCACCAGTATAAAATCCCCGCATGGCCAACCTCGCCGATCTGTTCGATTCCCGTGCCGCACGCATACTCGATGCCCAGGCCTCCGCGCTGGCGGGCGATGGTGGCTGGGGCCTGATGGCCCAGGCGGGCCAGGCGGCCTGGCAGAGCCTGCTGCAGCACTGGCCGCAGGCGCGGCGGATCGGCGTGGTGGTTGGCAGCGGCAACAATGGCGGCGATGGCTATGTGCTGGCCTGTCATGCGCTGGAGGCCGGGCGGCAGGTGCAGCTGATCGCGCTGCCGGGCAGCCCACCTTCCACGGCGTTGGCGCAGCGCGCCGCAGCGGATTTCAGGTCCGCCGGCGGCACTGTCACTGATTTCAACGGCGAACTGGCCCAGGCCGATCTATGGGTCGATGCCCTGTTCGGCCTTGGCTTCTCCCGGGCACCAGAGGGCGCGGCACTGGCCTTGATCGAGGCGCTGAACGCGCAGCAGGCGCCGGTGTTGGCGTTGGACGTACCAAGCGGTGTCAACGCCGACCATGGCTGCGTGCCGGGCGCAGCCGTACGCGCGGCCCTGACAGTGCAGTTCATCGTCGCCCACCGCGGCCTGTACACCGGCGATGCACTGGAATACACCGGGCGCAGGCACCTGGCACCACTGGCGCTGGCCGATGCGGCCTGGCAGGGTGTCGTCGCTGCTGCAGAGTGCTGGACGCAGTCGCGCCTGCCGGATCTGCTGCCGCCGCGCCGTGCCAACAGCCACAAGGGTGAATCCGGCCACGTGCTGTGCGTGGGCGGCAACCATGGCAGCGGCGGTGCCATCGCGATGGCCGCCGAAGCTGCGCTGCGTGCTGGCGCGGGCCTGCTGAGCATCGGCACCCGCCGCGACCATGTCGGCCCGCTGCTGGCGAGGTTGCCTGAAGCGATGACGCACGCGCTGGAAGATGGCTCAGCGCTGCCGGCGTTGCTGGCAAAAGCCAGGGTGGTGGCGATCGGCCCGGGCCTGGGCCAGGACGAATGGGCGCGCGCGCTGTATGCGCGTGTGCTGCAGTCAGGCCTGCCGCTGGTGATCGACGCCGATGCGTTGAACCTGCTGGCGCAGGATGCCCATGCGCTGCCCGATGCGATCCTGACCCCGCACCCCGGCGAAGCCGCGCGCCTGCTGGAAACCACCACGGCGGCAGTCCAGGCCGATCGCTATGCCAGCGCGCAGGCGCTGGCCGAGCGCTATCACGCAGTGGTGGTGCTGAAGGGGGCGGGCAGCATCGTCGCCGCGCCCGGCCACGCACCGCGACTGATTGCGGCCGGCAACCCGGGAATGGCGGTGGGTGGCATGGGCGACCTGTTGACCGGCATCATCGCCAGCCTGCGCGCGCAGGGCCTGCCTGCGTTCGATGCGGCAGCAGGCGGTGCGCTGCTGCATGCCCTGGCCGGCGATGTCGCCGCCGCCGACGGTGCCCGCGGCCTGCTTCCCACTGATCTGCTGGCGCCCCTGCGGCGGCTGGCCAACCCGGAATGTTCCCGATGACCGAATTCTTCCTTGCTGACAGCAACGCCACCGAACTGCTGGGGCAATGGCTGGCAGCTACCCGCCCGCCGCAGGCGCTGGTCGAGTTGCGCGGCGATCTTGGCGCCGGCAAATCGACCACGGCGCGCGCGCTGTTGCGGGCGCTGGGCGTGCAGGGGGCGATCCGCAGCCCCACCTATACCCTGGTCGAGCGCTATCCGTTGTCCAGTGGCGGCGAGGCCTGGCACATGGACCTGTATCGCATCGGCCAGGCCGGCGAGCTGGATTTCCTCGGGCTGGACGAGGGCAGTGCCGTGCTGTGGCTGGTCGAATGGCCAGAGCGCGGCGCCGGTGCGCTGCCGCCAACCGATCTGGTGGTCGCACTGGAGATTGAAGGTCAGGGGCGTCGCGTGCGTCTCACTGGCATCAGCGACACGGGACGTGAATGGCTGCAGCGGCTTCCCGAAGGTGGCGACTTGCAGGCCCTTTCTGTCGGCTGACGAGAACAAACACCGGCAGGTTACGGATTATTAAGGAAAAAGGTGTTGCATTCCGTTCAGTGCGGTGATTGAATCCTGAGTCATGCGCCCGGGGAATCGACTCATTGCCATCTGTGCCGCCGTCGGACTTGGTCTGGCGAGCGTCAGTGCGTGGGCCGGTGAGGTCCGCCAGGTGCTGCTCAATACGGGTGCGACCGGAACCCGCGCGGAAATCGCGCTGGTCGGCAGTGGTGGCTACAAGACCCTGTCGCTGGCCGGCCCGAACCGGCTGGTGGTCGATTTCCCCGATTCCAGCGCGGTGCGCAACCTGAAGATGCCTTCGCCGCAGGGCGTGGTGACCGCGGTGCGGACCGGGCAGCCGGTGCCGGGCACTTTCCGTGTCGTATTCGACCTGGCCGAGACGGTTGCCCCCTTCCGCCCGCAGATGCAGCGCGAAGGCAATGAATCCAAGCTGGTGATCGAGTGGCCGGGCGATGGCCCGGCCGTGGCCGCCAGTCGCCCCGCGCCGACGCCTGCGCCGACGCAGCCGCCAGCGGCATCTTCGGTGAGTCCGGCTCCGGTCCCGGGCCCGACCCCGGCACAAACCGCACAGTCCCGTGGTGATGCCGCGCGAGCCACTGCGCTGTTGACCGCGCAGGTCCAGCAGCAGGCCAGTGCCAGCGCTGCGGCACCCGCCGCGCCGACGCCGGCACCCAGCACCACCCCGGTGCAGATGGCGGCAGCAGGCACCACCGCCAGCAGCACCCCGACGTCGTCGCCGGCAGCCATCCTGGCTGGACAGGCCACCACTGCAGTTGTGGCCACCCAGCCGAAGCCGGTGCCGACACCTGTTGCGCCGACCGAGTCGCCGCGTCCGACCATGCCCAGCGATGCCTCGCGCATCCGCATGCAGCCGGGCATGCGTCACCTGGTGGTGGCGATCGATCCGGGCCATGGCGGCCAGGATCCGGGCGCCATCGGCCCCACCGGCAAGCGCGAAAAGGATGTCACCCTGGCGGTGGCGCGTGAATTGGCTCGCCAGGTCAACGCCACGCCTGGCCTGAAAGCCTTCCTCACCCGCGACAGCGATGTGTTCATCCCGCTGCCGATGCGTGCGCAGAAGGCGCGTGCGAACAAGGCCGACATCTTCATTTCGATCCATGCCGACGCCGCCGAAAACCGCTCGGCCACCGGTTCGTCGGTGTATGTGCTGTCGACCAAGGGCGCGTCTTCGCAGCGTGCACGCTGGCTGGCGGACAAGGAAAACGCCGCCGATCTGGTCGGTGGCGTGCGCCTGCAGCAGACCGAAGGCACGCTGGCCAACGTCCTGCTGGACCTGGCCCAGAGCGGCTACATGAAATCCTCCGAGGACGCAGCCGGGCACGTGCTGGGCGGCCTGAAGCGTATCGGCAACAACCACAAGCCGAACATCGAGCGCGCCAACTTCGCCGTGCTGCGCACTTCGGACATGCCGGCGATGCTGGTGGAAACCGCGTTCATCTCCAACCCGGATGAAGAGCGCCGCCTGATCGACCCGGCCTACCAGCGCAAGGTCGCCGGTGCGGTGCTGGATGGCGTGCACACCTTCTTCAGCCGCCAACCGCCGCCGGGCACGTTGTACGCCGCGCGCGCGCAGGCCGAGATCGACGCTGCAAGCACCGTGGCGGGCGGCAGCAAGTAACCCGCTGGGATCGCCCGCGTCCGCAGGAGCCAGGCCACGCCTGGCTGGCTGGCGCCGCGTACGGTGGATCTCGACTCTCCCTGGCGCCGCTCCGCTATCATCGTGGCATGACGTCTGCCTGCCTTGCCTGCCCATGAACGCGCCCGATCCGCGTCCGATCCGGCCGCTGCCGGAAATCCTGATCAACCAGATTGCCGCCGGTGAAGTGGTCGAACGACCCGCATCGGTGGTCAAGGAACTGGTTGAGAACGCGATCGATGCCGGCGCCAGCCGCGTCGATATCGAGCTGGAAGAAGGCGGTGTGCGCCTGATCCGCATCCGCGACAACGGCAGCGGCATTGCCGCAGAACAGTTGCCGCTGGCGGTTTCGCGGCACGCCACCAGCAAGATCGCCAACCTGGATGAGCTGGAAGCGGTGGCCACGCTGGGTTTCCGTGGCGAAGCGCTGCCGTCGATCGCCTCGGTCAGTCGTTTCACCCTGGCCTCGCGCCGTGCCCATGATGAGCACGGTTCGGCACTGCAGATCGAAGGCGGCAAGATCGGCGAGGTGACCCCGCGCGCGCATGCGCCCGGCACCACGGTGGAAGTGCGCGAGCTGTTCTACAACGTGCCGGCGCGGCGCAAGTTCCTGCGCGCCGAGCGCACCGAACTGGGGCATATCGAAGAGTGGCTGCGTTCGTTGGCGCTGGCCCGTCCCGATGTCGAGCTGCGCGTCTCGCACAACGGCAAGGCCTCGCGTCGCTACAAGCCAGGCGACCTGTATTCGGACGTGCGCCTGGCCGAGACCCTGGGCGAGGACTTCGCCAACCAGGCTGTGCGCGTGGACCACAGCAGTGCCGGCCTGCGCCTCCATGGCTGGATCGCGCAGCCGCATTATTCGCGCGCCAGCACCGACCAGCAGTACCTGTACGTCAACGGACGTTCGGTACGTGACCGCAGTGTCGCCCATGCAGTGAAGATGGCCTACGGCGACGTGCTGTACCACGGCCGCCAGCCAGCGTATGTGCTGTTCCTGGAGCTGGACCCGACGCGCGTTGATGTGAACGTGCATCCGGCCAAGCATGAGGTGCGCTTCCGCGATTCGCGGCTGGTGCATGACTTCGTCTACCGCACCCTGAAGGATGCACTGGCCGACACCCGTGCCGGCATGACCGCGCAGGAGATCGGTGCCGGCGCGGGGCATCCGGCCGAAGGCGACCCTGCGGCGGCGATGCCGGGCGCGACGGCGTCCAGCTTCGGCTACGTACGCGGCCCGGCGCCCGGTGCCGGGCAGGGCGGCGGTGGTGGTGGCGGCTTCTCTGGCTGGCGCCCGCAGCAGCCGCTGGGCCTGCAGGTGGCCGACGCACCCGCCGCCTATGCTGCGTTGTATGCGTCGCCAGCGGGTGCCGAGCGCGGTGCGGCACTGCCGCCGATGCCGATGGAGAACGGATTGCCGGTCACCAGTGCCGACGCCGGCGTACCTCCGCTGGGTTACGCCGTTGCCCAGCTGCATGGCATCTACATCCTGGCCGAGAACGCCGAAGGCCTGATCGTGGTCGACATGCATGCGGCGCACGAACGCATCGGCTACGAGCGGTTGAAGAATGCGCACGATGGCATCGGCCTGCAGTCGCAGCCGTTGCTGGTGCCGATCACCCTGGCGGTGGGCGAGCGCGAGGCCGATACCGCCGAGGCGGAGGCCGATACGCTGGCTGCGCTCGGGTTCGAGATCACCCGTGCCGGACCGGGCGCACTGCACGTGCGCAGCATCCCGGCGCTGCTGGCCCATGCCGAGCCCGAAGGCCTGCTGCGCGATGTGCTGACCGACCTGCGCGAGCATGGCCAGAGCCGTCGCATCGCCACTGCGCGCGATGAGCTGCTGTCGACCATGGCCTGCCATGGCGCAGTGCGTGCGAACCGGCGCCTGACCGTGCCGGAAATGAACGCGCTGCTGCGCGACATGGAAATCACCGAGCGGTCCGGCCAGTGCAACCACGGCCGACCGACCTGGGCCCGTTTTTCGCTGGCGGAGATCGACCGCTGGTTCCTGCGCGGACGTTGAGGGGAGCACCGATGCGATTTTGCCGAATGGGCAGCCTGCTGGCGGCCCTGTTGTTGGTGGCCTGCAGCCCGGCACCCACGCCGGCACCGGCCGCCGTTGAGGATCCGGCCTTCGCCGCACAGCAACAGCAATGGCGGGTGCTGCGCTACCAGGACCTGACCCGGCCCGATGGCTGGACCGCGCTGGTCGGCTTGCACTGGTTGCAGAACCGATCGCACTTCGTCGGCAGCGTCGACACCAGCGGCATCCGCCTGGCGGTGGGGCCGGCCAAGCTGGGCCTGCTGCGCCGTGAAGGCGACCAGTGGTGGTTCACGCCGGAGTCCGGCACGGATGTCACCCTTGATGGACAGCCCGTGCGTGGGCGTGTGCGCATGGATACCGACAAGGATCCGCAGCCGACCCTGCTGGCCTTCGATGGTGGCAAGGGCCAGCTCAGCCTGATCCGTCGCGGCCCGCGCGATGCACTGCGGGTCAAGCATGCCGATGCACCGGCGCGCCGCGATTTCGCCGGCCTGCAGTACTGGCCCGGTGGCCCGCAATGGCAGGTGCAGGCGCGCTTCATCGCGCATCCGCCAGGCAAGACCCTGCCGATCGTGGACATCACCGGCCTGACCACCGAGATGCCCAACGCCGGTGCCGTGGAATTCGATCGCGACGGCCGCAGCTGGCGGCTGGAAGCGATCGGCGAACCGGGGCAGCCGCTGTTCCTGATCTTTGCCGACCGTACCAGTGGCCACGGCAGCTACCCTGCCGGCCGCTATCTGGATACCGATGCGCCCACGGCCGACGGCCACGTGACGATCGACTTCAACCACGCCCACAACCCACCGTGCGCGTTCACCGCCTATGCGACCTGTCCGTTGGCGCCGCCGGAAAACCGCCTGGACCTGCGCGTGGAAGCGGGTGAAAAGACGTATCACCTGCCTGAAGGAGAGGGTTGAACATGTTGATGAAACTGTTGCTGCGCAGTGCCGTTTTTCTCGCTGCCTGCGCCGTCGGTCCGTTGGCCGTCGCGCGCGATGCGCCGGCCGAAGCCACGGCCGGCAAGCCGCCGGTGCCGCTGCTGTGGAAGGTCACCGGGCAGGGAGATGCACGCCTGTACCTGCTGGGTTCCTTCCACCTGTTGAAGCCGCAGGACTATCCACTGTCGACCGAGGTCGAGCAGGCATTCGAAGCCTCGCAGCGTGTGCTGTTCGAAGTGACCCCTGAGGAACTGCAGTCGCCGCAGATGGCCAGCCAGATGGTGCAGGTGGCTACCCGCAAGGACGGCAGCGAACTCAAGCGTGACCTGGATGCGCCGACCTGGCAGAAGCTGCAGGCCTATGCGACGCAGAACAAATTGCCATTGGCGCAGTTGCAGGGCATGAAAGCGTGGTTCGTCGGCCTGACCATCACCGTCGGGCAGATGCAGAAGCTGGGCCTGGACCCCGAGCTGGGGCTGGACCGGCACTTCATGCAGCGGGCGCAGAAGGCCGGCAAGAAGACCGCAGGCCTGGAAGACATGTCCAGCCAGATCAACCTGCTTGATGGCATGAGCGTGCAGGAGCAGCGGCAGATGCTGTCCGAGGCGCTGGACGAAGCGGGCAAGGGGGACGCCCAGGCGCAGATGCTGCATGAGGCCTGGCGCCGCGGCGACGATCGCCTGCTGTGGAGCCGGATGGGCGTGGAGATGCGCCAGAAGTATCCGCAGCTGTACCAGCGCATCAATACCGACCGCAACGATGCGTGGGTGCCCAAGCTGCTGCCGTACCTGCAGGCCGGGCAGGGCGGCACGCTGGTGGTGGTGGGCGGCCTGCACCTGCTGGGCAACGACGGCGTGGTCGAGAAGCTGCGGGCGAAGGGGTACAAGGTCGAGCGGGTCTGCAAGGGCTGCAGGAAGTAGAACCACGCCCCGCGTGGAGGCGTTCAAAACAGAACGGCGCGCCCATGGCGCGCCGTTTTCGTATCCGCCGGGGCGGGGGGCTCAGCGGCGGGTCTTGCCGCCGGTGCCGGTGCCGCCGGTCGGATCGTTCGGCTTGCCGGCCGTACCCGCGCCGGTGCCCGTTCCGGTGCCGCCCGGACGCGGGCCACCGAAACCGCTGCCCATGTTGCGCTGGAACTCCTGCCACAACTCCAGGTTGCGCTCGGTCAGCTGGTTCATCATCGCCCACGGCGTCTGCCCCAGCAGGTTGCCCATCTGCTGGCGGAACTGCTGCTGCTGGTCGAGGAAGACCTGCATGCTGCGCTCCAGGTAGTTGCCCATGAAGCCCTGCAGGGAATCGCCGTAGAAGCGGATCAGCTGGCTCAGCAGCTGGGTGGAGAGCATCGGTTCACCGTCCTGTTCCTGGTCGGCGATGATCTGCAGCAGGACCGATCGGGTCAGGTCGTCGCCGCTCTTGGCGTCGCGGACTTCGAAGTCTTCGCCGTCGAGGATCAGCTGGCGCACGTCCTCGATGGTGATGTAGCTGGAGATCTCGGTGTCGTACAGACGGCGGTTCGGATACTTCTTGATGATGCGGGTCGCAGCCATGAAGCGGTACTCGTCACAGTAGACGCGCAGCATGGCGCAGTGCAGCAGCGGTTGCAACCGCCCCAGCCCCCGCCAGGCTTGGCTTTCCGTCGCCGGAATGTTGCGCAGCAAGGCTTTGCGTGCTGCGCAGCATGACCAACGGCAGGGTGCAGCACGGGCTTTCAGGCCCTGGCGCCGTTTACCAGCCCATGTGATGGCCGCCGTTGATGTCCAGGTTGCTGCCGGTGATCCACGAGGCCTCTTCGGCCACCAGGAAGGACACGCCGTAGGCGATTTCTTCCGGCTTGCCCAGGCGCCCGGTCGGGATGTCGGCAATGATCTTGGCGCGCACTTCCTCGGGCACCGCCATCACCATGTCGGTGGCTACGTAACCGGGTGAGATCGTGTTCACGGTGATGCCGAAGCCTGCGTTCTCGCGCGCCAGCGAGATGGTGAAGCCATGCATGCCGGCCTTGGCGGCGGCGTAGTTGGCCTGCCCGTACTGGCCCTTCAGGCCGTTGATCGAGCTGATCTGGATGACCCGGCCCCAGCCGCGTCGGCGCATGCCCTCGATGACCGGGCGGGTGACGTTGAACACCGAGTTGAGGTTGGTGTTGATCACATCGTGCCACTGCTCCGCGCGCATGCGGTGGAAGGTGGTGTCGCGGGTGATGCCGGCGTTGTTGACCAGGATCTCGACCGGGCCCAGTTCGGCCTCGACCGCGCGGATCAGACCTTCGGCGCTGGCAGAGTCGGAGACATCGCCCGGGAAGATCGCCACGTGGTAGCCGCGTTCGGTCATCGCCTGCTGCCAGGCGCGGGCCTTGGTCTCATCGCGGTAGTTGGTGGCGACCCGGTGGCCCTGGTCGGCCAGGCGTTGGCAGATGGCGGTACCGATGCCGCCGGTTCCGCCGGTGACCAGTGCGACGCGAGATGTCATGGAAAGCTGTCCGGATGTCAGGTGGGGGAAGGGGGATTCTGCAACATCGGCGCGGAAAGTGCGCCGGCCGGCAGCAGAATGTCCGCGCGCGGCAGCAGGCCGGGGTTGAAGCTGCGCTGCGCGGCGGCCAACAGCGCGTCGCGGTCGTCGATGCCGTCCAGTGCGGTGCCCGGCTGGCCCAGCAGTTCCCACAACCGGCGCAGCACCGGTACCGGCGCGCCGGCATCCACCGGCAGCGCGGCCAGTGACTTGGACAGTTTGTGGCCCGGTGCATCCAGCAGCAGCGGCAGGTGCCAGTAGCGCGGCGTCGGCAGGTCCAGCGCCTGCTGCAGCAGGATCTGCCTGGCGGTGGAATCGAGCAGGTCGGCGCCGCGCACGACTTCGTTCACGCCCTGCGCGGCATCGTCGACGACCACCGCCAACTGGTAGGCCCAGCAGCCGTCGGCGCGGCGCAGTACGAAGTCACCGACCTCGCCATGGACATCCTGTTGCTGCGGGCCGCGCAGGCCATCCTCGAAGCGCACGATGCTGCCGGGCGGCACGCGGAAGCGGACGGCTGGGTCCGGTCGTGCCTGCCGCGCGACGCAGCGATGGTGGATGCCGCCATTGGCGGCCAGATCGGTCCGACTGCAGTGGCAGACAAATGCGTCGCCATCGGCCAGCAGGCGGTCCAGCGCGGTCTGGTAGGCGTCGCCACGCGCGCTCTGCCAGATCACCGGCCCGTCATGAAGCAGGCCGAAGGCGGCCAGCGCCTGCAGTTGCGCCTGTGCGGCGCCGGCCACCGTGCGGGGTGGGTCGACGTCTTCGATGCGCAACCGCCACAGGCCGCCATGGTGGCGCGCAAGCAGCCAGCTGCCGAAGGCGGCAAGCAGCGAGCCGGGATGCAGCAGGCCGGTGGGCGAGGGCGCGAAGCGGCCGCAGGAGAGGGAGGAGGTCATGCAGCTGAATCGTCGGTCAGGTTGGCGCTTGAATTCAAGCTGACTGCACCGCAGATTGACGGATATCGACCCCTTCCGAGCCGGAATTTCCCATGTTCACCCGTATTGCCCTCTTTCTAGCGACCAACCTCGCGGTGCTGATCCTCGCGAGCATCGTGATGTCAATCCTGGGCGTGGACTCCCGTTCGATGAGCGGCCTGCTGGTCATGGCGGCCATCTTCGGTTTTGGTGGTTCGCTCATCTCGCTGCTGCTGTCCAAGTGGATGGCCAAGCGCTCCACCGGTGCGGTGGTGATCACCGAGCCGCGCAACCAGACCGAGCGCTGGCTGCTGGCCACCGTCGAGCGCCAGGCCAAGGCCGCCGGTATCGGCATGCCGGAAGTGGCGGTGTATGACGGCCCGGAGATCAACGCGTTCGCCACCGGTGCCAACCGCAACAACGCGCTGGTGGCGGTGTCCACCGGCCTGCTGCACAACATGAGCGAGGACGAAGCCGAAGCCGTGCTCGGCCACGAGATCGCCCACGTCGCCAACGGAGACATGATCACCATGGCACTGCTGCAGGGCGTGCTGAACACCTTCGTGATCGTGCTGGCCCGCGTAGTCGGCGGGGTGATCGACAGCGCGCTGTCGGGCAACCGCGAAGGTGGTGGCCGTGGCTTTGCGTATTACATCATCGTGTTCGTGCTGGAGATGGTGTTCGGCCTGTTCGCCACGATGATCTCGATGTGGTTCTCGCGCCACCGCGAATTCCGTGCCGATGCCGGCGGTGCATCGCTGGCCGGTCGCCAGAAGATGATCTCGGCGCTGGAGCGGCTGCAGCTCAACCACGGCCAGAGCACCCTGCCGACGCAGATCGCCGCCTTCGGTATTGCCGGGTCGACGGCGAAGAAGCTGTTCATGAGCCACCCGCCGCTGGAAGAGCGCATCGCCGCGCTGCGGGCGTCGACGGTGGCATAAGCCTCCGCTTGTAGAGCCGTGCAGGAACGCCTGGCCTCGCGCCGGGCGTTTTTGTTTGCGCGCCCACGCGTCGGTAGCGCCGGGCCATGCCCGGCGGATCGTTTCCGCGACCGCGGAGGGGCGTCATTTTTCTTTTCGCGCGAAAAGAAAAGTAACCAAAAGAAACGCGCCGCCGGCCGCGAGCCGTCGCTACGCGCCGGTACCCTGCGCTTCTCGGTCCGCCGAGGGACGGCGCGGGAACTCGCTACGCTCAGACACCCGCGCCTCTTCGCCCTCGCCGGACCTGCGGTGCTCGGCTTGCTGTAAGGCGGGCCGGAAGATCAAGATCAACGGCAAGAGCATCCACGCATGGCGTGGATCTACTGGGTGCAGCTGTGGCGTTTGATCTTGGGTCCGCCTTGCAGCGAGCCGAGCATCGCAGGGGAATCAGGGGCGCAGAGGCGCCGATGTCTGAGCGAGTTCGGCGCCGTCCCCTGGTTCGCCGAGAAGCGCAGGGGACCGGTGCGTAGCACCGGCTTGCGTACTGGCGGCGTGTTTCTTTGGTTACTTTCTTGATGGCGCACATCCCTGTGCGCCACCCTACGGGCCGGCTCCGCCGTTCCGCGCTGCTCCTGCAGCACGGTGCACGAGCAAAGAAAGTGACAAGCACGATCACTGCGGATACGAAAACGGCACCTTCGCAGGTGCCGTCTCCATGAACCGCTTTACGCGCGAACTCAGAACTTCGCGTCGAACTCGGCAGCGTAACCCGTGTTGACCAGCACCTTCTGCAGCGACTCGGCCACCTTCAGGTTGCCGGCCACGATCTGCTGGGTGTCCGGGCCGCGGTTGTCCATGCGGGCCGGGGTCGCGCCCTTGAAGTCGCAGACCTTGCCACCGGCTTCGCGCACCAGCAGCACGCCGGCAGCGATGTCCCAGGCCTTCACGCCGGCCTCGAAGTAGGCGTCGGCGCGGCCACAGGCCACGTAGGCCAGGTCCAGCGCGGCCGAACCCGAGCGGCGGATGTCCTCGGCGTGCACCAGCAGGGCGTCCAGCGACTTCAGCTGCGCACTGGCGCGGGCACGCTCGCGCGGGGCGAAACCGGTGTGGATCATGGTGCCTTCCAGATCCTTGCGGTCGGCCACGCGGATGCGGCGGTCGTTGAGCACGGCGCCCGCACCACGGCTGGCGGTGAACAGCTCATTGCGCAGCGGGTCGAAGATCACCGCGTCGGTCGGCTCGCCGTTCTCGACCAGGGCGATCGACACGCAGTAGTGCGGCACGCCGCGCAGGTAGTTGCTGGTGCCGTCCAGCGGGTCGATGACCCACATGTGGCGACGCTCGCTCTGCACGCCACCTTCTTCACCGAAGATGCCGTACTCGGGGTAAGCGCGCTTGAGTTCCTTGACGATCACCTTTTCCGCGTCCGCATCGACTTCGCTGGCGTAGTCCATGCGGCCCTTCTGGACTACATTCAGTGCCTCGAGCTTGTTGATGTTGCGCAAGAGGACGTTGCCGGCGAGGCGGGCGGCCTTGACCATGACGGTGACGGCGGGTTTCTGCATGGCATGGGCTCCCGGAAGGGCAGAAGAGAAGGGCTGGCGGGGGAAAAGAGCGGGTCCGGCGCAGTGGCCGGCCGCACAGTTTACCATTGGTCTTCGTCCAGCTCGACATTTTCCCTGTTCATGTCCCAGTTTCCTGTCGCCACCCGCCTCCGATTCGTCCTGGTCGGGACCCAACACCCCGGCAACATGGGGGCCGCCGCCCGTGCCCTGAAGACCATGGGCCTGGCCCGCCTGGTCCTGGTGGCGCCGGAGAAGCCGCTTGATGAAGAGGCCTTCCGGCGCTCGGCCGGCGCCGAGGACGTGCTCGGCGACGCGCCGGTGGTGGCCACGCTGGCCGAAGCCGTGGCCGACTGCCGCTTCGTGCTGGGGTGCACCGCACGTGCGCGCCGGGTCCAGCTGGAGGAGTTCCTGCCGGCAGATGCCGCCGCCCGCGCAGTGGCCAAGGCCAGCGAGGGTGCCGAGGTGGCGCTGGTGTTCGGTCGCGAGCGTACCGGCCTGACCAACGAGGAGCTGCAGCTGTGCCATGCCGCCGTGCACATTCCGTCCGACCCGCAGTTCAGCTCGCTCAACCTGGCCGCCGCAGTGCAGGTGCTGGCCTATGAAGTGCGCATGCAGCTGCTCGGCGCACAGCCGGTGGCCGCGACCGAGCCGGACAACCGCGAGCAGGCTGCCAGCCACGATCAGATGGAGAGCTTCTTCGCCCAACTTGGCGAGACTCTGGACGAGATCGATTTCCACAAGGGACGCGCGCCCGAGTCGGCGATGCGCAAGCTGCGCCGCCTGTTCCTGCGCAGCGAGCCCAGCGAGCAGGAAGTGCGCCTGCTGCGCGGCATCCTGGCCGATACCCAGCGCATGGCGCGGCTGGCGCAGAAGAACGGCAAGGACAGCTGACGACGGTCTCATTTTTTCGGGTAGTCTGTCCGGATACCCCGGGGGGATGATGCTTGTGTCGGGTCTGCGTAGGGCAATGCAGGGGGAACTGCTGCGCCTGGCCTTGGCCCTGCTGGCCGGGACGGCGCATGCTGCGCCCGGTTCACAGAAGGGGCGTTGGGCAGCGATGAGGGGCAACTCGCGATGACGCAGGATCATGCGCTTGGCAGTGTGGACCGGCAGGGTGCCGGACCGGCGCCGGGGGTATCAGGCCGGGCGTCCGCCGGCTTGCCGCGTGTCGTCTGTCTTCGACGGGTGCAGCGTGCGTTGCAGAAGGTGTTGGGGGCTTCCGGTTTCCGCCGCGTCGATGCGCATGCGCAGCCGTGGCGGGATGATTTGAAACAAGGGTCGACGCGCGTGCGGATGGAAGTGGAATGAAGTTGCTCGGCTCGGGGATGCAGGCCCGGTTCCTGCTTGCGATGGGCGGGGCGATGCTGGTGGTGGTGGCGATCCTGGCCGTGCTGCTGGGGCGGCAGGCTGCGATGCAGGGCGAGGTGAGGTCGCTCAGCAACGGCGTCA
Source organism: Stenotrophomonas sp. 2694 (assembly GCF_040548715.1). Taxonomy (NCBI): domain Bacteria; kingdom Pseudomonadati; phylum Pseudomonadota; class Gammaproteobacteria; order Lysobacterales; family Lysobacteraceae; genus Stenotrophomonas; species Stenotrophomonas sp. 2694. Next base: position 295,219 of record NZ_JBEPSG010000004.1, read on the forward strand.
TCCACGAACTGTTCGACCGCAGCGTGCGCAGCCGTGGCGAGGCCATGGTGCGCGAGCTGTCCGATGCGCTTGCCGGTCCGCTCCACAACAACGACCTGGACCAGGTCGGAGCGCTGGTGCGCAGCATTTCGCGGCAGCCGGTGGTGCGCTACGTACTGGTGTTCGACGACCGCGGGCGGCTGGTCCACGACGGCTCGGCCGGAGTGCCCGGATCCGGGCGGCCGATGACCGATCCGTTGGCGGCCGGGGCGGTTGCCGCGCAGTCGCTGGTGGTGCAGCAGTCGCCCACGGTGCTCGACAACGCGATGCCGATCAGGGTGGGCAAACAACGCATCGGTGGTGTCCGCGTCGGCATGGCGCTGGATGAAGTGCTGCAGCGTGAGCAGGCGGCCAACGCGACCCTCGGTGAGCGGCTGCAGCAGATGGGAAGCCGGCATCTGGGCTGGCTGCTGCTGATGCTTGGCCTGCTGGTGGTGATCGGCGTGGTGGTGATCCTGTACGTACAGCGCACGCTGGTGGCGCCGATCCGCGAGCTGGCCGCGGCCGCCCGGCGCATCGAAGCGGGCGACTACCAGGCGCCGCTGCGCGAAAACACCCGCGACGACGAGGTCGGGGAACTGGTGCGCGGTTTTGCCCGCATGCGTGATGCGATCGCCCGCCACGACCGCGAAGTGCGGCGCATGGCCTACACCGACGCCTTGACCGGGCTCACCAACCGCCTGGCCTTCCGCGAGGCGCTGGACCATCGATTGATGGCCGCACGTGCATCCAATCACCGGTTGGGTCTGCTGTTTGCCGATATCGATGATTTCAAGCGGGTCAATGACACGCTGGGCCATGAGGCCGGCGACGAGGCGTTGCTTCAGTTCGCCCAGCGCATCGGCCGCGCAGTGACCGAGGCCGGCGGCGACGATGCCGTGCTGGCGCGGTTCGGCGGCGACGAATTCGTGATCCTCGTTGGTGATGGCGATGTTGCGGCCAATGCGCGGTTGCTGGCCGAAGTGCTGGTGCGCGAGCTGGGCAAGCCGCTGGTGGTGCAGGGCAGGGAACTGTTCCTGGGCACCTCGATCGGCGTGACCCTGTTCCCCGACGATGCCGCGGATGCGACGACGCTGCTGAAGAACGGCGACATCGCGATGTACCAGGCAAAGATGGCCGGCAAGAACTGCTATCGCTATTACAGCCGGGCCATGGATCACGCGGTCGAGCGGCGCGTGCACATGGAACAGGAACTGCGCGGTGCCTGGGAGCGCGGTGAGCTGCGGCTGGCCTACCAGCCGATCTTCCGCATGCGTGACCGCCGCATGGTCGGTGTCGAAGTGCTGCTGCGCTGGCAGCACCCGACGCTGGGTACGATTCCGCCATCGGTGTTCATCGAGGTGGCCGAGCAGAGTGGCCTGATCGAGATCATCGGTCCGAAGGTGCTGCGTGCTGCCTGCATGGAAGCGGTGCAGTGGCCGCGCGGCGTGGCCGGTGACGAGTTGTTCGTCTCGGTCAATGTGTCGCCACGGCAGCTGCGCGGCGGGGAGCTGCCGGCGTTGGTTGCACAGTGCCTGCAGGAGTCGGGCCTGCCGGCCTCGCGCCTGCACCTGGAGCTGACCGAGACGGCGGTGATCGGCGATGAGATGCTGGCCGCGCAGCTGCTGGACCGCCTGCACCGGGCCGGGGTGAAGGTGTGGCTGGACGACTTCGGCACCGGTTTCTCCGGTCTCAGCCACCTGCGGCAGGTGCCGGTGGACGGCGTCAAGATCGACAAAAGCTTCGTCGCCGACATGCAGCGCGACCCGGACGACCTGGCCCTGACCACGGCGATCATCGCCATGGCCCACGCACTGGGCATCACGGTGGTGGCCGAGGGTATCGAACAGGAGGCCCAGTTCGAGCTGCTGGCCCAGCGTGGCTGCGACCTGGGTCAAGGCTACCGGCTGAGCCACCCGGTCACCGCCACCGAAGTGGTGCGGATGATCGAATCGGGCGCGTGAGGCGCTACAGCGGGCGCTTGCTCGGGTCGCCGGGCAGTTCGCGGACCAGCTTGGGGACCAGGTAGCCGGACAGCCGGGCAGTGAGGCCTGCAATCAGGGCCTTGGCTTGGATGTCGTCCACTTCGAAGTGGGCCACGCCCTCGACGCGATCCAACTGGTGCAGGTAATACGGCAGCACGCCGGCGGCGAAGCTGCGTTCGCTCAGGTCCTGCAGCGCCTGCACGCTGTCGTTGACTCCGCGCAGCAGCACCGCCTGGTTCAGCAGCTGGGCGCCGATGCCACGCAGGCGGGCCATCGCCATGTCGACGCTGGCGTCGAATTCATTGGCGTGGTTGGCGTGGACCACGATCGCCAGTGGCCACGGCAGGCTGCCCAGCCAGGCCAGCAGTTCCTCGTCCACGCGCTCGGGCAGCACGATCGGCAGGCGCGTGTGGATGCGCAACCGGCGGATGTGCGGGATCTGGCGCAGCGCATCGGTCAGCTCGGCCAGCTTGTGCGTGGCCAGCGACAGCGGGTCGCCGCCGGACAGGATCACCTCATCGATGTCCGGGTCTGCGGCGATGGCCTCCACGGCCTCCTGCCAGCCCCCCTTGGCTGCGTTCTCGGCGCCATAGTCGAAATGCCGGCGGAAGCAGTAGCGGCAGTTGATGGCACAGCTGCCGGTGGCCACCAGCAGGGCGCGGCCACGGTATTTCTGGATGACCCCGGTGGCCTTCTTGGCCGCGCCGTCGCCCACCGCGTCAAAGCTGAACCCGGGCGCCGGGCGCATCTCCGCGTCGATCGGCAACACCTGCCGCAGCAGCGGATCGTGGGCGTCGCCACGGCGCATGCGGGCGACGAAACCCTCCGGCACGCGCAGCGCGAACTGGGCGATGGCCGCCTCCGATACGCCCAGCGCCGCGGCATCCAGATCCAGGCGGGCCAGCAGCGTCTGCGGGTCGCGCAGGGCCTGCCGCCACAGCTGCTGCCAGCGCGCGGGCGCGCTTGGCGACTGGGTCCGGGGGAAGGCGGAAAGCTGCATGGAGAGGGGGCCTGCGGTTATCATGGACACATAAACAGTTGCCCGCCGGGGTTCCGGTGGGCTTTCCATTCTATCCGGCTCGCCGCACGCGCGGCGGTTTCGCCATTTGAGGAGCTTGAGCATGGCCACTGCGGGCATGAACGATGTCAAGAACGGGATGAAGATCCTGGTCAACAATGAACCGGCCGTCATCTCTGAGACCGAGTTCATCAAGCCGGGCAAGGGCCAGGCCTTCACCCGCGTGCGCTATCGCTTCATCAAGTCGGGCCGCACGGTCGAAATGACCATGAAGGCGACCGACGACGTGGAAGTGGCCGATGTGGTCGATACCAACATGGACTACATGTACAGCGACGGCGAGTACTGGCATTTCATGGACCCGGAGACCTTCGAGCAGGTGCAGGCCGACAAGGCCGGCATGGGCGGCGCCGAGAAGTGGCTGAAGGGCGAGGAGTCCTGCATCGTGACCCTGTTCAACGGTTCGCCGATCTTCGTGCAGCCGCCGAATTTCGTTGAACTGAAGATCACCGAGACCGATCCGGGCGTCCGCGGTGACACCTCGGGCGGCGGCGGCAAGCCGGCCACCCTGGAAACCGGCGCCGTAGTGCGCGTGCCGCTGTTCGTCAACCAGGATGAAATCATCAAGGTCGACACCCGTTCGGGCGAGTACTCCTCGCGCGTCAAGTAATCCGGCGCAGCCGGATTACGGTAGTGCCGGCCGCTGGCCGGGTACGCGCCATCGCATTCGCGCTGGCGCTCCCACGATCCGCCATGGCGGATCGTGGGCCCCCACTCACCAGCATCCACACCCCGCCGCTTCGCGGCCGCCCCTGACTCAGGGGCTTGCCTTCCAGAAGCCCAGCGGTAGCCGTTTGACCGGTGATCAGTCGCCAGGTCGGAGCCAAGGCTACGTATGGTCCTTCCCCCAGCCAGTGAGCCCGCATGAGCGATAGCCCGCACCTCCCCGAAGCCTGCGACCTGCTCATCGAAGCCGGTTATGTCGTTCCGATCGAGCCGCATGCGGTGGTGCTGGAAGACCATGCCGTGGCCATCCGTGGCAGCGAGATCGTGGCCATCCTGCCGCGCGCCGAAGCGCGTGCGCGGTTCCGCGCCACCCAGGTTGTCAGCCGCCCAGAGGCGGCGCTGATGCCGGGCCTGGTCAACGCGCATACGCACAACCCGATGACCCTGCTGCGCGGCGTCGCCGACGACCTGCCGCTGATGACCTGGCTGCAGCAGCACATCTGGCCGGTGGAAGCGGCGGTGATCGGTCCCGAATTCGTGGCCGACGGCACCACCCTTGCCATCGCCGAGATGCTGCGTGGCGGCACCACCTGCGCCAACGAGAACTATTTCTTCGGTGACGTGCAGGCCGCCGTCTACAAGAAGCACGGTTTCCGCGCGCTGGTCGGCGCGGTCATCATCGATTTCCCCACCGCCTGGGCCAGGACCGACGACGAGTACTTCGCCAAGGCCGGTGAACTGCATGACCAGTGGCGCACCGACCCGCTGATCGGCACCGCATTCGCGCCGCATGCGCCGTACACGGTCAACGATGCCAATTTCGAGCGGGTGCGGATGCTGTCCGACCAGCTGGACATGCAGGTGCATCTGCATACCCATGAAACCGCGCAGGAAATCACCGATTCGATCAAGCTGCACGGCCAGCGTCCGCTGGCGCGGCTGGATCGCCTCGGCCTGGTCAACGACCGCCTGATCGCGGTGCACATGACCCAGCTGACCGAGGCCGAGATCCACCTGTGCGCCGAGCGCGGCGTCAGCGTGGTGCACTGCCCGGAGTCGAACCTGAAGCTGGCCTCTGGTTTCTGCCCGGCCTGCGCCCTGCAGCGCGCCGGCGTGAACCTGGCCATCGGCACTGACGGCTGCGCCAGCAACAACGACCTGGACATGTTCAGCGAGAACCGCACGGCGGCGATCCTGGCCAAGGCCGTGGCCGACGATGCCACCGCGCTGGACGCGGCGACCACGTTGCGCGCCTCCACCCTGGGCGGCGCCCGCGCTTTGGGCTTCGGCGAGCGCATCGGCTCGATCGAGGTCGGCAAGCAGGCCGACCTGGTCTGTGTTGATCTGTCCGCGCTGGAGACCCAGCCGCTGCACAACGTGCTGTCGCAGCTGGTGTACGCCACCGGCCGCCAGCAGGTCAGCGACGTCTGGATCGCCGGCAAGCCCAAGCTGGTGCAGCGCGAGCTGGTCGGCATGGACCTGCCGGGCATCATCGCCAACGCGCGCCAGTGGCGCGAGCGCATCCGTCATATCCGCGCCTGAGTGCAGGCGCCGCAAGGACAACCGTCATGACTGCCCCCCACGCTTCTTCCAATTTCGATCAGGCCGAGCTGGACAAGTTCGCCGCGCTGGCCAACCGCTGGTGGGACGCCGACGGCCCGCAGAAGCCGCTGCACGCACTGAATCCGGTGCGCCTGCAGTACGTTGCCGACCGCGCGCCGCTGCGAGGTGCGCGCGTGCTCGACATCGGCTGCGGTGGCGGGCTGCTGAGTGAAGCGCTGGCCCACGCCGGTGCCGAAGTGACCGCCATCGACCTGGCACCGGAGCTGGTCAAGGTTGCGCGCCTGCATGCCCTGGAAAGTGGCGTCAGCGTCGACTACCGGGTGCAGGCCGCCGAGGACCTGGCCGCCGAACAACCGGGCAGCTTCGATGTGGTGACCTGCATGGAAATGCTCGAGCACGTGCCCGATCCGGGCGCGATCATCGAGGCCTGCAAGCGCCTGCTGAAGCCGGGTGGCCATCTGTTCCTGTCCACCATCAACCGCACCGTAGCCGCATTCGCCGTGGCCATCGTCGGTGCCGAGTACGTGGCACGGCTGCTGCCCAAGGGCACCCACCACTACCAGGAATTCATCAAGCCGGCCGAGCTGGCGCGTTGGCTGCGCGAGGCCGACCTGCAGCTGGCCGATGTCAGCGGCATGGCCTATGAGCCGTGGCGCAACCGCGCCCGCCTGAGCAGCCGCACCGACATCAACTACCTGGCCCATGCGGTCAAGGCACCGTGACCGCTGCCGTGTTCCCGCGTGCGGTGCTGTTCGACCTGGACGGTACGCTGCTGGACAGCGCCCCGGATTTCGTCGCCACCCTTGATGCGATGCTGGCCGAGCGCGGTCGCGCACCGATCGATCCGGCGCAGTTGCGGCCAGTGGTGTCCAAGGGTTCACGGGCGATGGTGTCGGCCGCGTTTCCAGAGCTGGAAGCGGCCGAGCGCGATGCACTGATTCCCGAGTTCCTGCAGCGCTACGAAGCCTCGATCGGCCAGCATGCCGTGCTGTTCGACGGCGTCGCCGGCATGCTCGGTGCGCTGGACGAAGCCGGCACCGTGTGGGGCATCGTCACCAACAAGCCCGAATACCTGGCGCGGCTGATCGTGCCGCAGTACGGCTGGCAGCAGCGCTGCGCAGTGCTGGTCGGGGGTGACACCCTGGCCGAACGCAAGCCGCATCCGTTGCCGCTGCTGCACGCCGCGCAGCTGATCGGCATCGCAGCGGAAGACTGCGTGTACGTCGGCGACGATGAGCGCGACATCATCGCCGCGCGTGCTGCCGGCATGCCGTCGGTGGCGGCGCTGTGGGGCTACCGCCTGCACAGCGATGACCCGTTGGCCTGGCAGGCCGATGTGCTGGTCGAGAACGCCGGACTTCTGCAACTGGCCAGTCTCTGGCCGAACCGGCCGGCGACCCCGGCCCAGCCGTAAGGAACAACGTAGTGAGCAGTACCGCGCTGGATAGTTTCCTCGACAAGTGGCGCAGCCGCTGGCCGGAATGGTCGGTGGCCGAGCCGTTCGTGGCCGAACCGCAGCGCCATGTGGCGCTGGCGTGGTTCGCGCTGCTGCAGGAATTCGACGACATGCTCAACACCGCTGGCGACCCGCTGCCGGCGGACGCCAAGCTGGCGTGGTGGGGCGAGGAACTGCGCAGCTGGGCCGCGCAGCGTTCGCGGCATCCGCTGGGACGCGTGCTGGAGCCGGTGCGGGCACCGTGGGTGCAGCTGGCCGAGGCGCTGCCGGATCTGGTCGAGGCGCGCACCGTAGCGCTGGACGCTGCCGGCGCCGAACGCGCACTGGGCAACTATGCCGACGCGGTGGCTGCGGTCGAGGTCGTGGTGTTTGCCGACAAGCCGCGCAAGGGGGCTGGCCATGCCGTGCTGCTGCAGACCCTGGCCCAGCGCCTGCAGGACGCTGGCGTGGCCGGGGTTCCGCGCAGCCTGCTGGACGAAGATGCCGGCAACGCTGCACAGCGTTGGGCGCAGCAGTTGCTGAAAGGGTGGGGCACCCGCGTGCCCGGTCCACGTGCACGCCGGGTGTGGTCGAGCCTGGCGCGTGCACGTCTGGCGGCGCAGGCCGCCGGCAAACCGATTGAAGCCACGCCCGTGCGCACGTTGCTGCGCGTGTGGTGGGCCGCGCGCGGCTGAGCCATCACATGGTAGTGCCGGCCGCTGGCCGGCAATCCGCATAGGTCGCTGAACACCATGAGGTTGCCGGCCAGCGGCCGGCACTACCGTTACTTGCGCTCCAGCACCAGCAGCGGATCGATGCGGGTGTCGAACCAGTTCATGCCCCAGTGCAGGTGCGGCCCGGTGGCACGGCCGGTGGCGCCGACGGCGGCGATCACCTGGCCCTGTTCGACGCGATCACCGACCTTCACGTCGATGCGCGACAGGTGCAGGAAATTCGAACTGACGCCGAAGCCGTGGTCGAGCAGCAGCGTGCCACCGGTCAGGTACAGGTCCGGCCCAGCGAACGTCACCACACCGGCCGCCGGTGCCTTCACCGGGGTGCCGGTCGGCACTGCGATGTCCATGCCGGAGTGGCCGGCACCGGGCTGGCCGTTGTACACGCGGGCGTTGCCGAAGCGGCCGCTGATGCGGCCCTGCACCGGCCAGATGAAGGTCTGGGTGAAATCGGTGCGGTTGTCGTCGCGCGCACGCGCAGCGGTGACCTGCGCCTGTTCGCGCTTGATGCGCTCGGCGATGGCCGGCGGCGGATTGACCGTCTTCGGCGGTACGCCGTTCACCCGCTCGGTCGGCCAGTCGCGTGGGGTCACGGCGATGGCGGCCGTCTCGCTGCTGCCATCCGGTCGGCGGATCTGCACCTGCAGCGGGCCCTTCTCATCGCGACCGATGCCGAACACCACGCTGCCGTAGCTGCTCACGCGCAGGTCGCGGCCTGCATAGCGCACGCTGCTGCCGGCGGGAACCTTGCCGATCACCAGCGCGCCCTGCGACGCGCTGGCCGGGAACACCACGCGGCTGTCGATCAGGTCGCCGATGCCGTCCTGTGCCTGGGCCGCGGGTGCGGAGAACAGGGGCGCTGCCAGCAGCAGTGCCGCGAACATGAGTGCCGGACGCATCAGCGGTCGTAGGTCATGCGCTGGCCGGCGGGCTCGCCCACCAGCGTGCTGCCGTCCCACACCAGCTGGCCATTGACCCAGGTGGAGGCCACGCGCGAACGGAACGTGGTGCCCTCGAACGGCGACCAGCCGCACTTGGACAGCACGTCCTCGCGCTTGACCGTGAACGGCACATCTTCCACCAGCACCAGGTCGGCGAAGTAGCCTTCGCGCAGGAAGCCACGCTCTTCCACATCGAACAACTGGGCCGGGGCATGGGCGAATTTCTGCACGACCTGCTCGCGGGTCAGCTTGCCTTCGTGCACGCGTTCCAGTGCGGCAACCAGCGCGTACTGCACCAGCGGCAGGCCGGACGGAGCCTGCGCATAGGGCTTCTGCTTCTCTTCCCAGGTATGCGGGGCGTGGTCGGTGGCCAGCACGTCCAGCACGTCGTCAGCCAACGCGGCGGTGATCGCCTCGCGATCGGCCACGTCCTTGATCGCCGGATTGCACTTGATCAGGTTGCCCTTGGTCGCATAATCCGGGCGGGCGAAGTGCAGGAAGTGCACGCAGGTCTCGGCGGTGATCTGCTTGCGGCTGCCATCAGCGCGGATCAGCGGGCCCTTCTCGAACAGCGCCAGTTCGTCGGCGGTGGAGATGTGCAGCACGTGCAGGCGGGTGCCGTGCTTGCGCGCCAGCGACATGGCCAGCCGCGTCGACTTGATGCAGGCCTCACGCGAACGGATGTCCGGGTGCATCTCCGGGGTCAGTGCGTCGCCGTACTTTTCCTGGAACGCTTTCAGGTTGGCATCGATCATCGGCGTGTCTTCGCAGTGCGTGATGATCGGGGTGGGGCACTCGCGGAAGATCGCGTCCAGGGTTTCGGGGTTGTCGACCAGCATGTTGCCGGTGGACGCGCCCATGAACACCTTCACGCCCGGCGCCTTCTTCGGATCGAGCGCACGGATGGCGTCGAGGTTGTCGTTGCTGGCACCGTGGTAGAAACCGTAGTTGGCCCAGGCACGGCCGCGCGCCAGCTCGTACTTGGCTTCCAGGATGGTCGAATCCAGGGTCGGCGGGTTGGTGTTGGGCATGTCCATGAAGCTGGTCAGGCCACCGGCCACGGCCGCGGCCGATTCGCTGGCGATGTCACCCTTGTGGGTCAGGCCGGGTTCGCGGAAATGCACCTGGTCGTCGATCATCCCGGGCAGCAGCCAGCGCCCGGCCGCATCCACCACCTGTTCGCCATCACGCGGAGTCAAACCCTTGCCGATCTGCGCGATGCGGTCGTTCTCGATACGCAGGTCGCCTTCGAAGGTGCGGCCTTCGTTGACCAGGCGGGCATTGGTGATGAGCGTGGAGGACATGTCAGTGTTTTCCTGTGCAACGGCAAGAGGGGGCGTTGGGAGAGTCGGGCACTGGATCGAAGCCGCCGGGATGGAACGGATGGCAGCGGCCCAGCCGTCGCGCCGCCAGCCAGCTGCCGCGCAGCGGGCCGTGCCGGGAGATGGCATCCATGGCGTATTCAGAGCAGCTCGGCACGAAACGGCAGCGAGGCCCCAGCAGGGGGCTGATGAAGCGCTTGTAGAAGCGCAGCACGGCGATGAGCAGGCGCGAGATCACGCAGTCATCTTAAGCCAGTTGGCATGAAGGCCGCATTTGTGCAGGATGGGTCGTTGGTCGCATGTCGTAGATGGCCTGCGACCGCTAGCGGCACCCCTCCAGGTGCCGGACAGGTTCCGTACCGCGCAAGGCGGTCCGTGTTCGTCGGACCGCACCTTGGACCCGTTGACTCCTGGACTGAATGGAGCGGGCCCCCAAGGTTGCTGCTGCGGGTCGGGTAGGCTATAAAGGCCCGCTTTCCCGGGCCCCGGGGAATCCAAGGAAGAGCGTTTCGTGGCTGCTAAAAAAACTGCAAAGAAGGCCGTCAAGGCCGCCAAGAAAACCGCCAAGCCTGTTGTGAAGAAGTTGGCGGCCAAGCCCGTTGCCAAGAAGCCGGCCAGCAAGCCGGCGACCAAGGCGGCATCCTCACAGCCGGCGGCCAGGAAGGCCACCGCAAAGAAAGCGCCGGTGAAATCCGGCAAGCCGGCAGTGGCGAAGAAGCCCGCTGCGCCGGTCAAGGCCAAACCTGCCGCTGCCAGCAAGAAGGCGCCGGTGGTGAAGAAGGTTGCCAGCAAGGCTGCGCCGGTGAAGAAGGCCGCTGCCAAGCCGGCACCGAAGAAGGCAGCAGCCAAGCCGGCGCCGAAGGCGGTGGTGAAGAAGGTTGCCGCCGCGCCTGCTGCCAAGCCGGCAGCAAAGAAGGTGGCGCCTGCCAAGCCGGCACCGGCCAAGAAGGTTGCCAAGAATGTCGCCCCGCCGGCCGCCAAGCCGACGCCGGCCCCTGTAGTGAAGTCCGCACCGAAGCCAGCTGCGAAGCCGGCCCCGGCCAAGTCTGTCCCGGCCAAGACCGCGGCAGTGGCGGCAGCCAAACCGGCCCCCAAGCCGGCCCCGGCCGCCGCTTCTGCAGCATCGACCGCCCCGCAATCCAAGAATCCCGTGCCCGTTTCGAAATCGCCTGCCAAAACCGCCGTGAAATCCGATTCCGCTCCGAAGACCGTGACCCGCCCCGTGGGCAAGGTCGCCGTGGCCGTTGCCGCCCGTTCGACGGCACCTGCGCCGCGCAGCAAGTACAAGGTCGTCGAATACAAGACCGACGAGGCCACTGGCCGCCCGATCCTGCCGGCAGGCTACAAGCCGGCCTCGGACGAGGAGTACATGAGCCCGCTGCAGCAGGAGTACTTCCGTCAGCGCCTGCAGAACTGGCGCGCCGACCTGGTGGAAGAGTCCAAGCAGACCATCGAGAACCTGCGTGAGGAAGTGCGTGACATCGGCGATGAAGCCGAGCGCGCGACCCGCGAAACCGAGAACTCGCTGGAGCTGCGCACCCGTGACCGTTACCGCAAGCTGATCGGCAAGATCGACAGCACCCTCAAGCGCCTGGAAGCAGGCGATTACGGGTACTGCGTGGACACCGGTGAAGAGATCGGCCTGGAGCGCCTTGAAGCGCGCTTGACCGCCGAGCGCACCATCGACGCCCAGGAGCGTTGGGAGCACCTGCAGAAGCAGCAGGGCGACTGATTCCGGTTCGTTGTGATGTCATGCAGAAAGCCCGGCTTCGGCCGGGTTTTTTGTTGGGTGATGGTTGGCTGCGTAGAGCGGCGCCTTGGTTGTTCCGTGAGCGAGCGGGCGGGTCACCCGGGCCAGGACACGCCGTAAACCCATCCCTGGGGGCTCGGCCGCGCCATCCATGGCGCGAACGGTCCTGGCCCGGGTGACCCGCCCGCTCCAGACAGTTCCCGAGTGCGGCCGCTGTAGAGCCGAGCCCACGCTCGGCTCAGGCCGAAGCCGGCGGGTAGGGAAGAGCAAGAGCAAGAGCAAGAGCAGCTAAGCATGGCTTGGCTCTACCAGGAGCGGCCATGAGTATGCTCGCGGCTGTTGGGTCCGCCTTGTAGCGAGCCGAGCACCGCAGGGGAATCAGGGGCGAAGAGGCGCCGCTGTTTGAGCGCAGCGAGTTCGGTGCCGTCCCCTGATTCACCGAGGAGCGCAGGGCACCGGTGCGCAGCACCGGCTCGCGGATGGCGGCGCGTTTCTTTGGTTACTTTCTTTGCGCGCGCAAAGAAAGTGACACCCCGCCGCGGTCGCGGAAAGCGCCCGCCGGGCATGGCCCGGCGCTACCGGCGCGTGTGCGCACGGAAATCCGCTCTATTGCAGATCGCGCAGATTCAATTTCCGCAGCGTCGGGTTCTTCCATGCAGTGACCCCGGCCACGCTCAGCACCGCGAATCCGCCCAGTACCACCGCCGGTACCAGCCCCAGCACCTTGGCCATGGTGCCGGCATAGAACGCGCCCAGTTCGTTGGACGAACTGATGAAGATGCCGTTGATCGACGATACCCGGCCGCGCATCTCTTCCGGCGTGGCCAGCTGCAGGATGGTGGAGCGGATCACCACCGACACGCCGTCGAAGGCGCCGTAGAACAGCAGGATCAACGCCGACAGCCAGAAGTGCTGGGACAGGCCGAAGCCGATCACGCACAGGCCGAAGCCGGCGACCGCGAACAGCAGCACCCGACCGGCATTACGGTGCAGGGGGTGGCGCGCCAGCCACAGGCCCACGCACACCGAACCCAGTGCCGGCGCCGCGCGCAGGATGCCCAGGCCCTCCGGGCCGTGATGCAGGATCTCGTGCAGGAACGCCGGCAGCATCGCCACCACACCGCCCAGCAGTACCGAGAACATGTCCAGCGCCATGGCGCCGACCATGATCCGGTTGCCGACCACGAAGCGCGCGCCTTCGGCAATGCTCTTGAAGATCGGGGCGGCTGGGCCGGCATGCACCGGCTCTTCCACCTTCAGCGTGGCCAGGCAGCCCATCGCCAGCAGCGCGAAGGCCGTGGCCACCGCATAGGACAGGCCCTTGCCACCGAAGCCGACCAGTACGCCACCCAGTGCCGGGCCGGCGATCATGCCAGCCTGGAACACCACGGCGCCAAGGCCGGCGCCACGGGCGAAGTGCTCGCGTGCCAGCACGCGGGCGAACAACGCGTTGTAGATCGGCGACAGGAAGGCACGGACCATGCCGGTCAGTGCGATCGCCGCATAGATCGGCCACACGCCCTCAACCGGCAGCCAGCCCTTGGCCACGCTGGTCAGCACCAGCGCGGTGGCGACCAAGCCGGAACAGGCGACCATGCCCAGCTTGCGGCGCGGCAGATGATCCACCAGATAACCGGCGAACGGGGCCACGCAGAAGAACGGCAGCACCTCGGCCAGGCCGATCAGGCCCAGCGAGAACGGATTGCGGGTGACTTCGTAGATGTGCCAACCGACGGTGACCGCGACCACCTGGTAGGACAGCATCGCGAAGATGCGATACGCCAGCAGCCTGGCGAAACCGGGCCGGGACAGCAGGCCCAGCGCGGTGTCTTCGGCCGTGGCGGGCTCGCTCACGACGGATCGCGCTGCAGCTGGGCCTGCGCGGTCTCGCGGATGAACGCCAGCATCGCCGCCACGCCGTTGCTGCGGGTCGGCGACAGGTGGCGGGCCAGGCCGATATCCTGGATATAGCTGGGTTCGGTGGCCAGGATCTCCTGCGCGGTGCGCCCGGAGTACACGCGCAGCGCCAGGAAGATCAGGCCGGAGACGATGGCCGAATCGCTGATGGCGTGGAAGCGCAGCGACTGCGCGTTGCCTTCCGGCACGATCCAGACCATCGACTGGCAACCGAGCAGCCGGTGCTCTTCGGTCTTCCACGCGTCCGGGAAGGCGGGCAGCTTGCGGCCGAGGTCGATCAGGTACTGATAGCGCTCGGACCAGTCGCCGAAGAAACCGAATTCCTCGGCGATGGCCGTCTGTGCCTCGGCGGCGGTGGGTTCAAGCGGGAACGGGGAGTCGATCACAACAGTCTCTACAGTAGGGAGCGTGGCCGGCGGACCGGCCACGGGGCAGGGCAGGTCAGCCGCGCTTGCGCGACCAGCGCACGCCCTGCGGGGTGTCTTCCAGCACGATGCCTTCGGCGGCCAGCTGGTCGCGGATGGCGTCGGAACGAGCGAAGTCACGTGCCTGCTTGGCTGCCGCGCGTTCGTCGATCAAGCCCTGGATACGCGCATCGTCGTCGCTGTCGCCGGCGGCGTTGCCGAACCATTGCGCCGGATCGGCCTGCAGCAGGCCCAGGGCGAGGCCGGCGCCAAGCAGTTCACTCTTCAACCGTGCGCGTTCGCCAGGATCGGTGGCGCGGCGCGCTTCACCGGCGATACGGGCCACTTCGGCCAGCGCCTGCGGCGTATTGAGATCGTCATCCAATGCCGCTTCGATCTCTGCCGGGATCACCGCGGTGGCGGCAACGTCGGCCAGCTCGCGCAGGGTGCCGTACAGGCGGTCGAGGGTGCGGCCGGACTGTTCGATCAGCGCATCGGACCAGTCCAGCGGCTGCCGGTAGTGGGCCGACAGCAAGGCCAGGCGCAGCGCCTCGGGGGCATGCCTGCGGACCAGGTCGTGGACGCGCTCGATGTTGCCGATCGACTTGCTCATCTTGGCGCCGCCGAAGTTGAGCATGCCGTTGTGCAGCCAGAAGCGCGCGAACACCTTGCCGCCGTGCGCGCACTCGCTCTGTGCGATCTCGTTTTCGTGGTGCGGGAACTGCAGGTCGACGCCGCCGGCATGGATGTCGATGGTCTCGCCCAGGTGCGCGGCGGCCATCGCCGAGCATTCGATGTGCCAGCCCGGACGGCCGCGGCCCCAGGGCGATTCCCAGCCCGGCAGGTCGTCGCTGGACGGCTTCCACAGCACGAAGTCGCCGGGGGCGCGCTTGTAGGGAGCGACCTCGACCCGGGCGCCGGCCAGCATCTCGTCCGGATCGCGGCGCGACAGCTTGCCGTAGCCCTCGAAACTGCCGACGGCGAACAGCACGTGGCCCTCGGCGGCGTAGGCATGCCCGCTGCTGACCAGCTGCTCGATCATGGTGATGATCTGCGCCATGTGCGCGGTCACTTCCGGCTCGATGTCCGGCGGCACCACGCCCAGCGCGGCCATGTCTTCACGGTAGGCAGCAGCGAAACGGTCGGTGATGGTGCTGATCGGCACGCCCTGCTCGCGCGCGGCGGTGTTGATCTTGTCGTCCACGTCGGTGATGTTGCGGGCGTAGCGCAGGGCACCGAAGCGCCGCCGCAGCAGGTCGGCCAGCACCCCGAACACCACCGGCCCACGGGCGTTGCCGATGTGCACGTAGTTGTAGACCGTCGGGCCGCACACATACAGGGTCGGACAGGCCGGATCGAGCGGAGTGAACGGTTCGAGCTGGCGAGTCAGGTTGTTGTGCAGGCGCAGGGTCATGGGTCTGTGACTGGGGGACAAGCCTGTGATTTTAGAACGTGTCGGGGCCCTTTGGGGGGACCGTTGCCACCGGTGGACGTCACCGGCGGCCGGGGTGGGGTGGGCAGGAACGGCGCGGACGGGTAATGTTCAGCCCCTTGCGGTCACCACTGCCTACACTATTGCCGTGTCCCTGCTCCCTCCGCCAATGAAAACCACCGCGTTGCTGACCCTGGCCTGCCTGTCGGCGCTGCCCGCCGTGGTCCTGGCCCAGGAGGCCGAGCCGCGCAACCGGGTGGTGATCGTGGAGAACGTGAAGTTCGACTACGCCCAGGTGCTCAACGTGGAGCCGGTGTTCCAGACCCTGCGTGCCACCCGCACCGAGGAGCACTGCGAGCCGGTCTCGACCCGTACCCTGGCCCCGGTCAATGTCACCGGCGAGGAGCCGGTGGAGGACAAGGGCCGCATCGGCCGCCTCTGGGATTCGGTTCGCTCGATGTTCAAGCGCAGCGACGAGGAGGTGCTGGAGGAACTGCCGGCCGAAGCCCCCGCCCCGGCGCCGGCCAACACGGGCCCGATGCTGACCCGGGACTGTCGTATCGTGCCCGTCGGACGCGAGTTCCGCCGCCCCATTGCCTATGACGTGGACTATGTCTACAAGGGCACCAAGTACCGTTCACGGCTGCCGGAAGACCCGGGCAACCGGCTGAAGATCCGGGTTTCGATCACCCCTTGGGTGGGCCCGGAGCAGGCTGCCGCCGGCACCCCCTGATTCTGCGACGCCGGCCTCTTGCGCCGGCCCCGGCCGCATGTAAAGATTGCCGACCAATGAAGCTCACCGACTTCCAGCACGACAGCAGCGCCGCCCGCCAGGCCACTGGCATGACGTCGCGTGCCCGTCGACCGGAACCCCACATTCTCGCTGGGTAATCCGGAGCTTTCTGCTGTTCGTCCGAAAAAAACCCAGCCCGCCGGCTGGGTTTTTTCGTTTCCGCGTTCTGAAAGCTTCATCTGCAACCTTTTCGTACCACCCTGGTTTCCGGTTTTCCCTTCCACCTTCCACCGCGTCGACCCTCGGCGCCGCTCATGCAAGGAATGATGATGTCCCCCAAGCACTTCCTGAACACCCAGGACTGGAGCCGCAGCGAACTTGACGCGCTGCTGACCCAGGCTGCGCTGTTCAAGCGCAACAAGCTCGGCGACCAGCTCAAGGGCAAGTCGATCGCGCTGGTGTTCTTCAATCCGTCCATGCGCACCCGCACCAGTTTCGAGCTGGGCGCGTTCCAGCTCGGTGCCCACGCAGTGGTGCTGCAGCCGGGCAAGGATGCATGGCCGATCGAGTTCAACCTCGGCACGGTGATGGACGGCGATACCGAAGAGCACATCGCTGAAGTAGCCAAGGTGCTCGGCCGCTACTGCGACATCATTGCCGTGCGCGCGTTCCCGAAGTTCGTCGACTGGGCCTACGACCGCCAGGACGTCGTGCTCGAGAGTTTCGCCAGATACTCGCCGGTGCCGGTGATCAACATGGAGACCATCACCCATCCGTGCCAGGAACTGGCGCACGTGATGGCCCTGCAGGAGCATTTCGGTACCCAGGACCTGCGCGGCAAGAAGTACGTGCTGACCTGGACCTACCACCCCAAGCCGCTGAACACCGCAGTGGCCAACTCGGCGCTGACCATCGCCACCCGCATGGGCATGGACGTGACGCTGCTGTGCCCGACCGCCGACTACATCCTCGACGAGCGCTACATGGGCTGGGCCGAGCAGAACGTGGCCGAGAGCGGTGGTTCGCTGAAGATCAGCCATGACATCGACAGTGCCTATGCCGGTGCCGACGTGGTCTACGCCAAGAGCTGGGGCGCGCTGCCGTTCTTCGGCAACTGGGAGCCGGAGAAGCCGATCCGCGACCAGTTCAAGCACTTCATCGTCGACGAGCGGAAGATGGCCCTGACCAACAACGGCGTGTTCAGCCACTGCCTGCCGCTGCGTCGCAACGTCAAGGCGACCGACGGCGTGATGGATTCGCCGCAGTGCATCGCCATCAACGAAGCCGAGAATCGCCTGCATGTGCAGAAGGCGATCATGGCTGCTGTTGCCGGCCGCTGATTTCCGTACGTCGTTCACGCATTCCAGACAATCCGCCGGGCATGGCCCGGCGCTACCAGGACATACCCCCCCATGAGCAACAAAGACGTCGTTCTCGCCTTCTCCGGCGGCCTTGATACCAGCTTCTGCGTGCCGTACCTGCAGGAGCGCGGCTACAACGTGCATACCGTGTTCGCCGATACCGGCGGCGTGGATGACGAAGAGCGCGATTTCATCGAGAAGCGTGCCGCCGAGCTGGGTGTCACCAGCCACCAGACCGTCGATGGCGGTCCGGCCATCTGGTCCGGCTTCGTCAAGCCGTTCGTGTGGGCCGGCGAGGGCTACCAGGGCCAGTACCCGCTGCTGGTGTCGGACCGTTACCTGATCGTCGATGCCGCGCTCAAGCGCGCTGCCGAACTGGGCACCAACATCATCGCCCACGGCTGCACCGGCATGGGCAACGACCAGGTGCGCTTCGACCTGGCAGTGAAGGCCCTGGGTGACTACCAGATCATCGCGCCGATCCGCGAGATCCAGAAGGAACACACCCAGACCCGCGCCTACGAGCAGAAGTACCTGGAAGAGCGTGGCTTCGGCGTGCGCGCCAAGCAGCAGGCCTACACCATCAACGAGAACCTGCTGGGCCTGACCATGTCCGGCGGCGAGATCGATCGTTGGGAAGCACCGGGCGAGGGCGCCCGTGGCTGGTGCGCGCCGCGCGCCGAGTGGCCGGAACAGGCGCTGACCGTCACCCTGAAGTTCGTCGAAGGCGAAGCTGTCGAGCTCGACGGCAAGGCACTGCCGGGCGAGCAGATCCTGGCCCAGCTCAACAAGCTGTTTGCCCCCTACGGCGTCGGCCGTGGCGTGTACACCGGCGACACCGTGATCGGCCTGAAGGGCCGCATCGTGTTCGAGGCACCGGGCCTGGTCTCGCTGCTGGCCGCGCACCGCGCGCTGGAAGATGCGGTGCTGACCAAGCAGCAGAACCGCTTCAAGCCGGACGTGGCCCGCAAGTGGGTGGAGCTGGTGTACGAAGGCTTCTACCACGACCCGCTGAAGACCGACATCGAAGCCTTCCTGAAGTCTTCGCAGGCCAAGGTCAACGGCGAAGTGGTGCTGGAAACCCGTGGCGGCCGCGTCGACGCCGTTGCGGTGAAGTCGCCGCACCTGCTCAACACCAAGGGCGCCACCTATGCGCAGTCGGCCGACTGGGGCGTGGAAGAAGCCGAGGGCTTCATCAAGCTGTTCGGCATGAGCTCCACCCTCTACGCGCAGGTCAACCGCTGAGCGGTTGACCACGCTTTCCACCTCAACCCCGCGCCGTTGGCGCGCCCCCTTCAACAAGAAGGGGGCTCTCCACCAGACGCGTTCCGGTAGCGCCGGGCCATGCCCGGCGGAATTCCACAGGAACTGTTGATTCATGCTTGAACAGACGCTCGATCACCTGCAGGCACTGGTGTCCTTCGACACCCGCAACCCGCCGCGTGCGATCACCACCGGTGGCATCTTCGATTACCTGCGCGACAACCTGCCCGGGTTCAATGTGGAGGTGATCGACCATGGCGCCGGCGCGGTCAGCCTGTATGCCGTGCGCGGCACGCCGAAGTACCTGTTCAACGTGCATCTGGACACCGTGCCGGACTCGCCGCACTGGAGTGCCGACCCGCACGTGATGCGCCGCCTGGACGACCGCGTGGTCGGCCTTGGCGTGTGTGACATCAAGGGCGCGGCTGCGGCGCTGGTGGCGGCCGCCAATGCCAGTGATGGCGACGCGGCCTTCCTGTTCTCCAGCGATGAAGAAGCCAACGATCCGCGCTGCATCGCGGCGTTCCTGGCCCGGGGCATTGCGTACGAAGCGGTGCTGGTGGCCGAACCGACCATGAGCGAGGCGGTGCTCGCGCATCGTGGCATCAGCTCGGTACTGATGCAGTTCGCCGGCCGTGCCGGCCATGCGTCGGGCAAGCAGGATGCAGCCGCCAGTGCGCTGCACCAGGCGATGCGCTGGGGCAACCGCGCGCTGGACCATGTCCAATCGCTGGCCTCGGCACGCTTCGGTGGATTGACCGGCCTGCGCTTCAACATCGGGCGCGTGGAAGGTGGCATCAAGGCCAACATGATCGCACCGGCGGCGGAAGTGCGTTTTGGTTTCCGGCCGCTGCCGTCGATGGATATCGATGCGCTGCTGGCGACCTTTGCCGGCTTCGCCGAACCGGAAGCGGCGCTGTTCACCGAAACCTTCCGTGGCCCCAGCCTGCCGGCAGGGGATATCGCCGAAGCCGAGCACCGCCGCCTGCTGGCGCGCGACGTGGCCGACGCGCTGGACCTGCCGATCGGCAACGCGGTGGACTTCTGGACCGAGGCGTCGCTGTTCTCGGCCGGTGGCTACACCACGATGGTGTTCGGTCCGGGCGACATCGCCCAGGCCCACACCGCCGATGAGTTCGTGACGCTGGAGCAGCTGCAGCGCTACACCGATGCCGTACACCGGATCATCGCCGCCGGCGCCTGATCGACCCACAACGCCGCTGCGCTTCTGCGCGGCGGAACTGCAACGCGGCGACCGCCGCCTGTGACGAAACCGAAATGTCTCCTGCCCTCCAGCCCCACCGCCAGACCCGCCAGACCATCGTGCGCCTGCTTTCGAGCATGGCCAGCGCGAAGGAGATCAGCCAGTACCTCAAGCGCTTTTCGCAGCTGGACGCCAAGCGCTTCGCCGTGGTCAAGGTCGGCGGCGCGGTGCTGCGCGACGATCTCGACGCGCTGACCTCCTCGCTGTCGTTCCTGCAGGAAGTCGGCCTGACCCCGATCGTGCTGCATGGCGCCGGCCCGCAGCTGGATGCGGAACTGTCGGCCGCCGGCATTGAAAAGCAGACGGTCAACGGCCTGCGGGTGACCTCGCCGGAAGCGCTGGCGATCGTGCGCCGGGTGTTCCAGCAATCCAACCTGCGCCTGGTCGAAGCGCTGCAGCAGAACGGTGCGCGCGCCACCTCCATCACCGGCGGCGTGTTCGAGGCGGAGTACCTGGGCCTGGACACCTACGGCCTGGTCGGCGAGGTGAAGAAGGTCAACCTGGCGCCGATCGAGGCCAGCCTGCGTGCCGGCTCGATCCCGGTCATCACCAGCCTGGGCGAGACCGCCGGTGGGCAGATCCTCAACGTCAATGCCGACTTCGCCGCCAACGAACTGGTGCAGGAGCTGCAGCCGTACAAGATCATCTTCCTGACCGGTACCGGCGGCCTGCTGGACGAGCAGGGCAGCGTGATCGATTCGATCAACCTGTCCACCGAGTACGACCACCTGATCGCGCAACCGTGGATCCACGGTGGCATGAAGGTGAAGATCGAACAGATCAAGTCCCTGCTGGACCGGTTGCCGCTGGAATCGTCGGTGTCGATCACCCGGCCGGCCGACCTGGCCAAGGAACTGTTCACCCACAAGGGCTCGGGAACGCTGGTGCGCAAGGGCGAGAAGGTGCTGCGTGCAACCGCCTGGAGCGAGCTGGACCTGCCGCGCCTGAAGGGCCTGATCGAATCCAGTTTCGGCCGCACCCTGGTGCCGGACTATTTCGAGAGGACCACGCTGCTGCGCGCGTACGTCAGCGAGAACTACCGCACGGCGGTGATCCTCACCGATGAGGCCGAGGGCGTGTACCTGGACAAGTTCGCCGTGCTCGATGATGCGCAGGGCGAAGGGCTTGGCCGCGCGGTCTGGAACGTGATGCGCGAGGAAACCCCGCAGCTGTTCTGGCGCTCGCGCAACGGCAACCCGATCAACCACTTCTACTACGCCGAGTCCGATGGCTGCTACAAGCAGGGTCATTGGAAGGTGTTCTGGTACGGTGCCGATGGCATCGACCGGATCAGGACCTATGTCGACCACTGCGCGGTGCGTGCGCCGAGCCTGGAGGGCTGAGCGCGATGAACCACGCAGACTGGACCCGGGTACCCACGTTGACCGGCACGCATGCGCGGCTGGAACCGCTGCAGATGAGCCACATCGACGGCCTGCGCGGCGCGTTGGGCGAAGGCGCGCTGTCCAGGCTCTGGTACACCCAGGTGCCCGATGCGAAGGCCATGACCGGCTATGTGCAGGCCGCGCTGCAGGCACAGGCCGAAGGCAAGGTGCTGCCATTCGTGGTGTTCGATGCCAACGACCAGATCGTCGGCACCACCCGTTACTACGATCTGCAACCGGACGTACCGCGGCTGAGCATCGGCTACACCTGGTATGGCGAATCGGTGCAGCGCACCGGGGTCAACTCCGAAACCAAGCTGATGCTGCTCAGCCATGCCTTCGAGCGGCTGGAATGCCTGAGCGTGGTGTTTGAAACCAGCTGGTTCAACTTCACCTCGCGCACCGCGATCGCACGCCTGGGCGCCAAGCAGGATGGCGTGCTGCGCAATCACCGCCGGCATCCCGACGGCACGCCGCGCGACACCGTCATCTTCTCCATCATCGATGCGGAATGGCAGGGCGTGAAACGCCACCTGCAGCACCGCCTCGATTCGCACGCATGAGCACGCACGCATGAGCACTTCCTCCTCGTTCACCGTCGGCATCGTCGGCGCCCGCGGCCATACCGGCGCCGAGCTGATCCGCCTGGTGGCAGCGCATCCGAACCTGCAGCTGGGCTTCGTGTCCTCGCGCGAACTGGCCGGGCAGCGCGTGTCCGACCACTACCCGCAATGGCAGGGCGAACTGCAGTTCGAGAATCTCGACGCCGACGCCGTTGCCGCCAAGGGCGTGGACGCGGTGATCCTGGCCCTGCCCAACGGCCTGGCCGCGCCGTTCGTGGCGGCGCTGGAAACGGCGAAGCCGGACACGGTGATCGTCGACCTGTCGGCCGACTACCGTTTCGACAACACCTGGTACTACGGCCTGCCCGAGCTTACCCGCAGCCGTTACCGCGGACAGAAGCACATCAGCAACCCCGGCTGCTATGCCACCGCGATGCAGCTGGCGATCCATCCGCTGCTGGATCTGCTGGCTGGTCCGCCGCAGTGCTTCGGCGTGTCCGGCTACTCGGGTGCGGGCACCTCGCCGTCGGACAAGAACAACGTTGAACTGCTGGCCGACAACCTGATGCCGTACGCGCTGACCAACCACGTGCATGAGCGCGAGGTTTCCGTGCAGCTGGGCGTGGCGGTCGAATTCATGCCGCACGTCGCGCCGCATTTCCGTGGCATCACCCTCACCGCCAACCTGTGGTTGAACCGCGTGCAGACCCGCGAGCAGATCGTCGAGCGCTTCCAGCACGCCTACGCCGGTGAAGCACTCATCGAGGTCGTGGACGAGGCGCCGTGGGTGAGCCGCATCGCTGGCCGCCACGGTGCCCAGGTCGGTGGCTTCACCCTGGCCCCGGGCGGCAAGCGGGTGGTGGTGGTGGCGACCCTGGACAACCTGCTCAAGGGCGCGGCCACCCAGGCCATGCAGAACCTCAATCTTGCGCTGGGCATCGACGAACTGACGTCGATCCCGCACTGAAACCGTACAGGAGCTCCCCATGGCAGACCTTCTTTGGCAGAAGCCAGGCGTCGCTGTCGATGCCCAGATCCAGACCTTCCTCGCCGGCGACGACGTGATCCTCGATCGCGAGTTCTTCCTGCATGACATTGCTGCCAGCGCCGCGCATGCGCAGGGCCTGCAGCACATCGGCATCCTCAGCGCCGACGAACTGGCCGGGTTGCTGCGTGAACTTGAGGTGCTGGCGCAGGACTTCCGCGAAGGCCGCTTCGTACTGGATACGCAGTATGAGGATGGCCATTCGGCGATCGAGGCACGGTTGACCGAACGCCTGGGTGATGCCGGCCGCAAGATCCACACCGGCCGCAGCCGCAACGACCAGATCCTGGTCGCCACCCGGTTGTGGTTGAAGGAAAAGCTGCAGCGCGTGGCGCAGGTCAGCGCCGAAGTGGCAAAGGTGGCACTTGACCGTGCGCAGGCCGAGCAGCATCTGCCGATTCCCGGTTACACGCACATCCAGCGTGCCGTGGTGTCCTCGGCCGGCATGTGGTGGGCCGGTTGGGCCGAAGCCTTCATCGACAACGCCGTGCGTGCCCGCGATACCCATGCACTGGTCGATGCCAATCCGCTTGGCACCGCCGCCGGTTACGGCGTGAACCTGCCGCTGGATCGCGAGCACACCACCGCCGCGCTCGGCTTTGCGCGCATGCAGATTTCGCCGATCTACGCGCAGCTGTCGCGTGGCAAGTTCGAACTGGCTGCGCTGGAAGCGCTGGGCGGCGCGACCCTGGACCTGCGCCGCATTGCCTGGGACCTGTCGCTGTTCACCAGCGCCGAATTCGGTTTCGTCGCGTTGCCGGCGCAGTACACCACCGGCAGTTCGATCATGCCCAACAAGCGCAATCCGGACGTGATCGAGCTGATGCGGGCGACCCATGCCAGCGTCGCCGCTGCACGCACCGAAATCGAGCAGCTGCTGTCGCTGCCGTCGGGCTACCACCGCGACCTGCAGTCGTCCAAGGGCGCCATCTTCCACGGCTTCGGGCGCGGCCTGGCCGCGCTTGAACTGCTGCCGGCGCTGCTGGCCAACCTGGAATGGCGCGATGACAAGCTGCGTGCAGCGATCGATTCGGGGATGTATGCCACCGATGTCGCGGTGGAAGCTGCGGTAGCGGGCGTACCGTTCCGCGAGGCCTACAAGGCTGCTGCTGCCGGTGCCGACAGTGCCGGGCAGGGGCGCACGCCGGAAGGCAGCCTGGCGGCGCGCGTATCGCCGGGTTCGGCGTCGGACCTGCGCCTGGATGAACTGCGCGCGCGCTGGCAGGCGCTGTCCTGATGGCCGGCACCGTCTACCTGGTGCTGGCGATGCGCCTGCCGGGCTTCACCGACGCCGTGGTGCAGCCGCACCGCGACTTCCTCGATGCGTTGCAGGCCGAGGGCCGGCTGCAGCTGACCGGCGGCTTTGCCGACGGCAGCGGTGGCGCCTATGTCCTGTGCAACCTCGACAGCCTCGCGCAGGCGCAGGCCATCGTCGCCACCGATCCGCTGGTGACGATGCAGGCATCGGCGCTGAGCGTCCATGAATGGAATACCCGCTGAGGCGCCCCTGATGACTGTCCACGCCGCCCACGTTGCATCGCCGTTCCCCGAACAAGCGCTGCCGTCGTGGCGGCGCGCCGTGCTCAAGGTTGGCAGCAGCCTGCTGGCCGCCGACGGTGGTGGCCTGTCGCCGCGCCACGCGCTGGGCCTGGCCCAGTTCGTTTCGGCCAACGTGCTGGCCGGGCGCGAGGTCGTCATCGTTTCCTCCGGCGCGGTCGCTGCCGGCCGCGCGATCCTGCCCCGGGCCGATGAACCCGGTGCTGCGATGGCGGCGCGGCAGGCGTTGGCGGCCCTGGGCCAGGCGCAGCTGATCGGTCTGTGGCAGCGCTTCTTCGAGCGCCCGGTGGCGCAGGTGCTGCTGACCCATGACGATCTGCGCAACCGCCGCCGCTATCTCAATGCGCGGGCAACCCTCAACGAGCTGCTGCGGCTGGGCGCGCTGCCGGTGGTCAACGAGAACGACACCGTTTCGGTGGATGAGCTCAAGCTCGGTGATAACGACAACCTGGCCGCGACGGTGGCAGCGCTGGTCGATGCCGATGCGCTGTTCATCGCCACCGACATCGACGGTCTCTACAGTGCCGATCCGCGCACGCATGCCGATGCCCGGCCACTGCATGAAGTGGCCGAGTTGAACGATGCCGTGCTGGCGATGGCTGGCGGCGCCGGTTCGGTCGCCGGTACCGGCGGCATGCGCACCAAGCTGGAGGCCGCAGCCAAGGCCGGCCGTGTTGGCATCGAAACCTACCTGTTCAACGGCCGCAGTGGCGAGGTGGTGCGCGCGCTGGCGCAGGATCGCCTGTTCGGCACCCGTATCCATGCAGCACGCAGCCGTGAGGCGGCCCGCAAGCACTGGCTGCGCCACGCTCCGCTCGCCGAAGGCGCGATCCTGATCGATGCCGGCGCCGCCCAGGCGATGCGCGAGAAGGGGGCATCGCTGTTGCCCGGTGGCATCACCGGTGCCGACGGCGCGTTCCGGCGCGGTGACATGGTGCAGGTATGCTGGAACACCGACGCCGGCCGGGTGTGCGTGGCCCGTGGAGTGAGCCAGTACGCCGCCGATGACGTGCGCCGCATTGCCGGCCGCCACACCCGCGACATCCAGACCGTGCTCGGCTACAACTACGGCGGTACCGTCGTCCATCGCGACGATCTGGTGCTGCCATGAACCTACTGCAGGATATGCCGATGAGTGAGATCGAATCGCAGGCCCGTGCCTGCCGCGACGCGGCCCAGGTGGTTGCCGGCCTGGACAGCGATGCGCGCAGGGCACTGCTGCAGGCGATGGCGCAGGCGCTGGAGGTCAATGCCGGACAGATTCTTGCAGGCAATGCACGCGACCTGGCCGCCGCCCGCGACAAAGGCGTGGGCAGCGCGATGCTCGACCGCCTGGCACTTGACCCCGCGCGCCTGCTGGCGATGGCCGACGCCGTGCGCGAGGTGGCCGGCCTGCCGGACCCGGTCGGGCAGGTGACCCGCGACGACGTGCGTCCGAACGGCATCCGCGTACAGAAAGTGCGCGTGCCGCTGGGAGTGATCGCGATGATCTACGAAGCTCGCCCGAACGTGACCGCCGAAGCCGCCGCGCTGTGCCTGAAGGCGGGCAACGGCGTGATCCTGCGTGGCGGCTCGGAGGCGATCCATTCCAATACCGCCATCGCCCAGGCGTTGGCGGGGGCATTGAAGGCCAACGGCGTGCCCCCTGCCGCTGTGACGGTGCTGACCGACCTGCGTCGCGAAGCAATGCTGGAACTGCTGCAGCTGCACGAGCTGATCGACCTGGCCATCCCGCGCGGTGGCGAAGGCCTGATCCGCTTCGTCGCCGAGCACGCACGGGTCCCGGTGATCAAGCACTACAAGGGCGTCTGCCACCAGTTCGTCGATGCCAGTGCCGATCTCGACAAAGCAGTCGATCTGCTGGTGGACGGCAAGTGCAGTCGCCCGTCCGCGTGCAATTCACTGGAAACCCTGCTGGTGCACCGGGACATTGCCGCAGTGTTCCTGCCGCGTGCTGCACAGGCGCTGGCCGAACGTGGCGTGCAGCTGCGCGCAGACGAGCGCGCGCAGCCATTGCTGCCGGGGAGCACCGCGGCCAGCGAAGACGACTATGCCGCCGAATTCCTTGATCTGGTACTGGCGGTCCGCGTGGTCGACGATCTTGATGCAGCGATCGCGCACATCCGTACCTATACCTCCGACCACACCGAAGTGATCGCCACTGAAGACGTAGCCAGTGCCGAGCGTTTCGTCAGCGCATTGCGCTCGGCGGTGGTGATGGTCAACGCGTCTTCGCGTTTTTCCGATGGTGGCCAGCTTGGCCTCGGCAGCGAGATCGGCATCTCCACCACGCGCCTGCACGCCTATGGCCCGATGGGGCTGGAAGCGCTGACAGTCGAACGGTTCGTGGTGCGCGGCGAAGGCCAGGTCCGAAGGTAGGGTCACAGCCGGGCTGCGCCCGGCACCCGCAGAGGCCACGGCAACAGCCGAAGCAACAGCCGAAGCAACCGCAAATGCAACGGCAACAGCGGGGTTCCTGCGGGATGGCGGGGTGGGTCCGGTTGCGGGGGACGCTGCAAGTACGTCCATGTAAGCTCGGTCGCGCCATCCATGGCGCTCACACCCCCGCAACCGGACCCAC